>JBJKRG010000064.1:0-9221 GCA_046704805.1 Gemmatimonadaceae bacterium
ATGAAGAACGCCACCGACAACGCGACGGACATGATCAACATCCTCCGCCGCACCTACAACCGCGCCCGCCAGGCGCAGATCACGCAGGAGATCGCCGAGATCGTCGGCGGCGCTGCGGCCCTCCAGGGATAGCCATGTCAGCCACCACCATTGCTCCCGCCAACATCGGAAAGGTCGTGCAGGTCATCGGACCGGTGCTCGACGTCGAGTTCGAAGCCGACAAGCTTCCCGAGCTCTACAACGCCGTCCGCGTGAAGGCCACCGTCGACGGGATCGACGTCGACGTCGTGGCCGAGGTCCAGCAGCACATCGGCCGCAATCAGGCACGCGCCGTCGCCATGTCGTCCACCGACGCCGTCGTGCGCGGCATGGACGCCGTCGACACCGGCGGGCCGATCACGGTGCCGGTGGGCACGGCGCCGCTGGGACGTATCCTCAACGTGCTCGGCGAGCCGGTGGACAACGGCGAGCCGATTCCGGCCGACGTCGAGCGGTGGCCTATCCACCGCAAGCGGCCCGACTTCGTGAACCTCGAGCCCAAGACCGAGCTCTTCGAGACGGGCATCAAGGTCATCGATCTCATTGCCCCGTTCGTGAAGGGCGGCAAGATCGGCCTCTTCGGCGGCGCCGGGGTGGGCAAGACCGTCGTCATCCAGGAGCTGATCAACAACGTGGCCATGGGCCACGGCGGCCGCTCCGTGTTCTGCGGCGTCGGCGAGCGCACCCGCGAGGGCAACGACCTCTACCTCGAGTTCAAGGAAGCCGGCATTCTCGACAAGGTGGCGCTCATCTACGGACAGATGAACGAGCCCCCGGGCGCGCGCCTCCGCGTCGGCCTCTCGGGGCTGACCGTGGCCGAGTACTTCCGCGACCGCGAGCACGCCGACGTGCTCGTGTTCATCGACAACATCTTCAGATTCACCCAGGCAGGATCGGAGGTGTCCGCGCTGCTGGGCCGCATGCCGAGCGCCGTGGGGTATCAACCGACGCTCGCCACCGAGATGGGTGATCTGCAGGAACGCATCACGTCCACGCGCGATGGGTCGATCACCTCGGTGCAGGCCATTTACGTCCCGGCCGACGACATCACCGATCCGGCGCCGGCCACCGCGTTCGCCCACCTCGACGCCACGGTCGTCCTCTCGCGCGCGATCACCGAACTGGGCATCTATCCGGCCGTCGACCCCCTCGCGTCCAGCTCGCGGATTCTCGATCCCCAGTACCTGGGCGCGCGCCACTACAAGGTCGCCACGGACGTCCAGCGCATCCTGCAACGCTACAAGGAGCTCCAGGACATCATCGCCATCCTCGGCATGGACGAGCTGTCCGAGGAGGACAAGCTGACGGTCGCCCGTGCCCGGCGCGTGCAGCGCTTCATGTCCCAACCGTTCCACGTGGCCGAGCAGTTCACCGGCATCTCCGGCAAGTACGTGAAGCTCGAGGAGACCATCGATTCCTTCGAGCGGCTCGTGGCCGGCGAGTTCGACCAGTATCCGGAACAGGCCTTCTTCATGGCCGGCGGCGCCGACGACGTGATCGCCAACGCCAAGAAGCTGGCCCAGGACTGAGGCGCACCCCGTGCTCACGATCTCCGTGATCTCGCCCGAGGCCGTGCTCTTCGAAGGCACGGCCGAGACCGTCGTGGCCCCCGCCTACGATGGCGAGGTCGGCATCCTCACCGGCCATGCGCCGATGATGACGTTGATCGGGAAGGGCGAGCTCCGACTCGGGGCAGGCGCCTCCGCCCGCCGATTCAACGTGGAGGGCGGGTTTCTCCAGGTCGTGGAGAACCACGTACGGATCGTGACCGAACGCGCGTCGGCGATCAGTTCCTGAGGTTGGCGCACCCCACGACGTCGGCGAGCTGCGTGCCGTTGTTGCCGTAGAGGTTCAGGTGGTAGTCCCGGCCCGCGGTCAGCGTGGCCCGGAACTCGCCATCGAAGACGGCGCTGCCGGTTCCATCGACGTTGATCGTCGTCAGATTGCGGGGCGGCACCAGCGGCAGGTTGCCGTTGCCGCACTCTCCGGGGACGACACTCCAGCGGAGCGCCTGGCTGCCCAGCTCGGAGCTGAACCGGACCTCGACGCGGAACTCGTCGTCGGTTCCGGCGTACGAGGTCAGCTTCGCCGTTCCCCGAATCCGGATCGCGCCGGGAAGCGTGGCGTCGCCGGACATGGTGTTCAGCACCGGCCTGAACCGGCCGGCGAACGTGACGCTGGGCTGCACCGGGGTGGGCTCGAGGGACATCGTCGCCTGCGGTCCCTCTGCCGGGGCGCTCCCCGCGGCCGGGCGGCACGAGGCCACTCCGGCGAAGAGTGCCGCAGCGACCAGCAACGACGATCCGTTCACGCGAGGCTCCTGGGGGACGGGCACGGTGGACAGCGCAGATCGCGCTCACGCCACAGCGGCTCCGATACGTGCGAAAGATGCTCCGGGACCGACGGGAAGGGTAGTCAGACGTCGAGCAGGCGCTCGAGCAGGTGCAGCGAGCGCTCGGCCGCACCGCGCCCGGAGTCGATCACGGCACGCGCCCGTTTGCCTGCCGCGGTTCGCGCGGCCGGATCCGCCAGCCATTTCGTGAGTGCCGACTGCAACTCGGTCCGCCCGGTCACGCCCGCCGCGGCGTCGTGCTGCAGCAGGAGCCGGGCGTCGCGGTTGCCCGTGTGTCGCGGACCGAACACCACCGGCACGCCGAACGCCGCCGGCTCGAGCACCGAATGAAGCCCCGCCGCATGAAAGGCTCCGCCCACGTACGCCACGTCGGCGAGCGCGTACAGGTCGCCGAGCACCCCCACCCGGTCCACCAGCACGACGTCGGCGTCGGGCGCCTCAGGCGCGCCCAACCTGGCCAGTTGCAGCCCCCCCTCCCGGGCCCAGCGTTCGATGGGCGACAGGTGCGCAGCCGTGGGTTCGTGCGGCGCCACGATGAGCCTGGCGTTGCCGACCTCGTCGCGGAGCGCCCGGAAGGCCGGCAGCAGATGGGTCTCGTCGGTGGGCCACGTCGACCCGGCCACGAGGGTGGGGCGGTCCGAGACGAGCGGCGTCAGCAGGGGGCCGGCGCGGTCGGCCCGCTGCGCCCGCCCCCACACCTGGTCGAAGCGCGTGTCGCCGGTGACCTCTACCACCCCTTCCCGAACTCCGAGTTGTACCAGCCGCTCGGCGTCCTCCGCATCGACGGCCCCCACGGCGTCGAGTCGCGCGTACGCGTCGCGGAGCACCATCGCCGCCAGACCCCGGCTCCGTGAGGAGTCGCGGGCGAGCGTCCCGCTCACCAGCGCGAGCTTCACGCCGCCGCGGGCTGCCTCGTGCGCCAGGACCGGCCACACGTCCAGCTTGGCGAACGCCAGGACCCGCGGTGCGAGCGCGCGGAGGGCCGTACGGGCGTCGCCCACGGTGTCGAAGGGCAGGTAGTCCCGGAAGTCCACGTCGAGGCCGGCGCCGAAACGCTCGGCACTGGGTGAGAAGAAGGTGTAGGCGAGCTGGAAGTCCGGGTGGCGCGCCCGCAGGAGCTCGAGCACGGGGCGCGCCTGCAGCCCTTCTCCCACCGACGGCGCGTGGACCCAAACCAGAGGACGCGCGGGGTCGCGACCCGCGCTGCCCCATCCGGCGTACCGCGCGCGAATGCCGCGCCGGGCCGCGAAGGTGCGGATGAGTTTCGAGCCGTCCTCCGGCGCCAGCGCGGCGCCCAGCCGCGCCAGCTGAGCGGCGGCGGCGTACATCGGACGGATCGCGAGGTTCACGCGGCGCTCCGGGCGGCGGCCGCGCCTACTTGGCGCCCGCCTTGGCGAGCGCCTCGTCGATGGCCTGCCGCATGGCGGCCATCGGCTGCACACCCTCGAGCATCCGGCCGCCAACGAAGAACGTCGGCGTGGCCTGAACGCCGGCCGATCGCAGCCGCGACTGATCGGCTTCGATGAGCGACTGCATGGCGTGCGTGTTCACGCATCGCCGCCACTCCGGAGCGTTCACGCCGGCCTTGACGGCCAGGGAGTCGAAGAACGCCGCCGGGTTCGCGGGGCCGTCCCACTTGTTCTGGGTTGCGAACAGCTCCTGATGCATCGGCCAGAACTTCCCCTGGGCCGACGCACACATGGCCGCCTCCGCGGCCTGTACGGAGTGCTGGTGGATCGACAGGGGATCGTTCAGGAACGCGAAGCGGATCTTCCCCGTCTTCACGTAGTCGTCGAGGATCGTCTTGTACGACTGGTCGTGCCACTCCTTGCAGTAGGGGCACTGAAAGTCGCTGGCTTCGATGACCCAGACCTTCGCCGTCGGGGATCCCTCGATCCGCCCCGAGTCGGCGCGCGCGAGCAGCGAGTCGGCGCCCGGCGGCGGGGCGGGATGCTCGTGGTCCGGGGGGGCGGCCGCCGTGAGCGCGGCGAGCGCCAGGGCCGCGAGAGGAAGGACGAATCGAGTGGATGTCATCGCTGGGAAGGGCAGAGGGAGGGCGGCCGAAACCCGGCTGCCCGACGATGCGTACTAACCTAATGCGCCCCAGCGAGATGCGGAGGATGGGCAGGCCGCTGGCCCCCTCTGGCCCTGCCCGCTAGACTCGATGCAGGCGCTTCATCGCTCATCCTCGATCTCCGGCCGTCGTCTTCATGCTCTCACTGCTCGCAGGCGTCGCTCTGCTCTTCCAGGGCGGGCCCCTGAAAATTCCCGCTCCGACGGGCCTCGTCGACGACTTCGCGCACATTCTGCCGGCGCAGACGGTCGCGGTGCTGACGCGGCTGGCGCAGGCGGTCCGCACCAGCTCGCCGGGCGAGATGGCCATCGTCACGCTTGCCGACCTGAAGGGGCGGCCCGTGAGCGAGGTCAGCCTCGAGATCGGCCGGCAGTGGAAGGTGGGCAAGTTCGGCCAGCCGGGGAATCCCAATCGCAACGCCGGCGTGGTCATCCTGATCGTACCGAAGGAGACCAACTCCAGCGGGCAGGGCGTGTGCCGCATCGAGGTCGGACAGGGCGCCGAGGGGTATCTCACCGACGCCGACGCCGGAGACATCTGCCGGGAGGCGGTATCCCGGTATTTCCGGAACGGCGACTACGCCGACGGCACGTCGCTGGTGGCCGTGCGGGTGGCGCAGGCGTTCGCGAGCGCGTATCACTTCTCGCTCGATTCCGCGCTCACGGCGGTTGCAGCGCCGAGCTCCGGCCGGCAGGCCAGGGGCCCCTCGGGCGGTATTCCGCCGATCGTCTATCTCTTCCTGCTGTTCTTCATTCTCAGCATGTTGGGCGGGGGTCGCCGCGGGTGCTCGCCCTGGATGTTGTTCCTCCCATGGGGGATGATGGGTGGTGGCGGGCGCGGCGGTTGGGGCGGTGGTGGATTCGGTGGTGGCGGCGGGTTCGGTGGGTTCGGCGGCGGCGGCGGCTTCGCCGGCGGTGGCGGCGGATCATCCTGGTGACGCTATGGCGAAGATGACGCTCGAAGACCTGGTGGCCCAGCTCGGCGCTGCATTCGGCGCGGGGCTCCGGGCCGTGGTGCTCTACGGATCGGCGGCTGCGGGAGAGCACATCCCGGACCGATCCGATCACAACGTGCTGGTGATCGTGGACCGGCTCGGAGCCGACCGCCTGCGGGCGCTGTCGGCGACGACGCGGTCCTGGGGCCAGGCGGGCAATCCGCCGCCGCTCATCTTCACCGAGGAGGAGTGGCGCGAGTCGAGCGACGTGTTCCCGATGGAATACGCCGACATTCTCGACCGGCACCGCGTGCTCCAGGGAAAGCCGCCGTTCGACGGCATCCACGTGAACCGCAGCGACCTGCGGCTCCAGGTGGAGCACCAGGCGCGCGGCAAGCTGCTGGCACTGCGGCAGGGCGTGCTCGCGGCTGCGGGAGATCGCAAGGCCGAGCTGCGGCTGCTCACGTCGAGCATCAGCACCATCATGGTCGTCTTCCGGGGCGTCGAGCGCCTGCGCGGCGAGACCCCGTCACGCGACAACGTCGCGCTGGCCACTGCCGTGGCCGACGCCGCGGGTGTGGACGGCAGCTCCTTCGTCCGCGTGGTGCGCCACGTGCGCGGCGAGGCCAAGCTCCCCGGGGCCGATGTGCCGGCGGTGCTCGACGCGTACCTCCAGGGGATGGAGGGGGTGGTTCGGTTCCTCGACGGATTCAGCACCCAGGGGTAGCGTCGGGAACCTGTGCCGGTCAGTGTACGTAGGGTAGAAGGGGCTGGGACCGGGGTTGGTACGGTCCGGGCCCGGCCGGCGTCACGGAGCCCGACCGTGCCGGCTCAACTTCGGGCCTGAGGAGATGATCGATGAAACGTCGCTGGGTCGCGGGCGGACTGGTCGCGCTCGCCGTGCTGACCACGGGATGCGGGTACAACAACATCCAACGGCTGGACGAACAGGCCTCGGCCGCACAGGCCCAGATCGAGGTGCAGTTGCAGCGCCGGGCCGACCTGATCCCGAACCTCGTGGCGACCGTGAAGGGCTACGCCGCACACGAGGAAGAGGTGTTCAACAACGTTGCCCAGGCCCGGTCCCGCCTGCTCAACGCGGTGCAGAGCAAGGACCCCGAGCAGATGGCGAACGCCGATCAGCAGATGACCGGCGCGCTGGGCCGGCTGCTGGCGATCTCCGAGGCCTATCCGAACCTGAAGGCCGACGAGAACTTCCTGCGCTTGCAGGACGAGTTGACGGGAACCGAAAACCGGGTGGCCGTCGCGCGCAGCGACTACAACGACGCCGTGCGCTCGTACAATGCGTACATCCGCCAGTTCCCCGCGGTCCTGACCGCCAAGGTCATCCACGCCAAGCAGCTGAAGTACTTCCAGGCGACGGAGCAGGCCACCCAGGTGCCGAAGGTCGACTTCTCGACGCCGACCGATACCTCGAAGGGAGGCGCACCGCAGAGTCCGAAGTGACCCTGTTGCCGGTGGTAACACTGGCCTGACTGCGGGGTAGGGAAGCGGGCGGCGTGCACACGCCAGCCCGCTTCCGGCGTGCATGGGCGCGGCAGGGTCGCAACCGGCCGGGCGCCGGCACCGCCGGGTGCGGACGCCGAGCACGAACCGGCGGCGCACCACGAAACTCAGCACAGGAGCCCGTATGAAGGTTTCTCGCTATGCGGTGACTGCGGCGGCCCTCTTCGCCCTGGTCGCCGTGCCACAACGGTCGGTCCACGCGCAGAACGTGGAATCGCCGGTCCACTTCGGCCTCGGCGCCGGTCTCAGCGTTCCGCTCAGCACCCTGAGCCAGCGCGTGCAGACCGGCTTTCTGATCAGTGGCATGTTGTCGGGTACCCCACAGGGGTTTCCCGTCGAGTTGCGCGGCGAGGTGACGTACACTGGGTTCGCCGGCAAGGGCGGGATGGTGAGTCAGAACATCACGGGGCTCAACATCAACGCCGTGCTGCCGTTCGTGAAGACCGGGGAGACGCCCTACTTCATCGGCGGCCTGGGCCTGTACCACACGAGCGCGTTCGCCGGATTGCTGAGCGAGAATGATTTCGGCTTCAATTTCGGGGGCGGATACCGCTGGCCCCTGGCCGACATGAGCGCATACGTCGAATTGCGGTACTTCTACGTGGCCCACAGCGGAAGCTCGCGGCAGATGTTGCCGCTCACCTTCGGCGTTTCGTTCTAGCGGGCCGCCGGCGGGGCGGCGTCAGGGCTGCCGGGCGGGCTGCTCCTTGGGGAACAGCGGCTCGCCCTTCCGCACCCGCCATCCGGCGGCATCGAGCGTTTCGAGCGTCGCGAACCGCTGGTCGGCCACGGCACCGGGGCCGCCGAGCTGCTCCCACAAGGCCTGCACTTTCGCGGGCATGAACGGTTGCAGGGCCACGCACTGCCGGGCGAGCTGCCGCATGAGCGTACCCAGGGTGCGGTCCAGCTCGGGAGCCATCCCCGGATCCTTGGCCAGCTTCCAGGGCGCCTGGCGGTCCACGAACTCGTTGCCGCGCGCCACCGTGAGCCACACGCTGCGCAGCGCCTCGTGCAGCAGGTAGCCGCGCGACCCGTCCATCGCGGCATGGTACGCGGCGTAGTCGGCGGCATCGGCGTCGTCCACGACCCCGCGGGGTGCCGACGGGACCACGCCCCCGCGATAGCGCTCGACCATGGCGATCGTGCGGCTCGCCAGGTTGCCCCAGGCGTTGGCGAGATCGGCATTGTAGCGCTCCTCGAAACGCTCCCACGAGAAGCTCCCGTCGCCGTCGAACGGCACCTCCCGGGCCAGGAAGTACCGGAACGCATCCGGCCCGAACCGGTCGATCGCATCGCCCAGCTCGAGCTTCACCCCCGCCGACTTGCTGAACCGCTCACCGCCGAGCGACACGAACCCGTGGGCCCACACCGATTCGGGGAGGGCGAGTCCGGCGGCGCGCAGCATCGCCGGCCAGATCACACAGTGCAGCCGCGTGATGTCCTTGCCGATCACGTGCAGCTGCGCCGGCCACCAGTCCGTGTACGACGGGTCGGGATATCCGGTGGCCGTGAGGTAATTCGGGAGCGCGTCGAACCACACCCAGGTGCCCTGCTCCTCGCCGCCGCTCGTGGGGAGGGGAAACGGAATCGCCCATGCCAGGCGCGACCGCGTGATCGAGATGTCCTCGAGGCCCTGCGCGAGCAGCGCCAGAATCTCGTTGCGGCGGCTCTCGGGGCGGAGGAACTCCGGATGGGTCGCGAACAGGTCTTCGAGGAACGGCGCATAGCGAGTGAGCCGGAAGAACCAGTTGTGCTCCTGCGTCCACTGGAGCTCGCGGGTCGGATGAATCACGCACTTGCCGTCCACGATCTCGTCCTTGCGCTTGAACAGCTCACACCCCACGCAGTACCAGCCCTCGTACGTCTTCTCGTAGAAGTCGTCGGGGTTCAGCTCGTGGATGCGCAGGATCAGGGCGCGGACCCCGGCCTTGTGCGCAGGCTGCGTGGTCCGGATGAACTGATCGTAGGAGATGCCCAGCCGGGCCCACATGGCCTCGAACGACGCGGCGATGCGATCCACGAGGGCCTGCGGGGACACCCCGCGCTCGGCCGCGGCCTGTGCGACCTTCTGGCCGTGCTCGTCCATCCCCATCAGGAAGCGCACATCGTCGCCGCGCAGGCGGCGATACCTGGCGATGGCATCGGCACCGATCTTCTCCAGCGCGTGCCCCAGATGCGGCTCGCCGTTCGCGTAGTCGATGGCGGTCGTGATGTAGAATTGGGGCACTCAGGCTCCGTCGCCGGTCGGTTCGGGTCGAGTCGGTTCGCGGTCGTGATCGGCGTCCCGGCCGGGC
>JBJKRG010000065.1:0-7870 GCA_046704805.1 Gemmatimonadaceae bacterium
GGTTCGCGATGGCCGTGGCCCTCATCGCGGGGGCAGGGTCGGGCGCAGTAGCCGCCGTGCAGGGAAGCCGCCCCGGGTTGATGGACGCGCTCAAGCGCGACCCCCGTGCTGGGTCCCGGGGCCGTTCCCGTATGCGGTCGGCGCTGATCGTGGTGCAGGCCGCGCTTTCCGTGGTGCTGGTGAGCGGGGCTGGTTTGCTGATTCAGAGTCTACGCAACGTGGAGTCGGTAGACCTCGGGTACGACGATGTGCACACGCTTCTCTTCGCGAGCCCGAGAGCCGTGGAGGACACCGCCGAATCGCGCGCGATCAGCGATGGGATGCCGCAGCTCGCCACGCGACTCGCCGCGATCCCGGGGGTGCGGCGCACGGCGCTCATCCTCAATCCCCCGATCTGGGGCCTCAGTTGGATCGACACGTACCTGCCGGACCGGGACTCCCTTCCCGGTGCCGCCGAGAGCGGCGGGCCGCTCGCGTCGATCGGCTCGCCGGGCTTTCTCTCCACCCTCGGTGTCCATCTGATCCAGGGGCGGACGTTCACCGCCGGGGACCGGGCCGGCGCCGAGCCCGTGCTCGTGGTGAACCAAGCGCTCGCGCGCGCCTACTGGCCCGGGCAGACTGCCGTTGGCCGGTGCCTGATTCTGGAGAAACGCACCGATCCGTGCCGCCGAATCGTGGGCGTGGTGGAAAACGCCCACGTGAGCGGGATCATCGAGAAGCCGGCACCCGAGTATTTCCTCCCGCTCGACCAGGCGCCGGACGGGTGGCGGCGTCCCGGAACGATCGTCGTGCGGGTCGAACCCGGACGCGTTGCGCCCGTCCGCGACGCGATCGCGAGTCTCGTTCGCAGCACGTTCGGCCCCACCGTGCGTCCCGGCATCCAGTCGATGGACGACATCGTTGATCCTGGATATCGCCAGTGGGAGACGGGAGCGACGCTCTTCACGGCGGCGGGCGTGCTCGCGCTGCTCGTGGCAGCCGTTGGCGTGTATAGCGTCATGACCTCGGCCGTGACGGAGCGCGTGCACGAAATTGGCGTGCGGATGGCGCTCGGGGCGCGCGCCGCCGGGATCGCGCGGCTGGTCGTCGGCGACGCCGTCCGCATGGTCATGGTGGGCATCGGCGTGGGCATGGTGGTCCCCTTGGCCATCGCGGGATTCATTGCCTCGTTGCTGTACGGCGTGGCGGCGCGCGATCCGATGACGCTGGCCACGGCCGCGGGTGCGCTCGTGCTCGTGACGGTCCTGGCGTGTCTGATTCCGGCCTGGCGCGCCGCGCGCGTGGACCCCATGGAAACGCTCCGTGCGGAGTGAGGCGTCGAAGGAGCGGGGACACGCAGAGGACAGGTCTCACGTGGCGCCCGAACATTGACCCAGGCATTGTGTTCCGGCCGGTGCCTACTGGATCCGATGACCTGACGCGCGATCTTCGGGACCCGGCGAAACAGGCCCTGGAAGATGTGCCGACAAAACTGTATTGCGATGCCGTTGGAGACGGGAAGTAGAACTCTGTGAGATACAAAGGCAATATCGCGTGGCCTGCCTTCACCACCCCGCGACGTGACCCGGCCGAGTCGGGCCATGGGACGAGTTCCTCGTCCCGTCGCATCCGCATTCTCCCGGACAGACTGGCGCCAGAACGTTCGCAATCGCGGCGTATGACGCACCGGACTGGCCACGCATCATCGGGTAGGCGTTGCCCATGCTTTCAAGTTCCCGCAGACAGTCCGCGAGCACGGCGTGGGCGTCGGGTGCGACCGGCCCGGTAGTTTCCACCTTTCCCCCAACTCACCGGGCGTGGAACCGCTGGTGACATATCGACTCCGCGAGGCGAATGAACTGCAGTGTTTGCGGTGTCGTTCCGGACCGTTTCCAAATGGCGGCCATCCAGATCGGAATTGGCGGCTCCGCAAGCGGGCAATAGGTCACCGCCTTCGTGACACGCGTAAACATCTCTGCTAGTGGGCCGTCCGAGAACGCCCACCCGTGGCCCGCCGCGATAAGCGGGAGAAAGGAGAAGCTCGGCGGACGCGTCGCTTGGTGACGCGCCGAGAACCCACGCGCCATGAGCTCCCGGTTGAGTGTGCGGTACACACCCCACGTCGCCTCTGGTGGCAAGTGCAGCCAGGGTAGCGGGGCCAACTCCCGGGCAAGCAGCCGCTTCTTGTGGGTCAGTGGGTGCCCACTCGGCAACAGCGCCCCGGTCACCGCACAGTCAACCAGCCGCACGCCTGCGAAGCCACGCAGCGGCCATCGCCCGACCAACATGATTCCCACGTCGGCCTGCCCCCCCGCCAGCGCCACGCGCACCGAGGGTGCGTTCATCAATTCCATGTCGATGTCCACGCCTGGGTTCATCTGCCAGTAGCTGTGCACCAGGTCGCTGAGCGTCGCTGTCTGCGAGAGCAGCTCCGAACACACGAGCCTCAGCGCGCGGGTCCCGGTCGCGGCCTGCACCCGGGCCCGCCGGGCCGCCGTTTCCGCCATGTGGAGCGTCCGCCGCGCATCCCCGATGAAGCGCTTGCCCGGCAACGTCAACCGCACCCCGTGTGGGTGGCGCTCCAACAGCGTCACTCCCAACTCGCGCTCAAGATCCTGGACCTGCCGCGATAGCGCTGGCTGCGCCACCCGCAGCGCGTGCGCTGCTTTCAGGAAGCTACCGGCGTCCGCCACCGCGACGAAGTACCGCAAATGCCGCAACTCCACTGCGTCTCCGGGATGGGGTATGTCCGGCCCCGCGAACATGGTGCTGCCATGCCCCCCCGGCAAGGCAGCCGGGCATAGCAGCCGGGCATAGCCGTATCAAAAGGAAGCATTGGCTTCGTGGCGCTGGTGGGCATTAGCCTGCGCTTGACCACACAGGGTTCCCGGAGGACGAACCGTGATTCAGATGCTAGCCCGCTGGGCGCGACGCGACGGCGCCCGGCGGTGTAGGAGTCCATGGCGCCGAATGGCCAAAGCGGACCACCGGGCGCGGCCATACCTGGAAGCAGTGCTGGCGAGCCTGCCGGCGATCGTGTGGACGACCGACCGTGAACTGCGCCTCACTTCAATGCGCGGGGCCGAGTTGGATCGCTGGGGCCTCGAGCCCGAACATCTCGAGGGGAAGACGATTGCCGAGGTGCTGGTCGGCGAGCCGCGGAGCACGTTTGCGCTGACCGAGCACCGGAAGGCGCTGGCGGGCGAGCGCTGCGCCTACGACCTGCCGTGGGGCGATCGAGTATATCACGTCCAGATCACCCCGGTACGCGACGAGGCCGGAACGGTGGATGGCGTGGCCGGCGTGTCGGTGGACGTCACCAACCTCCGCCAGTTCGACCGCGTCAACCAGGCGCGCCGCGAGAGCGACGAGCGCTATCAGGCACTGCGCAACGCGCTGTCGTTCGGTGTGCTCCACCTGGGGCTCGACGGATCGATCCACATCTGCAACACCGCCGCCTGCCGGCTCCTGGGCTATACGGCCGACGAATTGCGCCGGCTCAACATTCTCGACATCACGCATCCGGATGACGTCCCGGTGACGCGGGTGAACCTGGAGCAGTACTCCCGGGGGGCGGTCAACGCGTTGCAACTCGAGAAGCGATATCTGCACCGCGATGGGCGGACGGTTCCGGTGCTGCTCTGCTCGGCGATGGTGTCGGGGGGCGAGTGGGGCCGGCCGTCGATCGTCGTGCAGTTCGCGGACCTGACGCGCCATCGGGAGTTGGAGGCTCGGGTAAATCAGACCCAGAAAATGGAGGCGGTGGGACGGTTGGCGAGCGGGGTGGCACACGACTTCAACAACCATCTCACGGTGATCCGCAGCTATGCCGATCTGCTGATCGATGCCTTGGACCCGGCCGACCCGCGGCAGATGGATCTGGAGGAGATTCGCCGGGCCGCCCAGAGGGCCGGCGCGCTCACGGGGCGCTTGCTCGCGTTCAGCCGCCAGGAGGTCATCGAGCCGGAGTACCTCGTGCTGGAGACGCAGCTCGACAGCCTGCAGAAGCTGCTCCGACGGCTGATCGGCGAGGAATACTCGTTGGTGTCGGAGCTCGCCGAGCCAGGATCGGTGGTCTACATCGACGCCGGACAGCTCGAGCAGATCGTGATGAACCTCGTGGTGAACGCCCGCGACGCGATGCCAGCCGGGGGACCGCTCGGGATCCGCACGGGGGTGGTGCCGGCGACCGCCGACGCGCCCGGGTACGCGACAATCGTCGTGACCGACACCGGCGTGGGGATGAATGCCACGACGCTGGCCCGGATCTTCGAGCCCTTCTTCACGACCAAGGAATCGGGCAAAGGCACCGGGCTCGGGCTGGCGATGGTGCAGGCGACCGTGGACCAGGCGGGCGGGTATGTGACGGTGGAGTCGGAACCGGGGCGCGGGAGCACGTTCACCGTCCATCTCCCCGTACATGAGCCGGGGGTGCCATCAGGCTCCATGCGAGCCGCCGCTGCTGGTACCGCCGACCTGCCCGGCGGCACGGAGACGATCCTTCTGGTCGAGGACGATCCGACCGTGCGCCGGGCGACGCAGCTGATGCTGGAACGGTGCGGCTATATGGTGCTCGCACCTGCGTCGAGCGTCGAGGCGGTGGCGCTTGCCGAGTGGCACCTCGGCGTGATCGACCTGATACTCAGCGACGTGGTAATGCCGGGGCTCAACGGGCCGCAGCTCGTGCAAGCGGTGCGCCGGCTCCGCCCAGGCGTGCGCGTCATATACATGTCCGGGTATGTGGGCGACCCGCTGCTACGGGCGGGGATCACCGCATCGCAGGCACCATTCCTGCAAAAGCCGCTGTCGTTGGAGATACTGGCGCGCCGCGTGCGGGAGGAACTGGACGCGAGACCAGGAGACGCGACGAGTGCGAAAGCGGCATCGCCGTCGGCCCCGGCGCGCGGCTGACAGGGTTGGCGAAGCGGCATTGCCAGTTCTTTGAGACCATGGGACGAGGTGCCACGCGCGCGCTTTCGGTCACGCCACGAGGCATGCCTGTCCCGGCTGCGTGCGCGGAGATGCCGTCACGAATGGGCAAGTGGGAGTCACGCCAACGCCGAAGGTCTGTGCGCCTCTGTGGGGATCATCGTCGCTACTCCCCTTCCGCGCAACGTGATGGGTACTGCGGCACGGATAAGCACGAGCTGCCGGCGTCCGCGTCGAACATGACCGCGGCATTGTGCCGGAGTCCCGCCAGCTTCGCCCGCTTGAACGCGGAGCCCTTGAATGCGGAGCCGAATTTGTCGCCGCTCATCGCAACAATCTCCGCCGCGAGCGTCCGTGCATCCATCCCCGCAATCACCGCTTGTGCCTCGACCCGGGCTCCCTCACGTCCCGCGTCCCGTGCGAACTCCAGATTCTACCGACACACCTCCTGGGAGGTGTGCCGACAAAACTGTATTGAGATTCCGTTGGAGACGGGGCGGCGAACCTCTTCTGGTACCAACAGTTAGCAACGGTCTCCAAAGTCGGGGGCGAGCTAGAGTCGCGAGCCGGTCCGGCGCCCAGGGCCTCCGGCCCGACCTTCTGGCCCGGTGTCGGTGAGCGGTGTCTAATCCGGGAGCGTCACCCGACGTGCAGATCCAAAGCAACGGTGACGCCGGCCGCGTCACTGGAGGTATAAGCTGTTGGGTAGGTCTCGGCCGTTGAGGTCCCGCGACCGAGCGACTGCCCGAGTCGGCCGACCGCTTGGTCGCCAAAGTGTATGATATTGAACGGTTCCTCCTTTCCGTCATGCCAAAGTCGTTCCTAGCTCATAGCCCGACCTGCGCAGTCGTGGTAGTCTGCTTGACTACTTGGCCGTCGATAGCGCGCTCTCAGGTGGCCGCAGGCGCGGGCGCTGGTTCGACCGTCCCCTTCGTCATTGGGGGCCACCACGTGGACGTCGGCGGTGGCATCGACCGCGTGGCGTCCACCGTGAACCCATACACTCTGGCGGCAGCGCGTGTCGGCACGTCGCTGGGTTCATCCAGCAACGGCTTCGCTGTCCGCATCGGTACCGAGCGGTCCTTGGATCTCGCCGGAGCGCCGACATTTGGCGTGCTCCAGATGACGTCATGGCGGCAGTTGGGCGATGTGACTCTGCACTTCGACGTCTCGTCGCGTGCCGCGCACTTCTCCAGTCTCGGGATCTCCGATAAACCCGCCCAGAGTTGGGTCGACAGTTCCGGCTATCAGGTCCAGCGAACCGACACCATCCAGCAGGCCCAAGATCTGCGGCTCCGGGCATGGTCGCAGCTCGAGACCGAGGTGAGCTGGGAACATGGCCCCGTCCGTTGGGACGCCGTAGTGGGGGCTCGGCCGCCGGTGGCCGGGCTCCCCTTTGCGGTGTGGGGACGGGTCGCCACCACGATGCGCGTGTTCCGAGGTGTGGCAGTTATTGCCGAGGTCGGCAGCCTCCCAGCGCAGGTCGCCCTCAATCTGCCGTCGGCTCGGTTCGTGCACCTCGGTCTTCAGTTCAACCCGTTCGCCGCTGGCCGTGACGACCGCAGGCATGACGTCGACCGTGCTGCCGCGTTTTCGGTGCTGCCGACGGGGCCGCAGCAATGCACGATCACGTTGCGGGCGCCCGGTGCCAAGACGGTCGAGATCGCGGGCGACTTCAATGGCTGGCGCCCCGTGCCGCTATCCCTCGCAAGTCCCGACGTCTGGCAGGTCACGATTGGGCTGAGCGAGGGTACATACCGCATGAATGTCCGCATCGACGGGGGTGCATGGACGGCGCCGCCCGGTACGGTAACCGTCACGGACGATTTCGGAGGGACGGTTGGCCTGGTCCAGGTTCGCTGAGCTCGGCCTCCCCGTGGCGAGGACGTGACCGCCGCGGGGATGCGCAGGTATCACCCAGCGGAGATGACCGATGCCATGCTCGTTCGCCTTACGCTCGCCGGTGACCAGACGGCCTTCGCCACGCTCGTCGATCGGCACGCCCGACCGTGTCTTCGCTTTGCGACCCGGATGCTTGGCAACCTGGAAGACGCCGAGGACGCCACGCAGGAAGCGTTCTTTCGGGCGCACCGTGCGCTCGCCCAATACGACGAGCACCTGCGTTTCCGGACGTGGGTCATGAGCATCCTGGTCAATCGGTGCCGGACCACGCTCCTTCATCGCCGACGGCGTAGCAATCGGTTGGTGGTCGATGCCGAGGCCGTCGCACGTGCGAGTGAGGATTCCACGGCGCCGGCCACGGATTTGCGGGATGCGATCGATCGGGCGTTGGCCCAGCTCGATCCGGTCCAGCGAGAGGCCTTTCTGCTGAAACACGTCGAGGAGTTGAATTACGACGAAATGTCGGCGATGACCGGCGCTGGGATCTCGGCACTGAAGATGCGGGTTCAACGCGCCCGTGACCGCCTGCAAGAGCTGCTGGAGGAGGATCGGTATGAATGACGCTCGTCGAGAAACGAAGGTCCCGGAGTTGAACACGCGACTCCGCAGCGCTGTGGACGCACTGCAAGAGGAACCGCCACTTCGGGAGTCGTGGCGGCAAACCTTGCTGGCTCGCATCGAGTCTGGCGAGCCGCCCGAAACGTCAGGTCATCGACCGGTACCACGCAGCGCCGGACGGACACGGCTGATGACCGTACTGGCCGCCGGCGTGGCCGGCATTCTCGTCGGCACGGGGGGAACGTACGCCGTGTTGCACCGGCGGGGCACGTCGAGCGCGAGTTCCACTCCTACCGTTGCGGAGGCCGCTTCAACGGAGCGGGCCCTCCCAGTGCGGTTCACGCTCGTCGCGCCCAACGCCGTGCACGTGGCACTCGTCGGAGACTTCAACCGGTGGAACCCCCGCGCGCTGCCGATGCGTCGTCTCGCCGATGGGCACACCTGGCAGGTTCAGGTGAGCCTCGACCCTGGTCGGTATGCGTACGCGTTCGTCGTGGACGGC
>JBJKRG010000066.1:0-3866 GCA_046704805.1 Gemmatimonadaceae bacterium
CGGATCGGTGCCGCGGAAAGCTATTGGCCGCATTGCATGGTGCACCATGGGACGCGGCCCATGGGCGGCCCGGCGTTCCATACAACATATGGAATGCAGTGAATGGTCGACCATGCGCCCGGCTGACCTGACGCCCACGGACAGAATCATGTGACGGGCGACGCGTATGGCGCGGTTACGGTCTATTGATCGCGCCTCACCCCCGCACGCAAGCTCCGAGACCCCCCATCGGGACCCCCCTCCGCCTCCTGCCTGCACTGGTCCGCGGATTCGTGTTCCTCCCGATGTCCATCCGGGCCACAGTGCCGGGCAGTCGCGACCATCAGTAAAAGAAGAAGGCGACTGCAGGATGGTCCGACCAGGAGTGGCGCCACGGCGCCGGCGATGTCCGCCGGAATCGGGGGCGCCGTCATCGGTTCTCGATATCGCTCGAGGCCGGAGCAGTGCACCCGCCGCCGATCCGGCGGCGATCATCGGAGGAAGACATGCGATTGGGACGCTGGAAGGTGTTCGCGGCCGGCGCGGCTGCGGTGCTGTGCCTGACGGGGATCGCCTCGACCGCTCGCGCGCAGGGCACCGTGACCGGCCGGGTGACCGCGGCGGGAACCAATGAGCCCCTGAGTGGCAGCCGGGTCATGCTCGTCGGCACGAGCCTCTTCACGGAGACCGGCGCCGACGGGCACTATACGCTCCGCAACGTGCCGGCGGGCGCCGCCGAGGTCCGCGTGATCCGCGTCGGCTACACGGAGGTGAAAAGGCCCGTCACCGTCACGACGGGCGAGACGGCGACGCTCGACTTCGCGATGACGCAGGCCATCGTGCAACTCTCCCAGATCGTGACGACGGCGACCGGCGAGCAGCGCCGCGTCGAGTTGGGCAATGCGATCTCCACCCTCGGGGACGTCAGCCAGACGGTGCAGACGACGCCGGTGAACAATCTCGCCGACCTCATGGTGGCGAAGGCGCCGGGTGTGGTGGTGCTGCCGGGCGCGATGACGGGCTCGGCGCCGGTCGTGCGCATCCGCGGCATCGGATCGCTGGCCACGGCGGGCAGCGGCATCAGCAACAACCCGATCTACGTGATCGACGGCGTCCGCATGAATACGGGGACGGTCGGCCTGGGCACGGGCGGTACCAGTGGCAGTCTGCTCAACGACCTCGATCCGAACGACATCCAGGACGTGGAGATCGTGAAGGGGCCGTCGGCGGCGACGCTGTACGGGACCGACGCGGCAAACGGTGTCATCGTGATCACGACCAAACGCGGCCGGGCCGGCGCCACCCGCTGGACCTGGTACGGCGAGGGCGGGGTGGTCGATGACCGCAACACCTATCCGACCACGTACGCGTCGTGGGGGCACAACACCACGAGCGGCAAGCTCCAGCGCTGCGTGCTGGTGACGGTGAGCCAGGGGAGCTGTGCGGTCGACAGCCTGACGTCATTCAACGTGCTGATGAACCCTGCCACGACACCGATCGTGCTCGGACATCGCGACCAGTACGGCATGCAGGCCAGCGGCGGCTCCGATGCGGTGCGGTTCTACGTGAGCGGGGATCTGCAGAATGAGATCGGCCCGCTCAAGATGCCCCAGTTCGCCCAGGCAACGCTCGTCGACTCGATGGGGACCCCGATGCGCGACGAGTGGCTCTACCCCGAGGCGTTCCAGTCCTACGGGGTGCGCACGAACCTGAGCGCGACGCTCTCGCCGGTGTTCGACCTCACGATGACGGCGGGGTTCACGAACACGAACCAGCGGCTGCCGCAGACCGACAACAACACCTACAGCTTCATCTACAGCGCCCTCAACAATCCCGGGTTCAACCACCAGGGCGTGGCGGGCATGACCTACAACGAGTTCGGTTCGCTGGGTGAGTTCCGCGACGGGTACGGCGGCTACAGCCCGGCGCAGACGTTCCAGGTGTATCACTCGAACGGGACGCAGCGGTTCATCGGATCGAGCAACGCGACCTGGCGGCCGTTCTCCTGGATGTCGAACCAGGGGACGGCGGGCATCGATCTGGCGAACAACGACTACATCTCGATCTGCCGGTTCGCGGAGTGCCCGAATTCCGGCACGCAGCGGCAGGGCTCCGTGAGCCAGACGCAGACGAACCTGCGCAACTTCTCGGCCAAGCTGATCAGCAATTCCACGTGGCAGGCCCGGAACGACCTGCTCATGACGACGACCGTGGGCGCCGACTACACGAACCAGGAGACCGATGGCGTGTCCGGAAGCGGCCAGAACCTGCCGCCGGGCGCCCAGACGGTGGGGCAGGCCGCGGTGCAGAGCGCCGGCAACACGCTCCAGACCGTGGACAAGACGCTGGGCCTGTACGTGCAGGAAGAAGCAGCGTGGCGCGACCGGTTGTTCCTCACCGTCGCCGCCCGCACGGACCAGAACAGCTCGTTCGGCACGAACTTCCAGCGGATCGTCTATCCGAAGGCCAGCGTGTCGTGGATCATCTCCGACGAGAGCTTCTTCCCGAAGTTCAACTGGCTCGACCGGTTCCGGCTGCGGAGCGCCTACGGCGCCTCCGGCGTCTCACCGGGCGGCACCGTCGCCCTCCAGACGTTCGCGGCGCAGACGGCGAACATCGCGCCTGCCGGAACGGTGGACGGCACCGACACGCCGGGCCTCATCGCCTCGGCGCTCGGGAACTCGAACCTCAAGCCGGAGCGCTCGGCGGAGTTCGAGGGCGGGTTCGAGGCCGACGTCTTCAACCGCGCGCACCTCAGCTTCACGTACTACAACAAGAAGACGCACGACGCGCTGATCAGCCAGCAGATCGCGGCCTCGTCGGGCGCGTCCGCGCTCTCGGTGCTCAAGAACCTGGCGTCGGTCGAGAACGACGGCATCGAGGTGGAGATCAACAGCACGCTGATCGATCGGCGACAGCTGGGCTGGGACGTGACGATCGCCGCTTCGCACAACAGCAACAAGATCCTCTCGCTGGGCAACGATCCGAGCGGCAAGCCCAACGCGACCATCGGCACTGGCGTGTACCGCGACTCGGTGGGGCTGCCGGTGAACGCGGCATTCGCACGGCCGTACACCTACAATGATGCGAACGGCGATGGGATCATCACGCCCGACGAAGTCACGGTCAGTCCGAACTACGTGTACGCGGGCTACACGGCGCCACGCGACATCTTCTCGGTGACGAACGGCTTCGATCTGTTCGACCGGAAGCTCCGCATCACCGTTCTGACCGACTACAAGGGCGGCAACATCCTGTACAACCAATCGTACGCGTTCTACGCGCAGAATTTCGCCACCTGGTACTCCAACAACCTGAAGTCGACGTCCCTCTGGGATCAGGCGCGGGCGGTGGCGTATTCGAGCGCCAAGAACCCGACCAACTCCTACTACGGATATCTCGAGAACGGGCAGTTCTGGAAGCTGCGGGAGGTCTCGGCGGCCCTGACGCTGCCGAACGCGATCGCCGAGCGGATCCGGGCGCGCGATGCCCAGCTCGTCTTCTCGGCCCGCAACCTCCACACGTGGACGGGCTACACCGGTGTGGATCCCGAGTCGAACTACGCGACCGGCGATACACAGACCGACTTCTCCACGATCGCGCCGCCGACGTACTTCATCCTGCGGCTCAACCTCCATTACTAAGCCCCATCGAGGACCAACGACCATGATGAGATTCGACCATCGGGCTCGGGGGCGTGTCGCGGCGATCGGGATCGTCGGCGGCACCCTGCTCCTCGGGGCCTGCAACGTGAAGAACGAGCTGTTGGCGCCCCAGCAACCGGGGGTCATCAGCCCGTCGGCCGTGACCACGGCCACGGCGGCCGACGCCCTCTGGGCGGGCGCGCTCGCCCAGTGGAAGAAGGTGATGAACGGCGGTCCCACCAA
>JBJKRG010000067.1:0-16285 GCA_046704805.1 Gemmatimonadaceae bacterium
GTTTTCTGTCCCGGGGCGCGGCGTCCTTTTATCGCTCGATTGGGGGGTGGGCGCCCACGAGGCGCCCGCGGCGCGGGCCCCCTCCAGCCGGGGGGGCCCCGGCCCAGCGCTCGCGGCCCGGCTGGGCGAGGAGGGGTTGCTCGCCGGCGGGACGTCGGCCGAGCCGGCGGCGGTCGTACACGGCGTGCACGGGCTCCTCGCCCGGACGCCGTCGGCGATGGTGGGGGTGGCACTCGACGATCTCGCCCTCGAGACGACCCCGGTGAACGTGCCGGGAACCGACAACGACCGGTATCCCAACTGGCGCCGGAAGATGCGACTGGCCGTCGAGGAGCTGGACGCCGCGGGTCCCACCGGGTCGCTGCGCGCCGCGGTCGAGGGGACCGCGGCTAGAACTGCACCATCTGCGTCACCTTCACGATCAGGCTCTCTCCCGGCAGGCCCGAGCTGAGCGCCGGATCCACCGTCGCGTACAGCGTCGGTGCCTTGCCGTCGGGCGTCAGGAACCGCTGCTCGTTGAACACCACGTAGAGGTCGCTCAGCGGATGGTGGATCACGTGAAAGCGGATGTTCGCGTTCAGCTCCCGCGAGCCGGGGTCGTACTGGGTGAGCGCATCGAGGAAGGTCGTCGTCGTGAACGAGTAGTTGCCGCGGAACGTCGCCAGGTCGGCCACGAAGTGCTCGGGAGCGGGCAGATCCAGCGTGGCATCCGTGCGCTGGCCGCCGAACGCGAGGTCGAGGTGGTACGACGGATGCAACGTCACGGTGCCGCTGATGGTGCGCTGCCGGCCAGTCCACAGGCCGCCGGTGGTGCCGGTGAACTTCGCCGAGATGGCGCGGCTCGGATCGGTCTGGCCGACGAGCTCCCATTCGGTCCACGCATAGCCGCCGGCGGGGATCGGATCCACTGCCGGGTTGATCGTGAACGGTGACGTGAGGCGCTCGAACCGCGGCGTCACGGCCAGCTCCACATAGCCCCCGTCGTTCAGAAAGAAGGTGTAGCCCGAGCGGAGGTTCTTGGCCAGGATGCCGCCGTTCAGATCCTCGTAGTAGGTCCACGTGATGTGGGGATGCATCTCCCGCACTCCGTGGCGCGTGAGCCAGCGGGTGCGGGGTCGGATCCCGGCTTCCAGAATCCACTTGCGGTCGCCGGTGCGGCGGTAATAGCCGAGGTCGTCGCGGAAGCCGTCCCCGATCTGCATCGCGCCGGTCTTCAGGTGCCAGAAATCGCCGTCGTAGTTCACGGTCGAACGGGCGGCGTACTGTCCCCCGTGCACGCCCTGGGTCGCCGTGCCGACGAGGTACGAGTTCCAGTCGGCGGCGCCGAAGAACCGGAAATTGGCATCGCCGCCAAATACGCGGTTCCAGCTGTGAGTCGAGTCCGACGACTGACGGTTCATCAGGATGAGGCCGATGTCCGACCCCTCGTACAGATCGCGCCGCAGGCGCAGCACGCTGTACGTCGTGGCCGGCGTGGTGGCCGTGGCGGCGGTGGTCATGGCCAGCGCGCCGATCGTGAGGCCCCCCGCCGATCCGGTGACCCGGAGCCCCCCCGGCACGCGGATGGTCCGGCCGTCCGCGGTGAGACCGATGCGCCGGCTGAAGAAGAGCACGAGGTCCTGGTCGGACACCACCGGCGTGGACACGCGGTTGTTGCGCGCCGCATCACCCACGTAGAACACGCCCGAATACTCGAGGAAGAAGTCGCGCTTCTCCGGGAAGAACGTACTGAACTGCGTCAGGTTCACCTGCTGCTGGTCGGCCTCGGCTTCGGCGAAGTCGGGGTTCACGGTGGCATCGAGCGTGAGGTGCGACGTGATCCCGTACTTCAGATCCACGCCCACGTCGTTCGAGCGGGCGAACGTGCGACCGCCGGTTTCGCGCACCGCGCGGGCCGCGACGTACGGCTTGACGCGCAGATCGCGCGTGGCGTGCGCCGTGGAGATGCCGTCGAGCTGGCCGGCCAGCGACACCCGGGTGAGCGCGTACGAACGGGGCACGGGCGACCAGAAGTCGACTTCGTTCTTGCGGCGGATGCGCCGGCTGAAGTTGATTCCCCACTGCTGCGGGCCCGTGCCGGCGAATCGCAGCGACGTGAACGGGATCGCGATCTCGGCGGTCCACCCGTCGGCCACGCGGCGGGTGGCCACGCGCCAGACGGCGTCCCAGCTCATGTTCACGTCGCGCCCGTCGTCCGCCACCTGGCGATCGGCTTTGGCGCCCGCCACGTTCGTGATGAAGATGTATCCATTGCGCCGGTCGTCGAACGTGTCGAGCAGCACCTCGAAGTCGTCCTCGTCGGTCTCGTTGAAGTCCCGGCGGATGTCATTGACGATCAGCCCGGAGGGATCGCGGTCGTGCATGTACGCGGCGATGTAGATGTGGTCCGCGTCGTACGCCACGCGGACCTCCGTCCGCTCGGTGGCCGGGCGTCCCTCGTGTGGCTCCGACTGCACGAATCCGGATACCGGCGTCGCCCTCCGCCACACGGGGTCGTCCAGCCGTCCGTCGATCACCGGCGGCGTCAGGGCGCTGACCGCGACGACGGCGCGCTCCCCGGAGCCGGTGGCGAGCATCGTATCGGCGTGGAGGCCGGGGCGCAGGCCCGTGGGCAGGCCGAGCGTCAACGCCGCGGCGGCGATCAGAAGCATGGAAGCGCTGGGAGCGAGTGCGGGAGTATGGGCGGCCTGAAGGGCGGGAACATGCGTCGGCCACCGCGTCCGAAAGGTAAGCCGCCGTGCAGGGGTACCGCGACCCGCCGGCGTCCAGCGGCTCCGTTGCCGAACGCGTAGTAGCTCGCATGGCGACACACCCCCCGAACCCTGCGCAGCCCCGGCCCCGCAAGCGCGCCCGTTCGACGGCGGGCCAGTGGATGCTGCTCGGCATCCTGGCGTTCCTGGTGCTCGTCCTGAAGCTGCAGGACACGAAGCATGCCGTGATCGTCGCGAAGCACACCGCGGCGTTGTGGGTGTCCGTGCTCTCGGCGCTCGCCGGTGTGCTCGTCCTGCGGTCGGGCTGGGGCGTGAGCGGGGCGCGGAGTGAGAAACAGCTCGAGTTCGGCACGCTGGAGAACAGCTACTATCAGCCCCGCCGCCAGGCGCTCGTGAACGGCGGCGCCGTGCTGGGCGGGGTGGCCGGCGGGCTCTGGTGGGGCGTGCAGTCCTGGCTGCTGCTCTTCGCGGGGATGCGCCGGCACCAGGCTACGCGCGGACTCTGGGATTTCGAGATGTCGGTGGTCGTCGGCGCGCTTGCGGGCGGCGTCGTGGGCGCCACATTAGGCCTCATCGTCGGGCACGTCTGGGAACAGTGGCACCGTCGTCGGCGGCGGAGGGAGCGCAATGAGTGATCAGCTTCGGGAATTCCTGGCCAACATGCTGGACTGGGAGCAGGCCCACGCCAGCTTCGACCACGCGATCGCCGGACTCCCGGCCGAGCTACGCGGCAAGCGGCCACGCGGCCTCCCCTACTCAGTATGGCAGCTCGTGGAGCATATCCGGATCGCGCAGGTCGACATCCTCGACTTCTGCCGCGATCCGAACTACAAGGAAGACCGGAAGTGGCCGGATGACTACTGGCCCCGGACCCCGGCCCCGCCCTCGGCGAAGGCGTGGAAGGACAGCATCACCCAGTAACACGCCGACGTCGAGGCGTTCCGGGCGCTGATTCGCGACTCGGGGTTCGATCTGTTCGCGAAGGTCCCGTGGGGCAACGGCCAGACGCACATCCGCGAGGTGATGCTGGTGTTCGACCATGCCTCGTATCACGTCGGACAGATCGTCCTTGTGCGGCGGCTGCTCGGCGCCTGGAAGTAGCGTCCGCCCCACAACCCGCTGGTGAGGCCCGCGCGGAGGCGTCATCTTCCGCGCATGTCCATCCGCCCCATTCACCGCCTTGCGGCCTGCACGGTGCTGGCGACGCTCGCCGCCGTGCCGCGGCTTCCTGCGCAGACCTCCTCCGCCTCCGCGGAAGCGCGGATCTGCGATCGCCCCATCGTCCCCTGGCTGCTCATCGGGCCGTTCCCCGTCGACACCGGCGCCCTGCGCCTGGACAAGCGGGACGTCGGAGATCCCTCGACGCTCGACGCCCGGGCGGGCGACCGCGCCGGCGGGCACGTGTGGCAGCGGGTTTCGATGGATGAGCTGGGCCAGTTCGACTTCTTCAAGGCATTCTCCGCCACGACGCTCGACAATACGGCCGCGTACGCCGAAACCTATCTCGCCAGCCCGGCGGACCGCGCCGTGCGGCTCGGCGTCGAGAGTGACGACGACGTGCTCGTCTGGCTGAACGGAACCCTCCTCGAGCGGCACGACGTCGCCCGCGGGGTGGGCACGAGCACCGACACGCTCACCCTGCACCTCCACCGCGGTGTGAACCGGCTGGTGTACAAGGTCGTGAATCGCGGCGGCGGGATGGGCATGGGCGCGCGTTTCCTGTCCGACAGCCCCGACCCGGTGGGGGACATCGTCGCGTCCGCGTCCCCCGACGTCGCCACACCCGCCGTGACCTCCGCTTCCGGATTCCGCGTGGGCCCGGTGGCCGCGCCCGGCACGGCCCGCCTGGTCGGCAGCGGCAGTGGCACGTCACTCGTCGTACCGCTGCTGGTATGCGCGGAGCGCGGCACCATTCCCGAGGCCTCCGGGGCGTTCATGCTCGATGGAAGGACGACGCTCGCGCCCATTGCGGCGGGAGCATCCCATCCCGCCGTCACGCTCCTCGCCCCGTGGAGCGGGCTGGTGCGCGGTGCGCTCGACGGCGGCGCAACGGTGCGGGCGGCGGTGTTCCCCGCCGGCGCGGTCGGCCCCGTGGATGCCGCCCCTGCTGACCGCCGCGCCGCGACGACGGTTCCCGTCCAGGTACCGGCGCTCCTGGACATGCTCGCGCGCCCGGTGGGCATGGGGATCTGGCGGCAGGCCGCCCGGCCCACCGCGCAGCCGTTGACGTCGGACGACTGGACACCGCTCGACACTCTTCCGGCCGATTCCGCTGCGCGGCGTGCCCTCGCGGCGATCGGGTTCGCGATGACGGTGCCCCCGGCACTGGGCGGCCTGACGCTGGAGCTGTACGCCGCCGAGTTCCGGCCGCAGGGCACGTTCGCCGTGAACGGACGACCGGTGCGCGCGGATTCGATGGGCCGGATCACGCTGTGCGCTCCGTGCACCGCGGGCACGGCGATCGAATTCGTGCTCCATCCGAACGGCGCCACGTGGTGGGATCCGCCGGTGCTGCGCATCGCCGACCTCGGCTGGCACGAAATCCACGACGGCGCCCAGTGGGCGCGTTTCTTCACCGGCGACAGCTCGCTGCAGGTCCCGGGCGACTCGATCGCGCGGGCGCTCGCCGAGGCGGCTCTGAGCCCCGAAAAGGTCCGCTACCACAACATCGTCCAGTTCTGGTCGCAATTGCTCGCACCCGCGGTGGCGCAGGTCCGGCGTGACACGATCGACATCGTGGGCAACTCGCACATCGACGCCGCCTGGCTGTGGCGCTGGCGGGAAACGCAGGGGGTGATCGACGCGACGTGGGCCACGGCGACGAAGCTCATGGCCAAGTACCCCGACATGCACTTCGCCGCCTCGGCGGCGGTGTACTACGAATCGCTGGCGAAGCAGGCCCCGGACGTGCTGGCGCGTATCAAGCGGCTGGACCGCGAGGGCCGCTGGAACGTGGTCGGTGGCTGGTGGCTCGAGCCCGATGTGAACATGCCGTCGGGCGAGTCGTTGGCGCGCCAGGGACTCTACGGGCAGCGGACGTTCATCAAGATGTTCGGGCATCCGTCGCGCGTCGCCTGGATCCCCGACACGTTCGGGTACCCGTGGTCGCTGCCACAGATCTTTCTCAAGAGCGGCCTCGATTTCTTCGTGACGCAGAAGCTGCGCTGGAACGACACCGACAAGTGGCCGGCCCGGCTCAATCAGTTCTACTGGGAGGGTCCCGACGGTTCGAAGATCTTCTCGTACATCCCGTACGGCTACGACAGCGACCTCGATCCGCACTCGCTGGCCACCGAGGAGCGCGCCACGGTGGACTCCAGCGCCGTCCCGCGCATGCTGACCCTGTACGGCGTGGGCGATCACGGCGGCGGGCCCACGATGCAGATGCTCGAACGGTCGCACGACCTCAAGCGGATCCCGGCCTTCCCCGTCGTGCGCGACGACAGCCCCACGGACGCGCTGACGAAGATGCGCAACGACTTTCCGCCCGAGGGCCCCGTGGTGCGCGACGAGCTGTACCTCGAGTACCACCGCGGCGTGTTCACGACGCAGGCGGAGATGAAGTGGTGGAACCGGCACATGGAGGGGCTGCTTCAGGCGGCCGAGGCCGCGGCCACCGTCTCGCCGGCGCCCTATCCGCACGACGCGCTGACGAAGGCATGGGAGGCCACGCTGTTCAACCAGTTCCACGACCTCCTCGCCGGCTCGGGGATCGACTCGGTCTACATGGATGCCACGTCGGACTACCGGGAGGCGAATGCGCTCGCCGACGGCGCACTGGTGACCTCGCTGCGGGCGCTCGCCGCGCCGTTGGATACGAGGCCGCCGCGCCGCGGCGACGTGCCGATGGTCGCCTTCAACCCCAGCGGCGTCTCCCGATCGGGCGTCGTGGAGTTCCAGCCGCCGACGGGAGCGAACGGCGCCGACTCGGTCGGCATGTGGACCGCGGTCGACGCGCACGGACGGACGCTGCCGAGCGAGCCGGGCGACTCCGGCCGCCTCGAGGTGCGCGTCGGCTCCATTCCGGCGCTCAGCGCCAGCGTGTTCTTCGTGCGGCGGTCGCGGATGGCAAGACCCGCCACGCTGCCGGGATGGACGCTCGAGAATCGCTGGCTGCGGGTCACCATCGACTCGGCGACGGGCGGCATCGCGCGCATGTACGACAAGCTGCACGAGCGCGACGTGCTCGCAGGCGGTCCCGCGGCGAACGGACTCCTGATGATGGTCGACCGTCCCAAGGACTACGATGCCTGGAACATCGACAACCTGAACGGCGCGCGCACCTGGCTCGTCACACGGCCCGACAGTCTCCGATCCCGGGTCACGCGTGATGCCTTCGGCACGTCCATCACCGTCTATCGCGGGAAGGACAGCTCGCTGGTCACCCAGCGCTACGAGCTGCCGGCGGATGCCGACCGGCTGGACGTCGAGACGACGGTCGACTGGCACCAGTCGCACGAGCTGCTGAAGGCGGTCTTCCCGCTCGCCTTCCACGTCGACAGCACGCACGCCGAGATCCCGTACGCCGTAATCGGCCGGACCACGCGCCCGCGCACGCGACAGGACAGTGCGCGCTTCGAGACGCCGATGCTCCGGTTCGTCGACGGATCGGCGAGCGACGGCACCTACGGCGTGGCGATCGTGAACGGCGGCAAGTACGGCTACAGCGCCAGCGGCGATACGATCTTCGTGACGCTGCTGCGATCGCCGAAGTACCCCGACCCGAACGCCGACATGGGGATGCAGACGTTCCGGTACAGCATCGTACCGCATATCGGTGATTGGCGCAGCCCGTTGGTGCGCGAGGCGGCGCGCGACCTCAACGAGCCGCTGCGGGCGGTGGCCGTCGCTCCGCATGCTGGAACGGGACGGGTCGCCACGGGACCGTTCACGATCGACGCCGGCACCGTCGAGCTGGGCGCGCTCAAGCGCGCCGAGGACGGCACCGGGTGGATCGTGCGGCTGGTCGAGACCAACGGCCGACCGACGACCGCCATGCTGCGCTTCCATGGGCCGGTCACGGCGCGCGAGACCGACCTCATCGAGCGGCCCACGGGGAAGACCTTCACGTCCAACGGCAATGAGTTGTCCGTGCCGATGGGACCGTGGGACATCGAGACGCTGCTCATTCCCGGAAGACCGCCGGCGCCGCCCGGCGAACCGCTGCCGGCGCCGGGGAGCCGCCGATGAGCCTGCGGGACATCCTCTCCCCGAACCCGCGGCTCACGCAGCGGGAGTACGAGGTGGCGCAGTCGATGGGGCGCAAACGCTACGCCGTGCGCGGCGCGCTGCGCATGGCACGCTGGCTGCTGCTGCTCAGCATCGCGATTCTCGGGCTCCGCGGGTACATGGTCGGCGACTGGGCGCACATGCTCAATCTGCGCGTGGCCGCGGAGGTGCTCGCGATGGTCGTCGTCTGCTCGGCGTTCGTCGGGTACACGACCTACGCGCTGGTCTGGAAGGCGCTCCAGCAGATGTTCGGGAAGAAGCCGGGCGGCTGACCACCGGCGGCAGCCGCGCCGGCCGGCTGGCTGCCGTACCGCCCGTCCAGTAAGTTCGAGCACGCGGCCGTGGCCCCGGCTCCAGGCGCATCCTGTGGTCCTGAGCGGGACACCGCCGGCGTGACGTGCGCCGCTGCCCGCGCCGCCGACCACCCACCCTCGTCGTTCCCCTCCAGCATGACACGGCTCATCCCTGCCCCCGCCGCCGCGGCCCGCACCCTGCTCGCGGTGCTGCTCCTGGCGCCGTTCGCGCCCGCTGCCGCGCAGTCGACGCGGTCCGCTCCAGAGGCGGTCCACGACCTCCGCAACGTCTTCGCACCCGGCTACATCCTGCAGGACCGCAACGCCGACGGCGTGATCGATTTCGTGAACGTGAAGATCGTGCTGCCGGCGCACCCCACCGAAGCCGACCTCGCGGCGGCCGCGAACGTCGCCGCCCGGTTGGGCTACGAGACCTCGGCGGCGAATCTCGATCTCACCACCCGCGACACCGTGCGCGTCCCGGGCTACGACGTGCCGGTGATTCTGATCGGGCGCGACAACGCTCTCATCCCCAGAGCCGGGGCGGTGGTCGGGCGGGCACTCGACGGGCTCGCGCCCGGACAGGGAGCGGTCGTCCTCGTTCCGTCGAACGGGTTCTTCCACCGCGGCGGCGTGCTCCTGGCGGGGGACGACGGCTCGGGCCTCATGGCGGTGGCAGGATACTTTGCCGGACGGTACCCCGACGTGTGGGCAGTCGCGGCTCACGCCGCCACCTACACCGAGGTCGCCCGCCGGCTCGGCGACTTCCTGGGCACGCACGAGGCGGCGCCCGAAGAACTGACCATCGACCGGATCGTCATCGACGGCGGCCACGCCGGCGTTGCCCGCACCGACGTCGCCGTCCGCCTGGCAGACTCGGTGGCCGTGGCGCACGCCGTCGCATCGCTCGACAAGCCGGATTCGACGCTGCGTTTTGCCGACCTCGACCGCGTGGACATCGCACTGACGGGGGGCCGCGCCTCGCATACGGTCCGCCTCCTGCCTCCCCGCCCGTGGGACACCAGGCCCGGAACGGCGTACACGCCGCGCGACAACCCCGACTTCTCGCTCGGCGACCTGTACACCATCAGGGGCATCTTCCACGACTCGAACCGGGACCTGCTGCCGGACCGCACCGACGCCTTCATCTCGCTCCACGGCACGCAGGCGCCCGACGAGCTGGCCGCGTTCGCCGAGCGCGTGGGACTCGAAACGACCGGCATGCGCCTGCCGTTCGTGCAGGTGAGCGGTGAGAACGACCACCCCGAGAAGTCCGGCTTTCCGATCGTCTACGGCATCGACCACTACCAGACGCGCCGACTGCACAACGCCGGCCGGCTGGTCGGCGACTCCGTGGAGCCCGGCGAGGGGTTCATGCAATTCGTGCGCGGCGGGTTCGGCGGCAAGAACGGACTCGTGATCAGCGCGCCCGACAAGGCCGGGCTCGACGCCATCACCGATTACGCCGCGCGCCGCATGCCCTTTCTCTGGCAGTACGGCAAGGGGAACTACCAGCTCTCGGACGTCGAGACCGAGGTGCGCCGCTTCCTGCAGGCGAAGGAGGCCCCGGGCCAGACGGCCCTGGCCGTCTACAAGCTCGGCCAGTGGCTGGACCGGCTCGAGGGGAAGCCCATCGATTCGATCGGTGTCGAGATCGCCGCAAAGGACCGGTACGCGGGGCTCGACCGGTATGCCGAGCGGATGATCCACGCACGCTTCCCGAAGGCGAAGGTCACCGTGCTCACGCAGCAGACCGGCTTCGGCGTCGGCAAGACGATCTTCAAGGAGGAGGCGACCCTGCCCTGGGAAGTCGACACGTTCTGGAAGGATTTCCGCGCCGATGCGCTCCCCAGGCTCACCGCGTCGAGTCGCGGCACGATCGAGGTGCGGCTGAGTGAGTCGCCCGCCGAACGCGAGAAGATCGCCGGTGAGATCCGCCGCGACCTCGCGGCGAAGGGCATCGCAGCCGGCGGGTTCCGCGTGCGCGTGTTGAGCGCGTACAAGCAGGGATACGGCTGGCTCCACGACGTGATCATGCCGCAGCTCGAGGGGAAGCAGATCGGCCACATCGCGATCACCTACCACACCCTGAAGGACTCGAAGGAAGTGCGGTGGAGCCAGGTGGAGTCCGCCACGCGCTGGCTGCAGGAGCTGTATCCGATCGATGACATCATGGCGCGGGATCTCGGCATCCCCGACTCCATCATCACGTTCACGCCCACCGACCGCGCCGATCCGATCTACACGGTGAAGGTCACGGCACCCGACGGCCGCACGATCCTCACCGATTCGTTCAGCCCGAAGTACGTGATCAGGCCGATGTTCGACCTCTTCCCGGCATACGAGCACATCCGCGTCACCACCGGGTGGGTGCACGTGGTGGCGAACGGGAAGACGATTCTCGACCGGCGGATCGAGACCGATCCCGAGACGTTCTGGGACTATTTCCAGGAGAAGACGTACCCCAGGCTCGCCGACTACTTCATGGACGTGCAGCACGGGCGGCCGTCGCAGAGCTACGCGCCCTACTTCGACCGGCTGGACGTCTCGCTCACCGCGAGCGAGCCCAGCTACCGGCTGGGGCTCGACGAGGAGCAGATCTCGTCGCTGGAAGCCATCCACGAGGACATCTACTTCGAGACCCTGACGCTGTTCGATCTTCTCGGCGGTCGATGGGGCATCGGGAACGTGAACTACCCGGGGCGGATCATTCCGCATATCGGCCTGCCCGTGGACGGCAAGCCGCCGCACGTCGAGATCACCCTCACCGGCAAGGACAACGCCGTGCCGCGCCTGGTGCTCGCTTATCACGAGCCCGGACGCGATCCGGTGAGAGACACGTACAACCTGTCACCGTTGAGCACGCCGACTCCGGCGCTGCACGGGATCGCCGTGAAGGCCGGTGCCGCCGGTGTGGCCCGTCTGATGTTCGACGTGACGGCCAACGATTCCTCGTACGACTGGAATGCCTACCGCCTGCGGGGCACCGAGGAGAGCGTCGACCGGCAGCTCCTGCCGGCCGAGCTGCTCGTCGGGATGGTGCGGGCGATGGCGGATCTCCACGCGCACGGTGTGGCCGACGGCGCGATGAGCTTCGATCGCGTGGGCGAGCTGCTGTTCCACGTCACGCTGCGGGATTCCACGGTCAGGTACAGCCGCCTGGTCGCCCTGGCCCGGAGCGCCCACCCGATGTCCACGGCACGCCCCGTGCTGTACGCGAAGGGCTTCAGGTACACCGGGCAGCGGATCGTGCAGTGGAACACGCCGATCCCGCCACCCGAGGCCGACTCGGACATGGCGAAGCTCGCGACCTTCCCGGGCGTGCACCCCTACTGGGTGGGCCGCTCCTTCCTCGGCAAGAACATCTTCGCCGAGGATTTCCTGCCGCCCATCGAATCGAAGTACGTCTCGCAGGCCAAGCTCGACGCGCTCAAGCCGACGCTCCTGCTCTCCGGGCGCCAGCATGCGAACGAGGAATCGAGCACCAGTTACATCCTGCGCTTCGGCGAGGTCCTCGCCACCGACACGGCGTACCGCAAGCTGCTGCGCAAGGTGAACGTCGTGATCCATCCGATCATGAACGCGGACGGCGCCCAGCTCAACTACGAGCTGCAGAAGGTGACCCCGCATTTCATGCTGCACGCGAGCTACCTGGGCGCCCTCGGCGTGGATGCGACCACCGGCGCCGGAACCGAGGACCCGGTGTATCCGGAGGCGAACGTCCGCCCGGAGCTGCAGGCCATGTGGCTCCCCGACATCTTCATGAACCTGCACGGCTACCCGACGCACGAGTGGGTGCAGCTGTTCGCGGGATACTCGGCGTGGGTCCGCGGCCGCACGGGCGAGCAGCGGCAGTGGTGGCTGCCTCGCGGCTGGTTCGTACCCGGCTTCAGGTACGTGGACGATCCGGCGCACCCACAGTGGGCTCGGGCCCAGTTCGCCATTCTCGATTCCATCGGCGCCGCCATCAAGGGCGATTCGGCCATGAACGCCACGGATCAGCGGCTCTACGCCCGCTACCGGAAGTACGGCGTTCAGGACGTGGACAACTTCCGGGAGTACTTCCGGAAGGGCATCCTCGTGTATCAGTCGCTGCGTGGGCAGCCGCTCGACGGCGGCGGCCGGGGAGGGCGGGGCGGCCGCGGCGGGGCGCCGAGTGCCGCGATGGCCGCGCTCAACAGCCCGCGCATCACCTACTTCTCGATGGTCACCGAGGCACCCGACGAGACGGCACGCGGGAGCTGGATGCATCTCGTCGCCGGCGCCGGGCTCGCGGAGGTGAAGGCGCTTCTTCGCTATCTGGCCGACGGAACCAACCACGTGAAGCACGACGCGGCCGCGTATGCGGGCTTCGTGAACCGCAGCGAGGCGCGGGTGAAGCCCGTGCTCCCGCGAACCGTGGGTCGGCGTTAAGCAAATCATAATCTTCAGTTAATCTCTTTCTTCTTCCGTAATTGCCGTTTCGACATACCGTAGGAGCCATGAACCCACCCTTCCGCGGCGCGTCCTCCTTCCTGATGCGCCATCCGCGGTCCGTGGGCTCCCGGACTCTCGTACTGGCGCTCGCCCTCGGCGCAGGCCTCGGCCTGGCCGGGTGCATCGGCCGTCCCGCTACGGCGCCGGTTCCCGTCCGGGCGCCGGATGCCCCCGAGATGTCGGTCTATCGCACGATTGCCGAGTCGGTGTACGTGCGGACCACCGGCCGCTCCGTCGGCATCGTGACGTCCCTGCTCGACACGGCCTGCACGAAGAAGGACTGTGGTCCGCTCGCCGCCCGGTGGGGCCTCGACCCGCTCTGGTGGGCGGACGGTGATTCCGCCTCGGCGCGTGCCGCACGCGCCGACCTGCTCGCCCACGCCGCGGCTCCGATCCGTCTCGCCGACGTGGTGGCGGGCCAATCGCTCCTCCAGGCGGTCGCGCCGGACTCGGCGGCACTCCTCACGGCGCAACCCGATACCGCCCACTGGGAGGCGTTCAAGGATCGCCACGGCGGTGCCGCCGGCTTCCTGTGGTTCTCACCGATCGGCTTCGACGCGTCGCGGCGCTCGGCGATCGTGTACGTGGACTGGCAGTGCGGCCCTGCCTGCGGGCATACGGTGGCGGTCGCCCTGCGTGCCGATACCGCCGGCGATTGGCGGATCAACGACATGCTCCTGATCTCGTCGCGGGCGCGGAAGCCGAGGTCCGGGGCGCCGTAGCGCGATCACCGATGCCCACTCCCCCTCTCCCCACGACCGGATCGGAGTTGGTCGCGCTCACCCGCGATGTGAGCGAGGCCATCGCCCGTTGCGAGCTCACGCACCGCGAGCGCGAGCCGATCGACGTGACGCTGGCGCACCGCCAGCACGAGGCCTACGAGGAAGCCTTGCGCGAGGCCGGCTGCCGCGTGGTGCGCGTTGCCCCGGCGCCGGACCTGCCCGACGCCGTCTTCGTGGAGGACACGGCGCTCGTCTTCGACGAGATCGCCGTGATGACGCGTCCGGGCGCCGAGGTGCGTCGGCGCGAGCTCGACGCGGTCGAGCGGGCGCTCTCCGCATTCCGCAGCATCGCGCGCATCGAAGCCCCCGGCACGCTCGACGGGGGCGACGCGCTGGTCGTCGGAAACCAGGTCTTCGTCGGGCAGTCGTCGCGCACCAACGACCCGGGCATCGACCAGCTCCGAGCCATCCTCTGTCCGTACGGCTATACGGTGGAGGCCGTGCCGGTCTACGGGTGCCTGCACCTCAAGTCCGCCGTCACCGCCATCGGCGATCGGACGCTGCTGGTCAACCGGGCCTGGACGCGCGCCGAAACCTTTCGCGACTACGACCTGATCGACGTGCATCCTTTCGAGCCGTTCGCCGCAAATCTGCTGCGCGTGGGGGATGCGTTGATCTATGCAGCGGAGTTTCCGCGCACGCTCGAGCGTATCGAGCGCCGCGGCCTGCGTCCGAGTACCGTCCCCGCGTCCGAGCTGGCCAAGGCGGAGGGCGGGGTGACCTGCTGCAGCCTGGTCTTCTCCGGCTCATCGAGCTGAGGGAGAGGAGCACGAGCGCGGTGTCGGGAATCGGCTGACGCCGGGGGTCGGATTCCCTGACGCCGGGGGCGCCCGGCGGCGGCTTACTTGCCCGTGGGTCTCCGATGGCCGCCTCCGTCGCGCGGCCTCACCGCTCACCCCACGATCGATGCACAGACTCCATTTCGGCAGGAACTTCGCGATCTTCGTCCTCTTCTTCGGCCTCTCGATGTTCGAGGCGCTGCGGACGCATTCGTGGCCGATGGCCGCGGTGTGGGCGGGCTTCGCGCTGTTCTTCCTGGTCGCGGATCGCCGCGAGCAGCACGCGCACGCTCGTCGCTAGACGAGCGGATCGCGCCCCGACACATTCAGGCTTCGCCCCTCGGGCCGGCGCCCCAGGCGCCGTCCGCCCCTTCGTCCATGCGAGGCCGAACGTGACGTCCATCGCCACCCCGAAAGCGCCGCAGCCCGCAGGTCACTACTCGCAGGGTGTGGTCCACGGCGGCCTCGTCTACGTGGCGGGCCAGCTCCCACTCGATCCGGCGACTGGCGACGTCGTGGGGCCCGGCGACATCGAGGCGCAGACCGCTCAGGTCCTCCGCAACGTCGCGGCAGTGCTCCAGGCCGCCGGCAGCGGTCTCGACCACCTGCTCTCGGTCACCGTCTTCGTCACCGGCCGCGATTTATGGCCGCAGGTGAACGCCGTGTACGCACGGCTGCTCGGCGATCACCGTCCGGCGCGAGCTATCGTACCGGTCCCGGAATTGAAGCCGGGATGTCTGATCGAGGTCCAGGCCGTGGCCGCGCAGCGGACCCCGGGGTGACGAAGACGGGACGCATCGCGAGTCGATCGCAAGGCGTCCCGCCACTGTTTCGGTTCACTGACGACTGCCGACTGAATACTCGAAGCTTGTAGTGGGCAGTGGGCAGTGGGCAGTAACCGCCCACCGCTCACCGCCAACGGTCAACTGTCGTTACTTGATCCTGCTCTTGTACGGCCGCTCCCCGTACCCGATGTAGATCTGCCGCGGCCGGGCGATCTTCTGCTCCTTGTCGTTGAGCATCTCCTCCCACTGCGCCAGCCAGCCGGCCGTGCGCGCCACCGCGAACAGCACGGTGAAGAAATCGGTGGGGAAGGCCATCGACCGGTAGATCAGTCCGGTGTAGAAGTCCACGTTCGGATACAACTTGCGGGAGACGAAGTAGTCGTCGGACAGGGCGATGCGCTCGAGCTCGAGTGCGATCTCCAGATCCTTGTCCATGCCGACCTGCTCGAAGACCTCGTAGGCCAGCTTCTTCACGATCTTCGCCCGCGGATCGTAGCTCTTGTAGACCCGGTGTCCGAAGCCCATGAGGCGCCCGCTGCCCTGCTTCACCGACTCGATGAAGGCGGGGACGTTCTTCTTCTCGCCGATCTCGGCGATCATGCGGAGCACCTGCTCGTTGGCGCCGCCGTGCAGCGGCCCGAACAGCGCCGCGATGCCGGCCGCCACGGCCGAGAACGGATCGACGTGCGACGAACCCACGGCCCGCACGGCGTTGGCCGAGCAGTTCTGCTCGTGGTCGGCGTGGAGGATGAACAGCACCTCGAGCGTCTTCACGAACACCGGGTTGGCCACGTACTTCGACTCCGACATCCGGGCGACCATCGAGAGGAAGTTCTCGACGTAGCTCAGGTTGTTGTCGGGGTAGATGAACGGCAGGCCTTTCACGTGGCGATACGCGAACGCCGCCAGCGTGGGCACTTTGGCCAGCAGGCGGATGATCGCGATGTTCCGCTGCTCCGGATCGTCGATGTGCTTGGCCTCCGGGTAGAACGACGACAGCGCGGCCACCGTGCTGCAGAGCATCGACATCGGGTGGGCGTCGTACCGGAAGCCCTGCAGGAAGCCCTTGATGTTCTCATGCACGTACGTGTGGTACGTGATGTCGTGGACCCACTTCTCGTACTCCTTCTTGTCCGGCAATTCGCCGTGGCGCAGCAGCCAGGCGACCTCGAGGAACGTGGCGTTCTCCGCCAGCTGCTCGATGGGGTAGCCCCGATAGCGGAGGATGCC
>JBJKRG010000068.1:0-2673 GCA_046704805.1 Gemmatimonadaceae bacterium
CTCACCTACGACGGGCCCGGCACGCCCGTGTGCTACCGGTCCGACAAGCGCGACGGGCCGACGGCCGGTACCGAGACGGTGGACCCGCTGGAGTTCCTGGCGCGCCTCGTCACGCACATCCCGAACAAGCACCAGGTGATGACGCGCTACTACGGTTGGTATGCCAACCGGCCTCGCGGCACTCGGCGCCGGGCCGCCGAGGTCGACGGCGCGCCCACCCCCATCCCGGTGACCGCGCCGGAGCCGCTGCCGCTCCGCGAGGCCCGGAGGCGTTGGGCCGAGCTCCTGCGGCGCATCTATGAAGTGGATCCACTCGCCGGTCCGGCCTGCGGCGGTGCGATGCGCATCCTTGCCTTCATCACCGAGGGAGCGGTGATCGAGCGGATCCTGGCGCACCTACGCCGTTCCTCGCGGGGACGGGGGCCCCCACCCGACCACCGGCCCCCAGCCTCGCCTCCGCGGCCGGCCCCCCGCAGCTCGGCCTGATCCTCCCCCCGGCTCGCGCTCCGGGGAGCGTTGGCATGCCCCTCGGCGTGCGCGAGGCCCGCCGGGGTGGCTCGGCACGGACCACCGCCCGCCCATCCGGCGTGCGGCCGCCCCCTGGGCGCCGCCTGGAGTCCCCCAGCCCGCGTGCCCACGCTTCCTGGCCCGCCCCCACCGCCCTGCTTGCAGACGATACGGGGATTGAAATTCCTATCCCTTCGACTCGCCCGCGTCGGTTTCGGCGCCCGCGTCAGCGGCGGATGAATCGCCGGCGTTGGTTTCGGTCTCGCCGACCGTTCCGGCGTCGTCGATCTCCTCGGTGGCGGCTTGGGCAGCGGCTTCTGACATAGCGTCCTCGGTGCTCCGGTCGGACAAACGCAAACAGGCCCACCCTCCCCGATGGGAGAGCGGGCCGTGCGGCCTTCGATGATGCTACGCTAAAACCGTCTGGCGAGACACGCAAGAGGCAGCCATATTCGTCCCTCGCGCCGAGGCAGCCTCCGAACTGTGTACGCCTGTCTCCACAGTGGGCGATGCTGGATCGGAGCGGCCTCGGGGTCGTCTTGGTAAAGCGGCCGTGCACAGGGTCTCCCGCGCCAGCCCGTTCGCCGAGTTCTCCGAGGAGTGAGATGATGAGCCTACTCACAGATGTCGCCGGCAATGCAAGAGCGTTTGCAGAAGTGGCAACGAATCTCATGGGCGTCGTCGAAGCAAACCTCCTCGCCCTACTGCGGATTCGAGACAAAGTGCGTCTTGAGCGCGAGATCCGTCATATCGACGCGCTCCTGTCGATCTTCCCTGAGATCATGTTCGTCAACGGCGTCTTCATTACTGAATTCTCGCGCGAGTATGTGCTCTCCGTGGAGTCGGCGGATGGTCTCGCACGCACGCGCGACAAGCCCGTTCTTGCCGATTTTCAGAAGACCTCACAGCGTTGGGCCGCGCGCTTCGACAAACAGGCCCCGCAAGTGCACGGCCTTGGGGCGGAAATGGTCGTTCTTTTCTTGCAGGGCATTGAGCTTCGGAGGCAGCTTCTGCAGAGGTACCATTCCGACGAGTGGACGGCGCCGTCCGACGACGTAGTTCGAGCGATTCGCGCCGAGATGGCCAAACTCTACCCGCTCGAAAGACGGCTCCAAGATCTAAGGCGTGAACTGAAGGGAGACCGAAGTACGGACGCGTAGCAAGCCCGGGCAACCGACCCGCAAGAGCGTGATACTACACTGTCGGCGGCGCCGACTGCGTCGCCGCTTGCTCCATGCGGTCCGCGCCAGCGTTCGGCTCGAACCCGCTGGGCGGCGGGCTACCGATCGGCTGCGCGGGCGCCGGTGCACCGCCTCCGCCGTCACCCGGTTGAGGCTGACCGCTCGGCTGCTGCTGGCCAGGCGCCGCAGGCGGTGCCCCCTTCTGCGTCATGAGCGTATAGACCTGCCACAACTGCGCGATCGCTTCGCGCTGAGGCGTCTCCGCGAACTCCTCCCACTTGGCCGACAGCATGTACTCCTGCAGGACGGACGCGTGGACCGCTGCATCTTCCCACGGCTGCGGCTGGTAGGGCTTGGGCTCGGGCGACTTCAAGATGCGCTGTAGAAGTCGCCGCGCATGGGCTTCCTGCAGATCGTACGACAAGCGGAACACATCCGGTGTCGCGGTGGCGAGGTTCTTCCGCACCGTGGCAGCGTCCACGAGTCCCATCTGCAACAACTGCATCAGCTCGTTCTTTACCGCGTCCTTCTGCTTCGACATCATTGAGCCCGGCGAGAACGTGTAGTCCACGTCCACCGCTACCTCATCGGGCCCAATCTCGTGCTCGGTCAGGAACGAGCGGTCCTCGCCGACGAGCCGGATCTTCCGGGTCTCCGTGTACTCGGTGCGCGTGATGGCGTCGAGCGCTTCTGCCAACCGCTTGAGCGCCAAGTCCTGAAGGTTCGAAGTCTCGGTAATCGACCGTTCGTCCGCGTACTGGAGCGCGTAGATCGCCTTCGCTGCCGTTCCGGCGCTCGGCATCTTGCCGGTTGAGGCGTCGTTCATGTTGCCCAAATCGGTCGCGGCCGCGAGCGAAGACTCGTAGAGCTGTTCCCAGCCCTGCGCGCCGTCACCCAGGTCAAGCGGTCTGGCGCACCTACGCCGTTCCTCGCGGGGACGGGGGCCCCCACCCGACCACCGGCCCCCAGCCTCGCCTCCGCGGCC
>JBJKRG010000069.1:0-4785 GCA_046704805.1 Gemmatimonadaceae bacterium
GGAACGACGGCATCGCCATCACGTGCGCCACGGAATGTCGTCGAAGACCCCCGGGTGATCGCCGGGGAACAACATGGGAATCCAGACCAGTCGCTCCATCGGCACCACGTCCTGGAAACAGCCGTCCACTGCCGACCGTCGACCGCCAACTCTCGACTGGTGTACACCCGGTAAGATGGGTAAGGCCCGTACCGGGATGATGGGTAAGTCCGGTCGGCGACAACAGACCCATGCGCATCCTCAGGGCACGAGGCAAAATACGGGCAGAGAGGTCCCGCGCGCACGGCTCACCCGCACGGAGAGGATCGTGAAGTCACACATCGTCTTGACCGCCGCGTTGCTGCTGAGCATTCCCACGGCCCTGCAGGCGCAGCAGAAAGCCTGCAACCAGCCCCTGGCTCGGCCGATCTCGTACCTGCCCCTGCCGGGCCATCCCTTCCAGGCGATTCCCACGCCCGACGGCTGCTGGATCTTCATCGACCTGCCGGCGAAGGGGGCGCCCGAGCCCGGGGCCGCGCCGAGGGGAAAGCGGCACCTGCTCGCACCGGGCAAGATCGCGCTCGTGCATCGGGCGGGCGGCAAGCTCACGCTCGCGCGGACGCTCACGATCGAGGGCAGCCCCTGGGGGATGGTGCTCACCCACGACGGGAAGCTCCTCGTGGTCGCCGACGACGACCGCATGGCCTTCATCGACGTACCGGAGCTGATCTCCGGCGCCAGGAGGCCGACCGTCCACTACGTGGTCGATGCGCCCCTGGGCCGCACCTACGCGAACGTCACGAAGGACGACCACTACGCCTTCTTCAGCGACGAGACGGCCGGCACGATCACGGTCTTCGACCTCGCGAAGGCGCGTCGGATCGGGTACGGTGTCCAGGACATCGTAGGGAAGATCCCGGCCGGGATCTCTCCCGTCGCCCTCGTGTTCTCTTCCGATCAACGCTACCTGTACGCGACGATCGAAGCGGCGCCGCGTCGGTGGCACTGGCCGGGGGTGTGCAGGGCGTGGAACCCGCGCGTGACCCGGCGTCATCAGCAGGGGGCGATCCTCGTGATCGACGTGAAGCGCGCCGAGTCCGATCCGGCCCACTCCGTCGTGGGCACGGTCCCGGCGGGCTGCAGTCCGGTCCGCCTGGTGACGTCTCCGACCGGAGACACGGCGTGGGTGACGGCACGTCGCGACGACGCGGTCCTGGCCTTCCGGACGCAGGATCTGCTTCGGGACACGGCGCGCGCGCTGATCGGGCGGGTGCCGGTGGGCACGGCGCCCGTGGGAATCGCCGTGGCGGAGGGGGGACGGAAGGTCGTCGCCACGAACTCGGACCGTTTCGCGGAGGGTCCCGCCCAGAGACAGTCCCTCGCGGTCATCGACGTCGACAAGATCGGCTCGGGGAAGCGCGCGGTCTCGGCGACGATTCCGGCCGGGGGCTTCCCGCGAGGGCTCAGGGTCGTGGGCGACGGGCGCACGCTCCTCGTGGCGAACTACGAGACGAAGTCGCTCGAGGTCGTCGACCTCGCCCGGGTGCTGGGAAAGTGAGGCTCGATCTCCAATCGACGCCGTCAGGGCTTGCCGGGATTCGAATTCCCATCCCCTGAACCGGTGTCGTACATATAGAACTTCCCCTCCCGGCGAATGCACCCGTGCCCGAACAGCCCCGCATGCACCCGATGTGGCGAGACCTGGTAGCAGCGGTATATCCGGTGGCCATAGACGGTCCCGGGATCCGACAGCGTCAACTGCGCCGGTCTGTTCGTCCGCTTTCCATCCGCGCAACTCGGGTTGCAGTCGCTGGTGCTCATGACACCGGTTGCCCGGGCGACACTCGATCCCCAGCCGCTCCACTTCAGGTGGCCCAATACGACGGATCCGTCTTCGGCCAGATACAGCGTGGAAGGACGAACCACCAATGGGCTGTGGCCGTCGATCAGGTCCAGGATGTCGCCGTAGAACGCGATCCTCCCCTGGCCGGGATGGGCGCCTCCGGCCGGGACCGGCATCGCCAGCAAGGCGCTCATGAACAGCGCTCCCGAGAGCCGCCGGGCCGCTCTCCGGATGCCTGGCCGCCCCGTGATGGGCGCAATTGGCGTACGGATCCGGCCTGTCATATGAAATCCCCAGTACATCCGGTGGGCGTCCCCTCGGCTAGGGCTGGCCCCCCGGGCCGGCAACGTGCTGCAGGAGGTTCGTCTCGACGAGTAGCCGCGACACGCCCGGCTGCGTGATCACCGCCAGCGTCTTGCCGTCGGGGCTGACGTCGATGGCGCGCGAGCCGACGATCTGGTCGGCGACCGCTCTCGTGATGACGCGGGACGATCCCGGCAGCACTTCGCCGTTGGAGAAACGGACGTCGAGCAGCACGGCGCTGTAATTGTCGTTCTCGTACACCAGCGAGGTATTCGTCGCCCAGACGGGGTACGTGCCGCCGTCGGTCGTGAGGCGGTAGCGGGGGCCGCCGTTCGGGAACGGCTCGACGTAGATCTCGTAGCGTCCGGTCTCGTCGGACATGTAGGCCACCCACTTCCCATCCGGCGATACCGCGGGAAATGCCGCGTGGAACGCCGATTGAAGAAACGGTCGCGCGTGCGTGCCGTCGGCGTTCATGACCCAGAGGGCGGTGGACTTCCTGTCCTTGCTGTCCATGAAGAACGGGATGGGCCCGCCGGCGCGTGACGGAAGGCCCAACTGCAGGGCGGTCCGGCCGTGGGCAGCCCAGATACGGGTGCGGGACGAGTCGCCGAACGGCGTCGCCGGTGCGCTCTGGTTCGCCGGGCGGGTGATCAAGCCGCTGAGCCCGCCCGAGTCCTGGATCCATCGCACGCTGCGGCCGTCGGGAGACCAGATCGGATCCTCCGCTACTCCTCTGTCCGACAGCGGCGAGTCCACCCCCGACTCGAGGTCGTACACCCACACCTTCTCGTCGCTGGCCGCGATGTTGTAATCCCCCTGGATATAGGCGATGCGGTGGCCGTCGGGGGAGAAGCGGGGCGTATGTCGCTGCACGTCGCCGGGGATCGTGCGGAGGAGCTGTCCCTGCATCGAATAGAGCTGGAGCTGGGTCCGCTGGGCGCCGATGACTCTGGTGATCATGGTGCCGTCGTTCGCGACGGCGTATTCCGCCTCGGAGTAGTTGTGGGTCAGCGCCTGATCGCCGATCCGGATCGGGGCACCGCTCAGCGTGAACGACTTGGGATCGAATCGGCGGGCCATGATCGACCCGTTGGCCAGCACGTACGTGAGATATCCATTGGCCGAGTAGTAGGGCTGGAACCCCGGCGTGAGGCGATGCGCGATGCCGTGCGCCATGTCGAGCGCCACGACCCACGCGTCGGCGTCGCCGCCGCTCCGGGGCGCGGTGGCGTAGAGCAGCACGTGGCTCCCCGGCAGCACGTGGGGAACGGCGCGTCCGACCTCCGTCGCGGTATCGGGCGGCGAGAAGACCGTCGGGTCTCCGCCCTCGGCGCTCACGCGGTAGATCGGCTGCGGCCCGTTGAGACGGGGTGTGAAGTAGATGTACCCGTCGTCGGCCCACGAGGCGCCGCGCACTTCCGTCGCCTCGGCGGGGCCGATGGTGAGGGGCGCCCCGCCGTTCGTGACGTCTACCTTCATGAGCGTATTCTGCCGGACGAAGCCCAGCCACCGGCCGTCGGGGGAGAGGAACGGCGTGCGCCCGTCCACGGTGCCGGGAATGGGGTGCGCCGTCACGTCGCCCAGATCGCGGCGGTAGAACATCGTGCTGTCCCCCGCCTGCGCCATGAACACGATGCGCCGGCCGTCGCCCGAGATCGCGAGCGAGGGGCCGCAGCAGTTGTTGGTGACGGAGAAGCTCGAGTCGCCCTGGACGTAGAGCTGCGTCACCGGAGCAGCGTCGGCAGCGGGCCGCGGCCGGAGCCACCCCCAGAGCGTCGTGGCCAACAGCACCACCGCGACGACGCCCGCGGCGGAGGCCACCGTGCGCCACCGCGCGACGTCGTCGGCGGCCACGGCCACCGCGCCGCCGGGCCCGGCGGATGCGTAGTGCGGATCGCGCAGCGCATCGGCGAACGCCTTCGCGCTGTCGAATCGGTCGGCGGGGAGCTTCTCCAACGCGCGGGCCACGGCCGCGGCCACGTTCGGGGGCACGGCACGCCGCATCTGCGTGACCGGAGCGGCCTGCTCGGTCACGATCTTCATGATGATCTGCTGCGCCGACCCGCCGAGGTGCGGCGGCTGGCCGGTCAGCATCTCGTACAACACGCTGGCCAGCGAGTAGACGTCGCTGCGATTCGTGATCGTCTTCTCGGCGGTCGCCTGCTCGGGTGACATGTAGTGCGGGGTGCCGAGCGAGAGTCCGGTCTCGGTCATCCGGCCGCCGGCGGCGGCCGAGACGGCAAGTGCGATGCCGAAGTCGGCGACCATGGGGCGGCCGGCGTGGAGGAGGATGTTCTCGGGCTTGATGTCGCGGTGCACGACGCCGTGCTCGTGCGCGTACTGCAGCGCGTCGGCGACCTCCGTGGTGATCCGCACCGCCTCGTCCACGGCGAGCTGCGTCTCGCGGTCGAGCTTGGCCCGCAGCGTCTCGCCCTCGACGTAGGGCATGACGTAGTACAGGAAGCCGCCGGCCTCGCCCGAGTCGAAGAGCGGGAGGATGTTCGGGTGCTGGAGCGCGGCGGTGGTCCGGATCTCGGTCACGAACCGCTCGGCGCCGAGGACGGCGGCGAGCTCGGGCTTGAGGACCTTGATCGCGACCTTGCGGTCGTGCTTGAGGTCGTGGGCGAGATAGACCGTGGCCATGCCGCCCTGGCCGA
>JBJKRG010000070.1:0-7292 GCA_046704805.1 Gemmatimonadaceae bacterium
GGATCGGGGAAGTCGACCACGCTCGCGGCGATGATCGACAAGATCAACAAGGAGATGAAGGGGCACATCATCACGATCGAGGATCCGATCGAGTTCATCCACCGGCACCAGGGCTGCATCGTCAACCAGCGCGAGGTGGGCTCCGACACGAAGAGCTTCGCCAACGCGCTCAAGTACGCGTTGCGGCAGGATCCCGATGTCGTCCTCATCGGAGAGATGCGCGATCTGGAGACGATCGCGGCGGGGCTGACGATCGCCGAGACGGGGCACCTGGCGTTCGCGACGCTGCACACAAACAGCGCCGCAGAGGCCATCAACCGGATCATCGACGTCTTCCCGTCGCACCAGCAGTCGCAGGTGCGGGCGCAGCTCGCGTTCTCCCTCGAGGGGATCATCACGCAGACGCTGCTCCCGAAGTTGGGGGGGAAGGGGCGCGCGATGGCCGCCGAGATCCTCGTGTGTACGCCGGCGGTCCGGGCGCTGATTCGCGACGACAAGATTCACCAGATCTACTCGTCGATGCAGTCCGGGAAGAAGTTCGGGATGCAGACGATGAACGATGCGCTGTACAACCTGTACGTGACCCGGACGGTGGCGTTCGAAGACTGCATCCGGGCCTCGCACGACCCCGTGGAGCTGGCCCGCATGTGCGGGGTGGCGCTCGACGGGGCCGATGACAAGCGGCCCGGGTCCCCCACGCCGAGCATCACGGCAACCAGGCGGTAATCACCGGAGGCAACAGGCGGCATGCCCACATTCACCTACACGGCGCGCACGGCGGCGGGACAGCTCAAGAACGACACGCTGGATGCGCCCAATCGCGACGAAGCCATTGCCAACCTGCGGCGGCAGCGGCTGACCGTCGTCAAGATCGACGAGAACGCGGGAAACCGGAAGAAGGGCGGGAAGATCGCGATGCGCGACATCGTGATCTTCACGCGGCAGTTCTCGACGATGATCAATGCGGGCCTGCCGCTGGTCCAGGCGCTGGACATCCTCGCGCAGCAGAGCGAGAGTCCGGCGCTGCGCGACGTCACGCGCCAGGTCGTGTTCGACGTGGAGTCGGGCCACACCGTGGCCGACGCCCTGCGGAAGCACCCGAAGGCGTTCACGGAGCTCTACGTCAACATGGTGGCGGCCGGTGAGGCGGGCGGTATCCTCGACACGATCCTGCTGCGACTGGCGGTGTTCATGGAGAAGAACGACGCCCTGGTCCGGAAGGTGAAGGGCGCGATGATCTACCCGACGGTGATCATCTCCGTGGCGGCGATCGCCATCGCCATCCTGCTCATCTTCGTGATCCCGGTGTTCCAGAAGATGTTCTCGAGCGTGAACATGGCCCTGCCGCTGCCGACGCGCATCGTCATGGGCCTGTCGCACTTCCTGACGGCCTACTGGTGGGCGGTCGGCGGTGGACTGGCGGCGGGCGGGTATTTCTTCAAGCGCTACTACTCCACGCCCGACGGCAAGCTGGTGATCGACCGGGCGGCGTTGCGGGCGCCGGTACTGGGCGACGTGCTGCGGAAGTCGGCCGTGTCGCGCTTCACGCGCACCCTCGGCACCCTGATCGGATCGGGCGTCAGCATCCTCGACGGGCTCGAGATCACGGCGAAGACCGCGGGCAACCGCGTGATCCAGGATGCGATCATGGAGTCGCGCACCAGCATCGCCGGCGGTGAGACGATCAGCGCGCCCCTCAAGAAGAGCAACGTATTCCCGCCCATGGTGATCAGCATGATCAACGTGGGTGAGCAGACCGGCGGTCTGGACGAGATGCTCTCGAAGATCGCCGATTTCTACGACGAGGAAGTGGATGCCGCCGTGACGGGGCTGCTCGCGCTCATGGAGCCGGTGATGATCGTGTTCCTGGGCGTGGTGGTGGGCGGCATGGTGGTGGCGATGTACCTGCCGATCTTCGACATGGTGAACGCCGTGCACTGATTGGGTGGAGGGGAAGGGGGAAGGCGCAACAGGGCAGAGCCGGCCGGGGATCCAATCCCCGGCCGGCTTTGCAATCGGGGGGAGCGGCGCTCACTCGCCGGCGCCTGGTGTGGTGTGTGAAGTTGCACTCTCTCTCGTAATTCCGCAGCGGGCTGTCTCGCAATTCTCAGCAGATTCTCTCGGAAGTTCTCGTAACTCGCTGACAGCAAAGAACTACTGACCTATCGAGATTAGGAGTGCTGTATGCCCCAGGGGCGGGCGTCCCGGAAACCGGGGCTGGCCCGTTCCGAAAGGCATCCGGTGAGTGCGGCGGGTATGGACGCCACGACCGAAAGGCGAGTGCCCCGCATCGTCGATGCGTCGATGATGAACGCGACCCATCCAACCTTCACTCACCCGCCACGTTCTGAAGCGCGCCGGGAATTCCGGATGCGGAGGGTCCCCGGCGAGTCAGACTGACCGCTCTCTAAAGCCACAGGTCACGAGCAGTTGGCCAGAGCGCCGGCGCATCCTGACCCCTGTTGCCACGCAGTGCCGGTCCCTCGCGTCAACGCACGAACACCTGTAGTTGCAACGTGGCTTGGTACTGCAGACTCGACCCCACCGAGCGCACGCGTGCGTCCACCATCAACGTGGTTGGCGTGGCGCGGGGGGCGCGCCAGAACAGCTTGCTCCCCTCGGCTTCGCCGCTGCTCGCGGGGCTCAGCAGGTGATCGAACCCCGCGATGTACCATGGTGTGGTCCGTTCGGCCGCGCCCGGTGTGCTGAGCTGCTCCACCGACACCGCGATTTCGTTTGCGCCCGGCAGCGCATGGCTTCCCAGCACGTAGAATCCGTGGCTGACGTTGGCCTGCAGATGTGCCTCGAGGTACTCGCCCTGCAGCGACCACCCCGTGGCCGCCACCTCGGCTTCCGTTCCCCACCGGAATTCATGCCCCGTGTACGGCCGGCCGCCCGGCCACAGCGCCCCCACGTCCCCGCTGTCGATCGAGCGCATCTCGAACGACCCGCCCAGCGTGCCGGTCACCCCGCGTCCCAACCGGCGGGTGAACGTGGCTCGCGTCGTGGCCAGGTACGAGCCCCTGGACGGCGCGGCTCGGTTCGCGCCGCTGCCGTTGAACAGGCCGGCGGTCACGTGCAGGCCATCGCCGCCGGGGAACAGCCGGATCTGCACGCCGAGGTCGCGCCCCAGGCTGGTGGCGTCGGGAATGAGCGCGTTCACCACGCCGGCGCGCTCGGCCACCGGAATCAGATAGTCGGACTGCGAGCGCTCGAGACTGAAGTCGGGCACCATCTGGCCCACGTCCAGCGCGAACTGCCGGCCGCGGTACTGCGCGAAGAAGTCCTGCAGCACGAATGCGCCCTGGCTCTGATCGCGGAAGATCCCCTGCACCTTGAGCGAGACGTCGTCCACCCCGGGCACCGACCCGTCCACCCAGAGCTTGCCGCGGCGCAGCGCGAAGCCGGCGGTGGACGACGCCCCCGTGTAGCGGACCTGTGCGTATCCGTGCCACTGCACCGGTTCCTGCCCCCGGAGGGGGCCGGCGCCCGGCACGGCGGCGGCCGCCGCCAGGAGCGCCGCCACCGCCCGCCACCACTCGCTCAACGTGCGTATGCTCATGATGCCGTCGCCCCGGGCCTACAGCACGCCCACCAGCAGCTTCGCCGCGATACCGAAGAGCACCACGGCAAACGCCTGCTTGACCCACGACGCCCGCGCCTTCTGCACCATGAACCGGCTGCCGGCCAGCGCGCCCGCCACCACGCCGAGGCCCAGGATCAGGGTGAGCGCCACGTCCAAGTGTCCCTGCGCCACGTGCCCGGCGTATCCGGAGAACGACGAGAAGGTCACGGCGAAGGCCGAGGTCGCCACCGCCTTCTTCGTCTCGTATCCCATCCACATCAGCAGCGGAGACATGATGAATCCGCCCCCGATACCCAGGAGCCCGGCGAAGAAGCCGGCCACGATCCCCACGGCTGCCCCGATCACCAGCCGTCGGCGCAGCGGCATGAGCGTCTTGGGCTCGGGCTGTCGCGACGTGGCCACCATCCGGAACGCCGCCACGACCACGGCCGCGGCGAACAACGCGAGCAGGAGCTTGACCGGCACGTGCGCGCTGGCGACGGCGCCCACCGGCGCGGCGACGAAGGCGCCGATGGTCATGCCGAGCCCGCCGCGCCAGTCCACGAGCCGGCCCTGGAAGTACGCGACCAGCGCGATCAGCGTCGTGAGCCCGTTCAGCAGCAGGGCCAGCGGGATCGCCACTTCCTTGACCGGAAAGCCCGCCCACGTGAGCACGGGCACGTACACCAGCGCGCCGCCGAGCCCGAGCATCGAGAACAGGAACGACACGCCCAGGAACGCCACGGCGAGTACGGCGTACAGCATGATGCGTCTCCTCTTATGCCGATGCCGCGGTCAGTTCCGCCGTGCGGTGCATGGCCGGGAACGGGTGCCCCAGCAGCTCCTGCTGGCAGGGAATGCAGACGCGCTGGTCGCCCACCACGCGGGCGTAGCTCTCCACGACCATGTCCCCACACCGGTCGCAGATGAGGGCCGCGAACGTCTCGGCCTTCTGCGGTGGCACGTCGTAGTCGAAGACCTCGCTCACCTCGAACAGGTCCTCCTCGGGTGCCGTGAGCACCATGTCGATGAGCGGCTGCACGACCTCGTCGGGCACCTTCGTGGGCGGCACGCCCTGCATGCGGTACCTGGTGAAGAACGGGGTCTGCTTGGTCTTCATCTGCACGTCGCCCCGCGGCACCACCCGCACGGCGCGCCCCGTGGTGCGGTCCACCAGAGTGAGGCCGAACTTGCCGTACCCGAGTTGCTGGATGTTGCCCTTGCCGAACGTGCAGCCCGTAATGGTCTGCACTCCGTCGCCAAAGCAGTGGGCGCAGTGGTCGTCGCCCAACTCGATCAGGGCGAGGAGCGTCTTGTCGCCCGAGCGTTCCACGCCCAGACGGTTCATGGCGATGGCGCCGGCTCTGAGCCCCTGGGGCATGGCCGGACACTTATGGCCGTGCAGCGTGAGCCCGGCGTTGAGGAATTCGCGTGCGTCGATCATGGCAGTCTCTCCAGTGAGTGCGTGTGGAGCGCGAGCGGTGGGGGGAGCCGTGCGTCCGACCTGACCGGAAGCGCACTGGAGAAGTTCGGCGGTCGCGACGGCCGCCGCATTGACCGCGGTCAAGACACGCGAAGCGCCGTCCGACGGTGCTCGCGGCGGCGCGTCAGAACGCGCCGGCTTCTCGCTCCAGCGCCGCGCGGTCGAGCACCTGGTAGCCCCCCGTCGCCGTGCGGGCCAGGATGCCGTCGTCGACCAGCGCCGTGAGGGCGCGCGAGAACGTCTCGGGCACGAGGCCGAGCGCCGCGGCGAACTCGTGCCCCGAAACGGGAAGCTGGATCTCCGGCCCCTGCGGCGTGGCTTGCTCGCTGCCCGAGGGCAGCAACCCCACGAGCGCGGCCGCCACGCGGCCGCGGGCGCCGGGTGTCGAGAGGCTCTGCACGAGGTCGAACGCGGCTCGGAGGCGGCGCCCCAGCAGCGCGATGAGCGTGGCGGCGAGCTCGGGCTCGCCGGCCAGTGCCTGGAGCAGTGCCGAGCGCGGCACGACGTCGGCCTCCACGTCGTCCAATGCCTGGGCGTGTGCGGGGTAGGCCTGGCCGTCCAGGAAGGGCAGGAACCCGAAAACGTCGCCCGGACCGAACAGGTACAACGTCACGGCGCGTCCGGTGGGCAGCAGGCGGTACACCTTCACGCGGCCGGCGTTGAGCGCGACCAGCAGCCCGGACGTGTCGCCCTCGCGCCAGAGCAGGGCCCCGCGGCGAAACCGACGCGTGTGCACATGAGCCCGGAGCAGGTCCATGGCCTCCCTGGCCAGCTCCTGCAGCCGAGGGTCCCGAGACGGATCGGGAGTGATGTTGGTGAGGCGCATGTCGTCCGGAACTTAGCGCCACGCCCCCTGCGCCCGCTTGCGGCTCGCCGGCAATCCCCTTCCCTCGCTCCCTTCGCCTGCCTCAGCACTCGTCTTCCGGTTCACCACCGCCGCGACGAGCAGCTTCCGCGCTCCTTCGCTGGCGAGTTGCGCTGCGTGCCGCCTGCTCACTACCGCCGTGTCGACACGCGGCGACCTGTCGAGCGGCACGTCCTCCCATCGTGCTCGCGTTCCGCACCGGTCGCGGGGACGATTGCAGGAATGCCTGGTGAACCTATCTTGCAATGATCCTCTCTCGTGCAGCCGTTGCGTCTGTGCGAGACGGCGGTCGGCCTCCGACTCCGACGGCCACGGGCTCCGGCGTGTCTGGAGGTACTGATGAGGGATGCGACCCCCACAACCCGCGAAGCTCCGCGCTATCTCGCCCGTCCGGAAGGGCGAATTGCCTACGACGTTCGTGGCGACGGACCGCTCGTGCTCTGTGTCCCCGGCATGGGCGACTTGCGCTCGTCGTATCGTTTTCTCGCGCCGGAGCTCGTGAGCGTGGGCTACCGGGTGGCGACCATGGACCTCCGCGGGCACGGTGGCAGCGACACCACGTTCTCGAGCTTCGACGACGTCGCCGCCGGCTCGGACATCGTCGCGCTCATCCGGGAACTCGGGCAGCCAGCCGCGGTGATCGGCAACTCGATGGGCGCCGGTGCCGCAGCCTGGGCCGCGGCCGAAGCGCCCGACCTGGTCAGCGCTCTGGTCCTGATCGGGGCGTTCGTTCGCCAGGTCCCCGTCGGCAAGGCGATGGAGTTGATGTTCCGCGTCGCCATGATGAGACCCTGGGGACGCGCCGCATGGCTCTCGTGGTATCCGCGTCTCTTTCCCGGTCGGCGGCCGGACGATTTCGAGGAACACCGGGCTCGCATCGCGACGAGCCTCCGACAGCCGGGGCACTGGAGCGCATTCGCCGCCACGACCCGCACCTCACACGCCCCCGTCGAGGCGCGACTGGGGCAGGTGCGGGCGCCGACGCTCGTCGTCATGGGAGCCGCGGATCCCGATTTCCCGGATGCCGCAGCGGAGGCGACGTGGATCGCCCGCCGCCTGAACGGCGACGTCCTCATGGTTCCGCATGCGGGACACTACCCCCAAGCCGAGTACCCCGAGGTCGTGGCTCCCGAGGTGATCGGGTTCCTCAAGCGCGTCACCGCGGCCTGACGGCACATGTTGATCCAAGACACCTCCGTTCTTCAGGATCCTGCTCGGTATCGGTGCGCCGGCCGCGGGATTCGGCTTCTGGGGCGCCATCGACTTCCATCAGGCCGGCGCGATGGCGGAGCCGCTCCGGCTCGTGCAGGAGCTTGCGATTTCGGGGCTCGCCGCCGCCGCCATCTTCGCATCCGGTCTCGCGAGCCATGGCTATGATT
>JBJKRG010000071.1:0-5852 GCA_046704805.1 Gemmatimonadaceae bacterium
CTCGATGCCGAGATCGCGGCGCGCTTGATGGAGGAGGGCATCGTCGTCCGCGGCCACGATGTGGCACGCGTCGTCGCGCTCATGTCGGGAGGGGAGGTCACGTGGGAGTGAGCAGGTCCTGGGTCGCGTTCGCGGCCATCGCCCTCGCCGTGTCCGCGTGCGGCCGGCGCAACGGCCGGACGGGGAAGGGCCCGTACGCCGACATGGTCGCCGAAGCCGTTCCGAAGGTCGAGAAGGCGGTCGGCGTGCCGTTCAAGACGCCGCCCAGGTACGCGGTGCTCACGCGTGAGCAGGTGCGCGACTTCCTGGTCAAGAAATTCAACCAGGAGACGCCGACGGCGGAGATCGCGGGCGAGGAGGCGGCGTACAAGGCGTTCGGCCTCATCCCCGACACGCTGCAGTTGCGGCCGTTCCTCATCAATCTGCTCACCGAACAGATCATCGGCTTCTACGATCCCTCCACGAAGGAGCTCTACATCGTGAAGGGCTCACCCGAGGACCTGGCCGGCGTCACCGTGACCCACGAGCTGGTCCACGCCCTCCAGGATCAGTACGTGAACCTGGATTCGCTGCAGCATCTCACGGGGAACAACGACCGCGAGATGGCCGCCCAGGCGGTGATCGAGGGGCAGGCGACCTACGTGCAGATGTCTATCATGGCCGGCGGCCACGACATCGCCGCGCTGTTGCCTGGCGGGTGGGACCGCGTGCGGAAGGCGATCCGCGATGCGCAGAGTGCCGAACCGCTGTTCAGCGCCGCACCGCGGGTGATCCAGGAAGAGCTGCTGTTCCCGTACCTGAGCGGCGCCGAGTTCATCCGCTGGTTCCGGGCGCACTATCCGAAGAAGCTGCCGTTCGACGACATGCCGGTGTCCACCACGCAGATTCTGCACGAGTCGGCGTTCTTCAGCGCCAAGCCGGACGTGCCGGTGACGGTCGTCCTGCCCCGGACCCCGGGGACGACCGTGTACGAGAACAACTTCGGGGAGTTCGACACCCGCCTGTTCATCTACGCGCACACGAAAGAGCAGCCGCTCGCCATCAACGCCGCCGAGGGGTGGAACGGGGGTCGGTACCGCGTGCTGCGCGAGCCGAACGGCATGGCCGTCGTGTGGGTCACGGCGTGGCGGTCCCCGGTGGACGCCGCGCAGTTCGTCAGTGCCCTCGACGACGTGGTCGAGCAGTGGCACAACACCCCCAAGCCGACGGTGGCCCGGAGCGGGCGTCGCACCTACCGCGGCAGCGGGCGCACCGTCGTCGTCATTCCCGAGACGCTGGACTCCACCCCCGTGGTCGTCTTCGAAGACGTCCCCGCCGGGAGCACGCCGACGCTCATCGATCCGCGGGCGGTGAGGCTGAAGTAGGGTCTACAGGCCCACCAGGCGCGAGATCGAGAAGCCGATGACCGCGATCAGCCCGCCCAGCACGTAGCCGATGAAGATGATCAGCCGCAGCTCGCGGTTGATCACGCCGCGGATCAGCTCCTCGAGCCGCTCGAAGCTGAACGCCAGCACCTTCCGCTCCACCATGGCCTGCACGTCGAGCCGCTGGATGAGTCCCGGAAGCTGCGATTCCACGAGATCCCAGATTGCCGGTGCGAAGGCGGCGCCGAGTCGCGTCGCACTGTCGGGGGGCAGCCAGCGGCCCGGCCGCCCGATCGGCCGATCGAGCACCTGCTGCACCGCCGAGCGCGCCGCGTCCTCGACCAACTCGCGTGAGCGCGGCGAGCGCGCCGCGGTGAGGATCCACTGGGTGAGCAGATCGTCGTCGAGTGGGGCCAGCAGGTCTCCCCACGTCCGCTGCTCGGCGCGCGCGAGCACCCCGTCGAGCTTCTCGACCAGCAGGTGGCGCGTCTCGTCGGCGCGCAGGACCCGCAGCAGTCCGGTCGTGATCGTCTCCATCACGGCCATCGCGCGCTCGCTCTCGGGCGGTCCCACGATGTCGGCCAGCGGCTTGGCCAGGTACGCCGTGATCGCGTCGTGCACCGCTGCCGAGATGCGCTCGCGCACCGCCGGGTCCTCGAGCAGCTCGCCGAGCTGATCGGCGCCGTCCTTCTCCACCGAGTCCAGGGCCTTGTCCAGCGTGCGTTCGGTGACCACGAGCTTGGCGATCACCCGCTCGTGGAACTTGAGATCGTCCACGAAGCGCGAGAACAGGTCGTGCAGGCGGATGCGGATGCGGTCCCGGGCCCGGGGATCGCGCAGCACGCCCGCCAGCTTCTCGACGGCGAGCGGGAGGTACGCTTCCACGCCGGCGTCGATGGCCGACACGAACGCCGGCGGCGCCTGGTCCATGAGCGGCTCGCGGGTGGAGAGCATGGTGTAGGCGCGGCGCTCGACGTAGTCGCGCACCCCGTGCGTCAACTCATCCGACTGCGAGAATTCAGCCGCCCACTCGGCCGCCTTCGCCGTGATTGCCGACCGGCGCTCGGGCGTGAGCACGTTGCCGACCAGCCGGTCCTTCAGTTCCGCCCGCCGCCGGACCACGAATTCCCGCGCGCGCTCCGCGAATTCCGGCGACTCCACGAACTCCGCCAGCCGCTCGGCGACGATCGGAATCCCCGCGGTGAGCGCCCGCTCGACTTCGAGCAGGACGGACGGCGGCAGGATCTCGCGCAGCGAGGCGCGCTCGGTTTCCAGAATGTTGCCGACGACGAGCGCCAGCGTCTCGTCCAGCTTCTCGCGCACGCCGGCGCGCACCAGCTCGGCCATGATGTCGCCCGGCGTGAGCAGCCGCTCGCCCACCGTGCGGCCCAGGCTCCGGGCCAGCCGCGCCTGATTCTTCGGGATCGCCCCCTGGAAACCCAGCACGCGGCGGCGCGGATGGAAGAGCATCCACACGGCCACCGTGTCGGACGCCCCGCCGGCCACCGTCCCGATGGCGACGTGCACGACGAACTGCAGCCACGGATTCTGCGGATCGAGCATCGGCCGATGCGCTCAGGGCGCGTCGGCGGCCAGCGGCTCCCCGGACGACGCGCCGTCGCGCGCCTTGGTGTCGCCTGCCCGCCGGCGGGGGGGACGCGCCCGCTGTCCGTGCTGGTCCAGCAGGGCATGCTGCAGCACCTGATCCATGCGATCCACGAACACGAAGGCCATGTGCGCGCGCACCTCATCGGGCACGTCCCGCACGTCCTTCTCGTTCGCCTGGGGCAGGATCACCTGGCGGAGTCCGGAGCGGTACGCCGCCAGCACCTTCTCCTTGACCCCGCCGATCTCGAGCACCTTGCCGCGCAGTGTCACCTCGCCGGTCATCGCGAGGTCGCGGCGCACCGGCCGCTGGCTGAGCACGCTCGCGATCGCGAGCGTGATCGTGATGCCCGCACTCGGTCCGTCCTTGGGAATGGCGCCGGCCGGCAGGTGGATGTGCAGATCGTGCTCCTTGAAGACGGAATCCGGGATGCCGAGCTGCCCGGCCCGTGACCGCACGTACGAGTGCGCGGCGTCCACGGATTCACGCATCACGTCACCGAGCTGTCCGGTCACGGTGAGCCGGCCTGTGCCGGCCATGCGCAGCGCCTCGATCACCATCAGGTCCCCGCCGCTCGTGGTCCACGCGAGCCCCGTCACCACGCCCACCTCGGGCTCCTGCTCCGCGGGCTCGGCCAGGTAGGCCGGTACCCCCAGCAGGTCCTCGACGCACGCCTCGTCCACCAGCCACGCGCCGCCCGTGCCCTCCACGTCCTCGGCCTTCTTCCGCGCCCGTTTGCGGAGGATGGCCGAGAGATTCCGCTCGAAATTGCGGAGCCCGGCCTCGCGCGAGTACCGATTGGAGATGAACCGCAGCGACTCGTCGGTGAACTGGATGTCCGTATCGGCCAGGCCGTGGTCGACGAGCAGTTTGGGCAGCAGGTAGCGCCAGGCGATCTCGACCTTCTCCTCCACCGTGTAGCCGGCGATCTTGATGACCTCCATCCGGTCGCGCAGCGGGCCCGGGATGTCGAAGAGGTTGTTCGCCGTACAGATGAACAGCACCGACGACAGATCGAACGCCAGGTTGAGATAGTGGTCGGTGAAGGTGCCGTTCTGCGTGGGGTCGAGGACTTCCAGCATGGCCGCCGCCGGGTCTCCGGACGGACCGCCGCCCGACATCTTGTCGACCTCGTCGATCATCAGGACCGGATCGTTGACCTGCACGCGGCGCAGGGCCTGCAGCAGCAGGCCCGGCATGGCGCCCACGTACGTGCGCCGGTGCCCGCGCACCTCGGCTTCGTCGCGCACCCCGCCCACCGAGATCCGGTAGCAGGGGCGCCCGATCGCGGCGCCGATCGCTTCCCCCAGCGACGTCTTGCCGGTGCCCGGCGGCCCCACGAAACAGAGAATGGGCCCCTGCGACTTTCCGCCCCGCAGCTTCCGCACCGCCAGGAACTCGAGAATCCGCTCCTTTGCCTCGTCGAGTCCGTAGTGCCGGGCGTCCAGGGCCTCCTGGACCTTCGCGATCTCGATCGCGGCGTGCCCGGAGCTCACGTTCCACGGCAGCGCCAGCAGCCAGTCGAGATACGTGCGCACCACCTGATACTCGCTCGAGGCCGGTGCCAGCATCCGCAGCCGCTCGACCTCGCGCTTCGCCTCGGCGAGCGCCTTCTCGGGCAGTGCCGTCTCCTCGATGCGCTTCAGGAGTTCCTGGACGTCTTTCTCGTTCGGATCGGTCTCGCCCAGCTCGCTCTGGATGGCCCGCAGCTGCTGCCGCAGGAAGAACTCGCGCTGGTGCTCATCGATCTTGATCTCGGTCTGCCGCTTCACGTCGTCGAGCACGCGCGCCCGCGCCACCTCGCGCTCCAGACGCATCAGCACGAACCGTAGTCGCTGGCCCACGTCCAGCCGCTGCAACACCTCGTCGCGGTCGGAGACCCGGAAGCCGAGATTGGTCGCCGCCAGATCCGCGAACCGCGACGGATCGGCCACGTTCATCCGGAGCACCGACGGCACGTCGCTCGAGATCTTCTCGGAGACGTCGGCCAGTGTCTCGGCGGCCGCGATCACGCGCGTGATCAACTCCCGTCCCTCGGCCGCGTCCACCGGCGTCTCGCGGGCTTCGCGTACGATCGCCACGGGATACGGATCCGTCCGCTCCACGTCCTCGATGAGAATGCGATGCAGACCCTGGAGGGTGATCTGCACCGTGTTCCCGGGGAGGTTGATCCGGTCGTGGACCCGCGCCTCGACGCCGATGCGGTTCACCACCGCGCCCGTGTCCAGCGGATCCTCGGCTTCGCCGGGCGCCACGACCAGCGCCACCGACAGCGCATGATCCTGGTGGTCGTTCAGCAGCGCGAGGTTTTCGAGTGCTCCCATCTGCACGGCGATGGTGCCGTGCGGGAAGACGATCGTCGAGCGCAGCGCCATGAGCGGCATCGTGCGCGGGAGCAGCGACGCGAACAGATCTTCCTGCCGAGGGACTTTAGGCATTCGCCTCGAGGGGCTCGATAGGTGGGATGCGAGTCGAACGGCGGCGCGGTTCGGGTGGGGCCGTGGCGTCTGCGCGACGGACCCGGTTCCCTTGTCTTAAATCATAACAGCATCTACGTTTAAGGGCTATGTTCGATGAGCTGAGTTCGAAGCTGGAATCGGCGTTCTCGCGCCTCCGCGGCCGCGGCGTCCTGTCGCCCGCCGACATCAAGGAGGGGCTGCGCGAGATCCGCCGCGTCCTGCTCGAAGCCGACGTCAACTTCCAGCTCACCCGGCAGTTCCTGGAGCGGGTCGAGAAGAAGGCCGCCGACGTGAGCCAGCTCCGCACGGTTTCGCCGGCGCAGCAGCTCGTGAAGATCGTCCATGACGAGCTCACGGCAATGCTCGGCGAACGCCGAGAAGGTCTGAAGCTCAGCTCCGTGCCACCCACGGTCGTCATGATGG
>JBJKRG010000072.1:0-3533 GCA_046704805.1 Gemmatimonadaceae bacterium
GGCCACGCCCACGTAGCCGTCCGCCGCGACGTGCATCTCGCCGAGTGCCGTGATGCCCTGCACGCCGCAGTAGTGCGCGACGAGGGCGATGCGCCGCGGCCACCGCCCGCGCCGTGCCAGGCCGAGCCGGCGGGCCACCACCGAGTTGAGGCCGTCGGCACCGACGACGATCGGGGCGTGCAGCGTGCGCACGCGACCGTCGTCCGAACGCGCCACGACTCCGCAGACGCGCCCGGAACTCTCGCGGGCCAGATCCACCACGCGGACCCCCTCGGCGACGCCGGCCCCTGCGTCCCGGGCCCGCGCCAGCAGGATGTCGTCCAGGATCTCGCGCCGCACGGCGAGCGCGCGATCGCGGAAGGCCCGGAAGCCGTGTGCCGCCGCGTAACGTCCCGCAATCCGCGCACCGCTGGGCGCGTGCACGACCATCCCGGACAGACGCGCCGCGCCGGAATCCTCCACGGCCTGCAGCGCTCCCATCGCCGCCAGCACGCGCGACGCCTCCGGGCTCAGGCACTCCGCACAGGGCTTGGCGCGGGGGAAGCGGGCCCGGTCGAGGACGAGCACGCGGGCGCCGCTCCGCGCAAGGCCGAACGCGGTGGAGGCGCCGGCGGGGCCGCCACCCACGACGAGCACGTCGGGCGCGATCACAGTCGACCCAGGATCAGGGCCGCCACGACGCCGCCCACGACCGTGCACGCCGCATTCACGAGATCGTTGTCCACCCACGACACGCCGCCGACGATTCGCGTTGGCGCACCGCACCCGTGGACGCGCCGCTCGGTCGGTTTGTCGCACACGTCGCACCAGCGCCGCTGCTGCACCAGCGCGCCGAGCATGGAGTCCGCGAGCGAGCCCGCGATTCCCCCGGCGAGCGCCGCGACGGCGACCGCTTCCGGCCACCGGAGCACGATCGCCACCAACTCGATGAACGCGGCGCCCAGCACGGTGCCGAGTGTCCCGAGCAGCGTCACACCCCCGGACGTACCCGGCGCGACGATCCGGAAGGTCGCGATGGAGCGGGGCGGCCACGGGGCGAGCATCCCGATCTCGGTCGCCCAGGTGTCGGCCGTGGCGGCGGCCAGTGCGCCGACGCCCACGGCCTGCCAGACCTCGTTCCCGGTCATCAGGAACACCACGGCGGCGAGGGCGAACACCCCGCCGTTGGCGAGCACCTGCACGGCGTCGCGCTCGTCGCCCTTCGCGGCGATCCCACCGCCGGTGGTCTCCTTCTGCTCCCGGCGCACCCGCGAGAGGACCGAGGAGGCGAGGAAGAACACGATGAGCAGCGCCCCCCAGTCCCACCCGGCTGCCACGGCGGCGGTGCCGATCAGCACGGCGGCCGTGGCCCCCGAGGCGGACAGCGCCCGCGCCCGTCGTCCGGCGAGGGCGATGAGCGCCGCGGCGAGCAGGCCGCTGAGCACGCGAGTGGGACCGGTCATACGGGCAGTGGTGGATGGTGACGGAGCGCACAGGGCGCGCCGGGCAATCTGCGGATGCCGCGGCCGGCCGGGCAAGCGCGTAGATTCAACAGACCCGTCACCGGCGCCCGCGTTCCCGGGTTGTAGCCCGGCACGGGCACCGCTAGCTTCGCACGCTGCTCTTCGACCCTGCATGCACTCGACCGTTGACGCCCTACTCCCGCTGAGCCTCCTCGAGGCGGTCCGCGACGTGGACACGCCCGGCGATCTGGACGCCGAATTCGTCGACGAGCTGCGCAACAAGCGGCTCGGCCTCAGCGACACGGTGTATTCGCAGATCAAGCGGTACACCGAAGCCGTCCGCCGCCGTCAGCGGGGCTCGCAGGACGAGGCGGTGGCGCTGTCGAAGCTGATCGGCCGGCGGCCCGATGCCGAAGCGGTGTTCCGCGCCGCCGGCCGCTACCTGGCCCGCGAAGCCTACATGACCATCTCGCCGATCACGCGGCGGCTGCTGCGCCTGCTGCCCTCGATCGTCGCCCGGCCCTGGGCGCTGCGGCGTGCGCGCCGGTTGGCGGCGCGCTATCTGAACGGCACGGCGCGACGCGTGGGCGGCTACGTCGTGCTGGAAGTGCCGCGGTCGATCACGCTCGGCACCGCGCCGGGCAGCATCGGGTGCGCGTACTACGAATCGGCGCTCCGCGAGCTGCTCCGGCTGCTGATCGGTAGCATTGGCTCGGTCGATCACGTACGATGCGACAGCCGCGGCGACGGCACCTGCGAATGGCGCGCCGACTGGCGGTCGGTGGCGTAGACGGGCGCCGGACACGCGGGGGGCCGGGGTGGTGACACGGGGGCGCGGCACGACGGCGCAGCGAATCAGAGACCGACAGACAGCGAACGGGTGAAACCGATGCTGAACCCAGAGATGCTTCCCCGACTCCAGGCGGCGCTCGCCGAGGCAGACCTCGACGGATGGCTGCTGTTCGATTTTCACAACGCCAACCCGATCGCGTCGGGCATGCTCCGGCTCGAGGGGATGGTGTCCCGGCGCGCGTTCGCGCTCATCCCCCGGAAGGGAACGCCGGTGGCGCTGACCCACACCATCGAGCAGGGCCCGTGGGTGCACTGGCCGGCGGAGTGGACGCGCGAGAAGTACTCGTCGTGGCGCTCGCTCGAGGATCACCTGAAGCGGCTGCTCAAGGGCAAGCGGGTGGCCATGGAGTACTCGCCGGGCGACGCCGTGCCGTACCTCGACCGCGTCCCCGGCGGCGTGCTGGAGCTGGTGCGCGCCTCGGGTGCCGAAATCACGTCTTCGGCGCCGCTGGTCACGCGCTTCTACGCGGCGTGGAGCGCCGACAACGTCGCCTCGCACGAGCGGGCGGCGAAGATCATCGCCAGGATCGCCCGTGATGCGATGACGTTGGCGGGCGAGCGTGCCCGCACCGCCAATCCGGCCACCGAGTACGAGATGATGCAGTGGATCCTGAAACAGTTCCGGGCCGCCAACGTGGAGACGGATCACGGGCCGAACGTCTCGGTGGGGCCGAACGCCGCCAACCCGCACTACGAGCCGACGGCCGAGAAATCAGGGGCGATCCATGAGGGCGACGTGGTGCTGATCGACATCTGGGCGCACGAGCCGAACGGCGGCGTGTGGGCCGACCAGACCTGGATGGCGACCGTGGGCGAACCCTCGGCGCGCGCGCAGGAGGTGTGGGCCGTGGTCCGCGATGCCCGGGACGCGGCCATCGCGTTCGTCCGGGAGCGCCAGGCCGCGGGCACGTCGATTCTCGGCGCGGAGGTGGACGACACGGCGCGCCGCGTGATCGAGGCGCGCGGATTCGGCGAGTACTTCACCCACCGCACGGGCCACTCCATCGATCCGCGCGAGCTGCACGGGTCGGGCCCGAACATGGACAACCTGGAGACGCACGAGGATCGTCGCCTGCTCGACGGCGTCGCCTTCTCCATCGAGCCAGGGGTCTACATACCCGGCGAGATCGGCATGCGCAGCGAGGTGAACGTCTACCTGCTGGCGGGGAAGGCCTTCGTGACGCCGGCCGAAATGCAGCGGGATCTGTTGAGCGACGATCAACAGATCCCGCTGCATAT
>JBJKRG010000073.1:0-13132 GCA_046704805.1 Gemmatimonadaceae bacterium
GGTCTGCAGCTCGCGCACGCGGGCCGGGCCTTCCTCGACCAGGACGCGGACCGCGGCCGCGTCGCAGAGCGCTGCCCCGGCGGCGAGGGTATCGCGACGGTGGAGCTGTGGCGAATCGCCGGCCCCCAGTGCGGCGGCGATGCCGCCCTGCGCGTAGGCGGTGGCGCTGTCGAACAGGGAGCGCTTCGTGAGCAGCAGCACCTGGCCGTGCTCGGATGCGCGCCAGGCGGTGTGCAGTCCGGCCACGCCGCTGCCGACGACGAGAAACCGCACTCGGACGCGCTCGACCATGTGCGGAAATCAACCGCCCGCGCGAGCCTTGCGGTACCCCGCGCGCGCGCACGATTGTTCTCGACATGCGGAAGCTGCTCGTCTTCGTGGGCGTGCTGCTGGCGGCTCACGTGCTGCTCCTGTTCGTGCGCCCCGCCGGCGCCGCCTCGCCCGCGATCGACCCCAACGCCGTCAACGTGGGCATCGTGTTCGACGTCGGCGGACGGGGGGACAAGTCATTCAACGATGCCGCCTATGCCGGGGGCGAGCGGGCCGAGAAGGAGCTCGGCGTGCACGTACGGTTCATCGAGCCCGGCGACGGATCCGACCGCGAGGCCGGCCTCCGCATCCTCGCCGCCGAGGGAATGAAGCTGGTGATCGGCGTCGGGTTCATCTTCACGGACGACATCATCCAGACCGCCAAGGAATATCCGCACACCGACTTCGCGGGCGTCGACTTTTCCGTGGCGACGGACAGCGCCGGACATCCCATCCCGCCCCCGCCCAACGTGGCGGCGTTGAAATTTCGCGAAGAGGAGGGATCGTTCCTCGTCGGCGCCCTGGCCGCGATGGTCGGGCATTCCAAGAAGGTCGGATTCATCGGCGGGATGAATTCTCCGCTCATCCAGAAATTCCAGGCGGGCTACGCGGCCGGCGTCCACTACGTCTGCCCCGACTGCCAGGTCATCGCGCAGTATGCGGGGGTCACGCCGGACGCGTTCCGGAATCCGGGCAAGGGCAAGGAGTTGGCGCTCGCCCAGTACGAGCAGGGTGTCAACGTGATCTTCCACGCCTCCGGCTCCACGGGACTGGGTGTGTTCGAGGCCGCTCGCCAGATGAACAAGCTCGCGATCGGCGTCGATGCGGATCAGTACTCCGAGGCACCGGGGCACGTCCTGACGTCGATGGTCAAAGGGGTCGACGCCGCCGTGTTCGACATCATCAAGCGCGTGAAGGACGGAACGTTCAAGGGCGGGATCTACTCGTTCGGCCTTGCACAGAACGGCGTGCGCTACGTCTATGACCAGCACAACAAGGCTCTGATTCCCGACAGCGTGCAGGCGAGGCTCCAGCAGCTGCGTGCCGAGATCATCGCAGGCAAGATCAAGGTGCCGACCACCCCATGAACGCCGTCGTCGAGGGGGCGGTGGGCGGGGCGGCCACGATACCGGCCGTCCGCCTTCGCGGCATCGACAAGTCGTTCGGTCCCGTCTGGGCGAACCGCGGGGCGTCGTTGGAGGTGGCGCGCGGCGAGATCCACGCGTTGGTGGGCGAGAACGGCGCCGGCAAGTCCACGCTGATGCGCGTGCTCAGCGGTATGTATACCCCGAGCGCCGGCACGATCGAGGTGAACGGGCGCGACGTTACCGGCTGGACCACGGCGGAGGCGATCGCCGCCGGTGTCGGCATGGTCCACCAGCACTTCATGCTCGTGCCGACCCTCACGGTAGCCGAGAACATCGTGCTGGGCCGCGAGATCACCTCGGCCGGGCAGCTCGATCGGCGGGCCGCGGAGCGGGCCGTGGCAGCGCTCGGCGATCGCACCGGCCTCGTCGTCGCCCCCGGGCGCCGGGTGAGCGAGCTGTCGGTGGGCGAGGCACAACGCGTGGAGATCCTCAAAGCGCTATACCGCGGCGCGAAGATCCTCATCCTCGACGAACCCACGGCCGTTCTCTCGCCGCCCGAAGTCGACGAGCTGTGGCAGGTGCTGGCCCGAATGCGCGAGGCCGGGGACACGATCATCCTCATCACGCACAAGCTCGATGAGGTGATGGCGATCTCGAACACGGTCACGGTGATGCGGCAGGGCCGGACCGTGGGGCGCGTGCCGACCCGCGAGACGTCCCCCACCGAGCTCGCCAAGATGATGGTGGGCCGGGACGTCGTGCTGGTGGGCGGGGAGGCGATCACGCCTGCTTCCGCCACGCCGCGCGGTGAGCCCGCGGTGCTGGAGGTCCGGGCGCTCGTGGTGGGCGATTCCCGCAAGGCCCGCGCCGTCGACGACGTGAGCTTCGCGGTGGCGCCGGGCGAGATCCTGGGCATTGCGGGCGTCGAGGGGAACGGGCAGACGGAGCTGATCGAGGCGCTGGCGGGGCTCCGGGCGGTGTCGTCGGGCGCCATCCTGCTGGCCGGCCGCGACGTGACGGGGGCGACCGTGCGCGCGCGCGGCGATGCCGGGCTCTCGCACATCCCGGAGGACCGGCAGGCCCGCGGGCTGGTGCTGGACTATTCCATTGCCGACAACCTCGTGCTCGGCCAGCAGCACCGCTTCTCGAAACACGGCGCGCTCGACGAGGCCCGGATCGCGGAGAACGCACGCCGCCAGATCGCGCGCTTCGACATCCGGCCCGGTGACCCGGCGGCACCCGCGCGGGCGCTCTCGGGCGGGAACCAGCAGAAGATCGTCGTCGCCCGTGAGATGGGACGCGACTTCAGTCTGCTCGTGGCGGCCCAGCCGACGCGCGGGGTCGACGTGGGCGCCATCGAGTTCATCCACGGCCAGCTCCGGGAGGCCCGGGCCGCCGGGAAGGCCGTCCTGCTGGTGTCGGCCGACCTCACGGAGATCCTTGCTCTCTCCGACCGCATCGCCGTGATGTACGGGGGGCGGTTCGCCACGATCCTCCCCCGAGCGCAGGCCGACGTGCAGGTGCTCGGGGCGTACATGACCGGAGCGTCGGGGAGGGCGGCATGAGCACGTCGGCCTTCCCGGCGGGACCCGCACAGCCGGCCCGGCGCGCCACACGTCTCCGCATCCAGTTCCAGGAGGCGGTACTGCCGGCCCTCGTGGCGCTCCTCATCGCGGCCCTCGTGGGCGATGTCCTGATCATCACCTATGGCCAGTCCCCGGCGGCGGTGTACCGGCTGCTCTTCCAGGGGACATGGGGCAACGCGTACGGCATGGGGCAGGTGTTGTACAAGGCGACGACGTACACGTTCACCGGGTTGGCAGTGGCGATCGGGCTCCGGGCCGGCCTCTTCAACATCGGCGGGGAGAGCCAGTTGGCCGCGGGCGGGTTCCTGGCGGCGATCGTCGGCACGCTGCTCCCGGTGGGACTCCCGACCCTGCTCGTCCTGCCGCTGTTCGTCCTCGCGGCCGCCGTGGGCGGGGGCGTCGTCGGAGGCGCGGCGGGCGTGCTGAAGGCCAGGTGGGGCGCGCACGAGGTGATCACGACGATCATGCTCAACTTCATCGTGCTCGCGCTGCTCAACTATCTCACGGTCTCGCACTTCAAGGTGTTCGACACCCTGCACACGGCCGACATTCACAGTGGCGCCGTGCCGCGGCTGTCCGCCCTCGTGCCGGCGTTCCACGGCTCGGCGGCCAACCTGATTCTGTTGCTGGCCCTGGTGGTCGTGGCGGCCGCGTGGTGGTACCTGTTCCGCTCGCGGCCCGGCTACGAGCTGCGCGCCGTCGGTCTGCAGCCGGCGGCCGCCGAATACGGCGGCGTGAACGTGCCCGGCGTCTGGTGGAAGGCCATGCTCATCTCCGGCGCGGTGGCGGGCATCGGCGGCCTGAATTTCGTCCTCGGTTACAAGCACTACTACGAGGACGGCTTCAGTACCGGCGCCGGTTTCCTGGGCATCGCCGTGGCCCTGGTCGGCCGCAACAATCCGGTCGGCGTGGTGCTCGCGGCGCTGCTGTTCGGCACGTTGTCGCAGGGCGGACTGGCGGTGAACGCGCTCGTGCCCAAACAGATGGTCGATGTCCTTCAGGCCGTGGTGATCATCGCAGTCGCCACCTCGGTGCCCGAGGTGCGGCGCCTGCTGCGCAGTCTGCGACGGGGGCCCGAGCCATGATGGTCCTGGCCTTCTTCGTGCAGACCATCCGCATCGCGATGCCGTACCTGTTCGCGTCGGCGGGAGGCGTGTTGTCGGAGCGGTCGGGGCTCATCGCGCTCGGGCTGGAGGGCTACATGCTCGCCGGCGCGTTCTGCGCCGCGCTCGGCGCCTACTTCTCACACAGCCCCTGGGTCGGCGTCCTGGCGGGCGTCGCCGGCGGCGGCGCCTTCGCGGCGCTCTATGCGCTCTGCTCGGTCCGCTACAAGGCCGATCAGGTAGTGGTCGGCGTGGCGATCAACCTGCTCGCCGTCGGCGTCACGCGGTTCTTCCTCCGGTTCACCTTCGGCAGCTCGTCGAACTCGCCGCGGGTGCCGGGCTTCACCGTGGTGCAGCACGGCGTCGGCGTCGACGCGCTGACGCACAGCCCGATCATCTGGATGGGCCTGCTGGCCATCCCGGTGGTGGCCTGGGTGCTGTACCGCACGCCCTTCGGTCTCCGGGTGCGCGCCGTGGGCGAGCATCCCGGCGCCGCCGCATCGGTCGGCATCCCGGTGGCGCGAATCCAGTGGATGGCCGTCGTGCTGTCGGGCGCGATCGCCGGCATCGGCGGCGCCTACCTCGCGCTCGACCAACAACAGTTCACCGACCAGATGACGGCCGGCCGCGGATTCATCGCCCTCGCGGCGATCATCTTCGGCCGCTGGGAGCCGCCCCGCATCGGATTCGCCTGCCTCCTGTTCGCCGCCGCCGAAACCTTCCAGATTCGGTTGCAGGGCGTTGCCTTCGTCCCCGCGCAGTTCGTGGAGATGATCCCCTACGTGCTCACCATCATCGCGCTCGCCGGTGTGGTGGGTCGAGCCGTTCCCCCCGCGGCGCTCGGGCGGGCGGAAGAATAATTCCGATCCGCTCCCCCAAACACGCTGACATCCGTGCCGTTTGTGCCCGCGCCCGGCCGGCGCTTGATTACGTCCACCGAAATCTCCACGTCTGACCTTCGTGCCCAACTCCAACACGCTGCAGTCCTCCGCCGGCGGCACGCCGCTGGGAAAGCTGGCCGTGCTCATGATCACGGCGTTCATCGACATGGTCGGTCTGTTGATGATCGTGCCGCTGCTGCCGTTCTACGCCGAGAAACTCGGCGGCGGCGGGCTGGCCGTCGGACTGCTGGTGTCGTCGTATGCGGTCGCGCAGTTGATCGCCGCGCCGATCTGGGGGCGCGTCTCGGACCGGCATGGCCGCCGCCCCGCCTTGCTCGTCGGGCTCGCGGCGTCGGCCATCGCCTACGTGATCTTCGGTTATGCCAACTCCCTCTGGCTCCTGTTCCTCTCGCGGATCGTGCAGGGCGCGGGCGGCGGCACGGTGAGCGTGATCCAGGCATACGTCGCCGATGCGACGGCGCCCGAGGATCGCGCCAAGAGCCTCGGGTGGTTGTCGGCCTCGACCAACATGGGGGTCGTCATCGGGCCGGTGATCGGATCCCTGACCTTCCGCGCCGGCACGCAGACGCCGGGGCTCGCCGCCGCGGCCCTCTGCCTGATCAACATCCTGTTCGCCATGCGGTATCTGAGCGAGTCGCGCGACATGCAGGAAGCGCGCAGCCGCCCGCAGAGTCGCGGTCGCTCGCGGCAGGCGATCGCCCGGGTGGTCACGCACTCGCGTGAGCCCACCTCGCGTCTGATCTGGATCTACTCGCTGGCTATGGGGGGAAACCGCGGCTCGATGGCGATCCTCGCCCTGTTCCTCGCGGCGCGCTTCGGCATCACGTCCGACAACATCGGCTACTTCTTCTCGTTCGTCGGCATCTTCTCCATCCTGCCCCGGGCGTTCCTGCTCGGCCCGGCAGTGAGCAGGTTCGGGGAGCTGCGCCTGTCCCGGGTCGGCACGGTGCTGCTGACGATCGGCCTGGCGATCATTCCGCTGACCCACCGGATCGCGATGCCGCTCGCCCTGGTCCGGATGTTCCACGGCGCGCCGCCCGTCTGGCTGGCGACGACGGTGCCCTATGCCGGGCTCGCCGTGGCGCTGGTGCTGGTGCCGCTGGGCACGGCGTTCACGTTCCCCTGCGTGACGGCGATGCTCTCCCACGTCACGCCCAGCCATGAGCACGGACTCTACATGGGCGTGCAGCAGACCTTCGGCGGTCTTTCCCAGGTGGTCTTCCCGGTCCTCGGCGGGTGGCTGTTCGACCGCGTGATCGGATTGCCCTTCCTGGTCTCGGCCGCGTTCGTCTTCGTGACGATCTTCCTCGGGCTGGGCCTGCAGACCCACGTCCGCCGGGGTGAGCACGCGGTCGTGCCGGGGAACGCGTCCTGACCGACGCACCCTGAGACCGAACCACCTACCGTAGACTGCAAACGGCCAACGCTCCGTTGGGGTGGAGAGCGTTGGCCGTCGGCGGTAGCCTGTCGGCAATGAGCGGCCGGATCCTACGTCTGCGACGCCCCCGGTTCGCTGGCGAGCACGGCCTTGGCGATCTCCACCATCGGCACCGACCGGTCCTGACTGGTGCGTTGCAGGATGCGATACGCTTCCTGCTCCGACGACCCGGTGCGGCGCATCAGGATCCCCTTGGCCCGCTCGATCGTCTTCCGGTTCTCCAGCGCCTGCCGAGCGCCCTCGGCATCCTTGCGGGCCGAAGCGAGCTCCTTGGCCCGCGTCGCCGCCAGCCGGATCGTGGAGTCGAGCACGCGCGGCGGGGCCGGCTTGGGGAGAAACGCGATGGCCGCCGTCGCCGTCACGTCGCGATCGGACAGCGTGAGCGCCTGATCCCCGCTGAACAGGACGACGGCGACGCCCGGCGTGTTCTGGGTGATCGCTTCCGCCGCCTCGATACCGGAACCATCCGGCATGTGCACATCGAGCAACACGACGTCGGGCACGAGCTGCGTGGCGTGCTCCTGCGCTTCGCGTCCCGTGCCGACTTCGGCTACGACGAGGTGGCCGAGAGCGGACAACAACTCGACGAGCAATGCCCGGGCGTTGGTGTCGTCCTCGGCGACGAGGATCCGGATCTGAGGGGTGTCGTCAGTCATTGCGACAAAATTAGAGTGGGGCCGGTTCACTGCGCCAGCGTAATGCTGGCGCCGGCCGCGACCTGAGTCAGGAGGTCGGACGTTCTGACCGGCTTTCGGAGGAGGAAATCGGTGGCCTTGGTATTACCCCGGGGCTCCCATCCCGTCACCACGCCGATTCGCAGGCGGGGCCATTTGTTCCGTGCGTGAGTCACGAGGTCCCAGCCGCTGCCGTCGGGCAGCCCGATGTCGCTGACGAGTACGTCGTAGGGTGGCTCGGCCGCTTCTCCGAGCCGTTTCATCGCATCGCCGATGTTCGTGACCGCGTCCACCGCGTGCCCATCGCTCTCCAGCAGCGCCTGCATGAACTCGCGGCTGTCGGCATGGTCCTCCACCAGCAACACCCGCCGCGGCTGCCGGCGAGCGAGCATCTCGCCGATGGACGTCCCCGGGGCGTCGCTGGCAAGCGGAAAGACCAGACGAATGGTCGTGCCCCGGTCGATCTCCGATTCGATTTCGGCACGACCGCGGTGGCGCTTGGCGATGCCGTACACTTCGGCGAGCCCAAGGCCCGTGCCTCCCTGGCCCTTCGTGGTGAAGAACGGCTCGAATGCTCGATCGCGCACTTCCTCGGACATTCCGGCCCCCGTGTCGGTCACCTCGAGGGCCACCTCGCCGTCGGCCACCCGGGTCCGGATCCGGAGCGTGCCGCCGCCGTGCATCGCATCCAGGGCGTTCTGCACGAGATTGAGGAGCGCCTCACGGATTTCCCCGGAGATTCCGCGGATCATGGCACCCGGGATGAAATCCCGTTCGAGGTGGATCTGCCCGCCGCGGGCGCGCTCGGCCCACAGGGGACGCGTCATCGCGACCACCTCGTCGCACACGGCGGCGAGGTCGATCAACTCGTCGCGCTCCCCCTTCATCGGCTCCTGGCGGATGAACCGTCCAACCCGGGCCGCCGTGGCCGCTCCCGTCTCGGCCGCCTTCGCAATACGCACGGCGTAGTCGCGGACCGCCTGGGGCTTCTCGGCATTCGCCTCCAGGAGGTACGCCGCGGCCATGATCGGATTGAGCGCGTTGTTCACGTCGTGCATCACACCGGCCGCCAGCTGGCCGACGGCGGCGAGCCGGCGTTCACGGGAACGGGCCTCCTGCAACTCCAGCAACTCCTGCGTACGCTCCTGCACCATCCGCTCCAGCCGCTCGGCTTCCGTAGAGACGCGACCGTACAGCTCCGCGGTGCGGCGCGCCTCGGCTTCGAGCTGTTGCTGGAGTTGTGTGCGGAAGGTGACATCGCGCTCGACGGTCACGGCGCCGCGGATCCGCCCCTGCTCGTCGTAGAGGGGGTTGGCGTTCACGTCGATGATCATCGCGCCCTCGGCCCCGCGCCGGACCTGGAGTCGTTCGCCACGTACGCGCTCGCCGCGCAGTGCCCGCGCCGTGGGGTGCTCGTGGACGAACAGACTCGTGCCGTCGAGGGTCCGCGGTCGATCGAGCTGCCACAGCTCCCGGAGCGTCGTCGGCGTGTCCGGGGCGTGATCGAGCTGCGCCTGCGTGTTCGTGCGCAGCGTATTGCCCTCACCGTCCACGACGCGGACGGAATCGGGGATGACGTCGAAGATGGTTTCCAACTGGGCGATGCTGCGCGCCAGGTCCTGGCGCAGTTCCTCGCGCTCGGTCGTGTCGTTGCCCGCGAAGATCAGGCCCCGGGCACCCGATTCCGTGGTCATCGGGACCAGCGTGACCTCCACGGACCGGGGGCCGCCGCGATGCTGGAACGTGACCGGATAGGCCACCACGGGCGTACCGTGAACCGCCGATTCGATCTGCTCCGTCAGGTCGGCCTGGGCATTCGGGAATGCATCGTAGACGGACCGGCCGCTCGCGGCCTCAGCTGTCGTTTCCGTGAGCTCGTAGTACCGCGGGTTCGCGCTCGTGAGCTCGAGCTTCGCGTCGAACACGGCGATCGAGTGTCCGATCGCCTCGAACAGCGCCTCGAAGCGAGTGGTCGTAGCGTTCCGTTGGCCGACGGCGGATTCCGGGTTCACAAGCGGCACTTGCCCCAGGGGAGGGAAGACGGACGAACCGGCGGCGCCCCCACGCACCGGCCGGTCTCCGAAGTGTGGACGGCCCCGATCATGGAAGTCAACGCGCCCGATGAATGGATATAGTCGGGCCCGGCGTTGCGGTGCGGCGGGGATCACACCTCCGGGCCGAGCCACCCGGTTCCAGACGGCTCATGACCGGGAATGGGCACACGTCGGCCCCGCCCGGCCACACCGGAATCAGTGCCCGCCGAACTCCGTGGTGCCCGGCCGGCGGAGCAGCGCCACCAGCGGCAGGGCCGCCAGAATGGCTACGCCGACCCACAGGAACACATGTTCGAAGGCGATGACGTACGCCTGGCCGTTGATGATGCCGTTGAGTGCCGCCAGCGCTTGGCGTTTGGCGGTGAACAGGCTCGAGCCGCGGGCCATGAAGGCCCTCTCCATCGCCTGGAGCCGGAAGTAGGTCCCGAACCCTGTGCTCGTCACGTGGCTCACGAGCGCTGCCCGGTTCACCGCTGCGTCGTGTGTCAGATAGGTGGCCAGCAGCGACAGGCCCAGACTGCCCCCGAGCTGCCGGGTGAGATTGAAGATCGCCGAGCCGTGTCCGAGGGCGCGCCCCCGCAGACTGGCCACGGCCGACGCCGTGAGCGGAACGAAGATCATGCCCAGTGCAGCGCCCCGGGTGATGATCAGCCAGTGCCAGGTGGACTCGGCAACGCCGGCGGTGAGGTGGGAGTGCAGCCACATCGAATAGGCGAGCAGGATCGATCCGGCTGCGATCGACCAGCGCACGTCGACCCGGTCCCCCCATCGCGCCATCGGGACCATCATCGCGGCCGACGCGATGGCGCCCGAGAGCAGGAGGAGGCCCGCCGTCTCGGCGTCATAGTGCAGAATCTGCTGCATGAACAACGGCTCGGCGAAGATGCTGCCGTAGAGGCCGGCCCCCAGCGCGAACGCGAACAGCGATCCCGCAGCTAGTGATCGATCCTTCAACACGCGCAGATCCAGAATCGGCTCGTCGACGTACAACTCCCAGAAGATCATCGACACGAGCCCCACCACGGCGGTGACGGTCAACACCGTAATCAGCCGCGAGTCGAACCAGTCGTAATGCTGGCCTCGCTCCAGCACGAACTGCAGCGAGCCGATGCCGATCGCGAGCAGGGCGATGCCGGTGATGTCGATGCGTCCCGGCTTCTTGATGTCCACGTGGTCGTGTACGAACAGCGTCACGACGAAGATCGACAGCATGCCGACCGGCACGTTGATGAAGAAGATCCAGGGCCAGGAGTAGTGGGTGACGATGATGCCGCCCAGCGTGGGTCCAATCGCCGGCCCGACGATCATGCCGAGACCGAAGATGGCCGCGGCGGCTGTCTTCTGATTCGGCGGGAAGGCATCGAACAGGATCGCCTGCGCCGTGGCGATCAGGGCCCCGCCGCCCACGCCCTGTACCAGCCGCCAGAACACGAGCTCGCCGAGGGTGTGCGACGTCCCGCAGAAGAAACTCGCCACCGTGAAGATGGCCACCGACGTCAGGAAGTACTTGCGGCGTCCGAAATACGCCGCCAGCCATCCCGTCATCGGGAGGATGATCACCGACGAGAGGATGTAGCCGACGATCACCCACGTGATCTCGTCTACGGTGACGCCGAGATTCGCGCTCATGTCGGCGATCGCCACGTTGACGATGCTGGTGTCGATCAGCTCCATCACGGCACCGAGGATGACGCCGAGGGCGATCAGGTACCGGTGGGCGTAGGCGGCGTTCTGGTCGTAGGTCGCAGGTTGGGTCATGATCGGCTCAACAAGGTACCCCGGCTGGCCGGGATCGGTCACGCACGCGCGTCAGTGGCAGCAGTGCCGACCGGCGGCACGATGAGCCGTGATCCGCGCTGGTACGTGAAGAAGGCGTACCCCCACTCCACCAGCACGCTGGCCCGGTTGCGGAACCCCGCAAGGTACATGATGTGGATGAACAACCACAGCCACCACGCCAGTGGCCCGGATACGTGCAACCGGCCGAACCGGGCCACCGCCCGGTACCGACCGATCGTGGCGAGATCGCCCTTGTCTCGATAGCGGAACGGACGCGTCGCCTGGCCGGCGATGCGTCGCCGGATGTTGGCGGCCGCGGCCGGCCCGCTCTGGATGGCCGCCGGTGCCACGCCCGGGACCGGCCGTCCCTTGGACACCATCACCGCCTGGTCGCCGACCACGAACACCTCGGGGTGGCCGGGCACGGACAGATCCGGCGCGACCAGCACCCGGCCGACGTCGTCCACCGGCGCGCCGAGCGACCGGCCGAGTGGCGACGCCTCGTTGCCGGCGGCCCAGATGATCGTGGCGGCCTCCAGGCGGGCATCGCCCGCGTCCACCAGGCCCGGGCGCACCTGAGTCACGCGGGTGTCGGTGCGGACCTCCACGCCGAGTGCCTCCAGCGCTCGCTGGGCCGCGGCCGACAGGTCGTCGGGGTACGCCGGCAGGATTCGTGGACCGCCCTCCATCAGGACCACGCGCGCCTGCCGGGTATCCACGCGGCGGAAATCCCCCGGCAACGTCCGCCGGGCGATGGTGGGCAGCATCCCGGCCAGCTCGACCCCAGTGGGACCGCCGCCCACGATGATGAACGTCAGGAGCCGCCGCCGCTCGGCCTCATCGTCCGTCTTCTCGGCCCGCTCGAAGGCCAACAGCACGCGCTGGCGGATCCCGATCGCATCCTCGATGCTCTTGAGCCCCGGTGCGATTGCCTCCCATTCCGGGTGCCCGAAGTAGGAATGGGAGGCGCCCGCCGCGAGGATCAGATAGTCATAGGCGATCGACAGGGCGCCACCATCCGCGATCGCCACGCGGCGCTCCGCGTCGATGCGGTCCACTCGGGCCATCAGCACCTCGGCGTTCGCCTGCCGGCGCAGCAGCCAGCGAATCGGTGCCGTGATGTCGGTCGGCGCCAGGGTAGCCGTGGCTGCCTGATACAGGAGCGGCTGGAACAGGTGGTGGTTGGTGCGGTCCACGACCGTCACGCGAACCGCCGCGTGGTTGAGGGCGCGCGCGGCGTAGAGTCCGCCGAACCCGGCGCCGATGATCAGTACGCGGGGGCGGTCCAGGGTCATGCCATTCTCGACTCGGCCCAACGGGCGCCAGTGGCGATCGCCAGGACCAGAATGATGAGCAGCACGCTGTATGCCGCCGCCGTGCCGAACGACAGGCTGCGCAACTGCGAGAGGATCTCCATGGAGATCGGGCGGTTGCTGGGCGAATAGAGCACGATGCTGGCCACGAACTCGCCGACGGCGGCCACCGCGGCGAGCATCGCGCCGGCCACGAGTCCCGGGCGCGCCGCCGGCAGCACCACGCGGCGCATGGCCAGCAGCCAGGAGGCGCCCAACCCGCGGGCGGCATCCTCGAGCGTCGGATCCATCTGGCGCAGGGAGCCCTCCACCGCGTTCGTGACGAGCGGGATGTTGCGGATGAAGTAGGCCAGCGGCAGGATCCAGAACGTGCCCACCAGCAGCAGACGAGCCGTGAGGAGCGAGTTCGTGTCGAAGGTCGCGGCGAGCCCCAGGGCGATCGCGGTCGGTGGGATGGCCCACGGGAGGGCCACCAGGAGGTCCAGCAGCTTCTTCCCCCGGGCCCGCGTGAGCACCAGCAGATAGGCGGCCAGGAGACCGATGACCACGTCGCCCGTGGTGGCGAGCGCGGACATGCTCACGCTGTTGGAGATCGGGCGGAAAAGGTCGGGGTCGGTGGCCAGGTGGCGGAAGTTGTCGAGCGTGTACTGCGGCGGCAGCATCTGCGTCGTCCAGGTCCCGTCCCGGGCGAACGACACGAGCACGACCATCGCATGCGGCAGCACGAGGAAGACGACGGCGATGGCGGCGACGACGGGTGCGGCCCGGCGCCAGAACCGCGACTGCACCACCCGTCGGGTCGTGCGTCCCTTGCCGGCCATGGAGTAGTCCCGGCGCCGCTCGATCCACCGCAGGATGAACAGCGCCGCGACGGCGGTGATGGCGA
>JBJKRG010000074.1:0-3292 GCA_046704805.1 Gemmatimonadaceae bacterium
CGTCGAGGAGCTGCCAGTCGCTGGGCGGCGTGTCGACGGTCACCGCCGGAACCGTGGCCGGCTCGATGCGGGCGGCGGCGCCCACCGAAGACGCCGGCGCGCGCACCGGCGTCGGGGCCGGGGTGGCAACCGTGGAGGTGGAGCAGGCGGCGAGTGCGAGCGCGGCTGCGCCGAGGAGAGGATGCAGCTTCATGGCGGGCCCGGTTGGAGGTGTGATCTCAGGAACCTAGTATCCGCCGCGCCGGCGCGCTCGACGCCGCGGCCGGTTCACAGCCGATCATCCGCTCCCGCGTGGCAGCGGCGCTCGACCTCCGAGGCAGCCCGGATGGCGCGCCGGCTGGGGAGCAGTCGATCGCGTTTCGAGCGGCCGTTGGCCATGGCTGTGTACGGCGACGCCGTCACCCACGTGACCAGGTGGCTGGTGTCGGACAGGATGGCCACGTGCAGTCCGTCATAGACGCCGGTTCGGCGGTTGGTGTCCGTGGTGACCGAGAATGCGGCCGTGCTCCGCCGCGCGGGGAGCCGGCGGTCGAAACCGAGCATCGATGCCGTCTGCTGGGCACACGCGTACAGCCCCGGGTCGGATGTGGGAAGCACGCCCGGGCGTGCGGCCGGCTGGGCACTCGCGCAGCCCATGGTGGCCAGGCCGGCGAGCGTAATCGCGGGAAGGATGCGGCGCATGGGAGCCTCCTGCCGTTGATCCCCGTCCTACCCCTGCCACGCCGCCCCGGTTGCGAAGAGGCGGCCGTGTCGCTGGGAGACGAACGGGTAAGTCCATGCATGAGCAAGACTTCCTGATCCGGGCCACCTGCACCGGTGGCCCCGTTCGCCTCATCGCGACGCCGAACGGTGCACGTCCCCGGGCGCCAGTTCTGTGACCGGGCTCACCGGCCACCAGCCAAGGCCTTCCAGCCGGGTTTCCCGCCGCAAGACCGTGGCCTGCACGGTCTCGTCCTTCATTCGCCGCCGGCAGGCCTCAGCTTGCGCAGGTAGAACTGGCGATAGCCCGGCGGATAGCCGTCCAGCGTGCCGTACACCTCGTAGCCGAGCTTCTCATAGAAGGGAAGCGCCTGGTACTCGAAGGTGTCGAGGTGAACGCCCAGGCAGTCGTGCGACCACGCGTATGCCTCGATCTCGGCCATGACGCGGGAGCCCGTGCCCTGGCCGCGCAGCGATTCGGGCAGCCAGAACCGCGCGACGTACAGCCACCGCCATTTGATGCGGCCGGTCAGCCCACCCACGGTGCGTCCTTCGGCGTCGCGGACGAAGCAGGAGATCGGGCGCTCGTCCCCGTCGCCGATGAACGGCACGTTGAACGCGTGCAGCCCCTCGTGCACCACCTGCTCGTCGGCCGTCTGCGGATGCTCGTCGACGGAGATCGTGAAGGGGACCGCCGGATCGGGCATCAGAGGTTGTAGAACGCCAGCGTGTCCACCACCCGGGAGATCGTCTGCGCCAGTTGCGGGTGGGACGCCTCGACGGCGGCCATCGCCGCGTCGAGCCGCTCGCGCAGCCCCGACGCCTTCCCGCCGGCGATCGGACCGCCCGGCCCGTTCTCCACGATGGGGCGGATGTCGGCCGCCAGCTGCTCCAGCAGATGCTTCGTCTCGGGGGTCACGGAGTCCACGTCCTGGAGACCGTGGTGGAGCTCGGCGAGCAGAGAGTGGAGGTCGCGTTCGCTCATGACGGGAGTCGCGGTTGAGATTGGCTCGGCGACGGGCCGCGGGCGCGGCCCGGGTGCGCGGCGCGCACGTCAAGAAGGTAAGCGCGTTCGTGCGGCGGCGGGATGCTCGCCGGTTCCGCCGTCCCCCTCCCCACCCCCTCCCGTCTTCCGCCCGGGCCGCCGCCCGCACCGCCGCGGTGATTGGAGGCGCGAAGGGCCCCCGCAGGGGCCCAGTTGTACTCGCTCCAACCGCGCCGCTACGGTTCCGCCGGCGCGGTGCTCGTGCCCCGGACCTGCAGGCCCGCCGTCTTCCACTCGGCCAGGCCGCCTGCGAAATCGGAAATATCCGTGAACCCGTCCGCCACCAGCTGCTTCGCTGCGGACGGCGAGGCCGGACTTCCCCGGCCCGCGCCGTACACCACGATCGGCCGTGCCTTCGACCCCGCGAGTTTCTCGACCCGCGCAGTGAAATCCGGCTCGTCGTTCGCGATGTGCTGGGAGCCCGGAATGTGTTCCCGATCGTAGGCTTCCTGATCGAGCACGTTGATCACCAGCAGCTCGTCCTTCCGATCCATGAGCTGCCGAAGCTCCCCGGCGCGGAGGGTCTTCACTGCGCCCTGCGCGCGGTCGGGGTGAAACCCCCGGTCCATCATGCGTTTGAGATCGCTCAAGCTCGAACCCGCCATGGCTAGCCTCCCACCTGAAGCCTTGAAGGCAACGGCCAGCCCGGGGAGCCATGCGTCGACTCCAACTGCCGCAACGACACGACAGCGAGCTAAGTCGTTGCTACATAGTAGTCTAGACTTTTTGACGCGACATGCAACCGGTGTCGCCCACTTGATCTGTTCGATCTCTGCAACCATTCGTCCGCCCACGGCCACTCAACCATCGGAATGACGACTTCCGTGCGTGTCGAACGAGCCGATCCCGATTCGGCGCCGAGCGACGAGGTGCTGACGGCTGCGGTGCTGGCGGGCGACGAGAACGCGTTCCGTCTGCTGTATCGCCGCCACACGCCGCGGCTGCGGCGCGTGGTGTCACGCGTGCTCGGACCGTTGGACGCCGAAACCGACGACACGGTGCAGGAATTGTGGGTACGCGCCGTGCGCCGGCTGGGACAGTTCCGCGGCGACTCGTCGCTGTCCACCTGGCTGTGCGCGATTGCCGTGCGCGTGTCGCAGGAGACGCTGCGCCGCCGGCGCCGCTGGCGTGCCGTGTCCGATGTGGGCGTGGAGCGGCACCCTGCGCCGGCTGTGATGAACGCCGAGCGGGTGGACCTGGCCGCGGCGATCGCCGAGCTGCCCGCTCGGGCGCGCGCCGTGGTCGTGCTGCACGACGTGGAGGGATTCACGCACGAGGAGATCGCCCGCCATTTCGGGATCGCCGCGGGGACGTCGAAGTCGACGCTCTCGCGCGCCCGTGTCCTGCTGCGCCGCCGGCTGGGTGGCACGATTGCCTGATCGAGGAGCTGGAAGATGCCGATGGATGACGATCTGACGCCGACCGAGCGGGACGCGCTGCGGGCGCTGGCGGCCGACCGGCCGACCGATTCCGCGCAGGAGGACCGCACGGTGGAGCGACTGCGCGCCGCGGGATTGCTCGGCGGCACGCGGGCCCGCCGTCCCTGGC
>JBJKRG010000075.1:0-29541 GCA_046704805.1 Gemmatimonadaceae bacterium
CTCCTCGGAGTACATGGCCGCACGGTACCGCATGCTGCAGGCCGCGAAGGAGATGCGCGCGCAGGCGGCGCGGCTCAGGCTTCAGCAGGCGGAGGCCGCCCGTGTGCAGGCCGCGGCCGACAGCGAAACGAAGCGCAGCACGCTGGAGTCCCGCCTCGAAGCCGCGCGCGTCGCGTCCGCGTACGACCGCGCCGAGAGTGATTACGCGGCGGCCTACGCGGAGATGAACCGCGTCATCGCGGCCCGCGCGAACGCCGTGGGGGCTTCACAGTTCACGGGCTCCGTGGCCGGCGCGGACATCGAGGTGCGCGGGCTCAACGTGCGTGTCACCAGCGACCGCAGCACCGGCGCGCTCGTGATCCGCGGCGACAGCGTGACGGTGACGGTGCGGCCGGGGGGAGGAAGTAGGTGACGGGAAGACGCTAGACAGTCGGCGGTACGCGGTTGGCGGTGACTATGTCACGCCGTTACTGCGAACCGCCGACTGCTCACGGCTCACCGCTCACCGCTCACTGTTCACCGTTCACTGTTCACCGTTCACGGACCGCCGTCCGAATCCCCCCGGCGTCAACGCCGCAGCCGCTCCAGAAATCCCAGCGTCGCGTCCACGATCTCCCCCTGCGTGTTCTCGAGCAGGGCGGCGTGGTCGGCGCCGGGGATCGTGATCCATTCCCGGTCGGGCGTGGCCAGGCGGCTGAAGAACCGCGCCTGGATCGCGGTCGGAGCGAACGGGTCGTACTGCCCCTGGAAGAGCAGCGTCGGTACGCGCACCCGCGCCGGATTGAGCGCGTTGAACTGATCCATGTCGCGCCACTGCACGGTGAACGAGTCGGCGGCCAGCGCCTGCTGCACGTACGCCTGCTTCACGCGCTCGTCGATCGCACCGGGGGTGATGAAGTCGCTTGCCGCGGCCGCGGCCGTGTTGCGGACCTTCGGCGCCGGGCCGGTCGCCGTGTCGCGCGCGATCGTGGTATCGGGATTGAACCAGTAGCCGATGAGCACGAGCGCTGACAGCCGGTCCGGCCACTCCTGCGCCACGAGCTGACTGATCGTGGCGCCCAGCGACCACCCGAACAGCACGGGTGTCCCGAGCGACGGATCCTGCTGCCATACCCAGACGACGGCGGCCGAGACGTCGGCCGCCGCCTGGTTCGGCGTATCCCAGCCGCTGGGGTCGGGCGGTGTGGCCCCGTAGCCGCGCAGGTCCACCGCGTACGAGGCGTATCCCCGCGTGGCGAAGGCGACGAGGACCGACCGCGGTTCGCCTGGCACCTGGAGGTCGAAGTCGGGCCGTGCGCTCCAGGTGCTGCCGTGCACGAACAGGATCGCGCCGCGCGGATGCTCCGGGCGGCGCGCCCACACGGCCAACGGGTGGCCGCCCACCATCACGGTGAGATGCTCGAGCGGCGGCACCTTCTGCGCGTGGACGGGCACCGCCGTGCCCACCGCCGCCGCCGCCACCACCAGCATCCGCCCCAGCCGCATACGGGCTCCGTTACTGCTGCGGCGTGTCCGGCTCGTGCTTCTCGACGACGAGCGTGTACTCCGCCGCCAGGGCGGCAATCGAGCCGAGCGCCACCAGCACCGGCATGAGCGCTGCGCCCACCAGACCGACGGTGAGCGGGATCTCGAGCAGCGTCTGCCCCTTATCGTTCTTGACGATGATGCGCCGGACGTTGCCCTCGTGAATCAACTCTCTCACGCGGGCCACCAGCCCCTCGCCGCTGACTTTGTGTTCTTCAGTCGTGCCGGGTGCCATGACGGACTCCGTGAATGACGGGCGGCCTGCCCGCGAACGCTACATCTTGCCCCGCTGCGCCGTCGGCGGCAGCAGGCCGTTCATGCGCAGATAGTCGGCCGCCGTCCCGTAGTGGTCGGCCCAGTCGGCGGCCACTTCGAGGATCACCGCCGCCCGCGTCATCTTGCGCCCACCGAAGAACGGCACGCTCTCGCTCAACCCGGAATCCGTCAGCTTCGCGAAGGACGTCGAGCAGAACTCGAACGACTTCTCGACGGCCGCCACCAGTTCGTCCTTGGGTGACGTGGCCGAGAGCTTCTCCCGGGCCGGCGCCTTCTCCCCGGTGATCGAGGAGCAGAAGAAATCGTTGGAGCCGGCGACGTGCAGCACCAGGGCGCCGAAGCTGCGCTGCCCCTTGGTCGGGCTGTAGTTGTACTTGTTGGCCGGCATCTCCTTGGCGGCGGCGACGAAGTTCCGCTGGGCCTGCTTCACGCTGGCGCGCAGCGCGTTGGCCACGGGGTTGGCCTGCGCACCGGCCACGGCCGCGGTGGCGGCCAGGCCGATGACGACGGGGACGAAGATCTTACGCATGGGACCGTCCGGTTGATGGGTGAACGGGGGGCGACTGCTCTGAACGTGCCGCAACCCGGGGATCGGGGCAACCCCGGAGCCAGCGCCCGGCGATTCCGGGACGACCGTCCCGGGGCACGCTTGCTGCGTGCCCGCATCACCGGTATGGTAGTCGCGGCCCACCTCCATACCCCACGACCCATGAAAATCCTCGCCCTCGCCGCCTGCGCGCTCGTGGTCGCCTGCGGGTCCAACGCCGGCCCCGGCCAGCCCATCGACTCGCAGCTGGCCACCTACATCGCCGGCATCAAGGCCGTGGACAACCACGCCCACCCGATGCTCCCGGTGCAGCCCGGGGCCCCCGTCGATACCGACTACGATGCGCTCCCGCTGGACGGGATCCCGCCCTTCCAGCTCCCCTGGCGACTCCGGCTCTCGAACCCCGAATGGGCGCAGGTCGCGCACACGCTCTACGGCGTCAGCACCTCCGACACGGGCAAGCAGTACGTGGCGGCCCTCTCGGCGGCGCGGACGAAGGTCCTCGAGGCCATGCGCGACACCTTCCCCGACTGGGTGCTCGATCAGGCCGGCATCCAGTTGATGTTCGCCAACCGCGTGGCGGTGGGCCCGGGGCTCACGCCGCCCCGCTTCAAGTGGGTGCCGTTCGACGATCCCCTGCACTTCCCGCTCGACATCAGCGGTGAGGCGGCCCGCACGCCCGACACCAAGCCGCTCTACCCGCGCGAGGCGAAACTGCTGCGTCGCTACATGGCCGCCATCGGCATGAAGACGCTCCCCGGGAATCTCGAGGCCTACGTGCAGGCCGTGATCGGCCCGACGCTGGAGAATCAGAAGGCCGCCGGCGCGCCGGCCGTGAAGTTCGAGGCCGCCTATCTCCGCCCGCTGGACTTCGGCCGTCCCGACACGGCGGCGGCGCGCGCCATCTATGCGCGCTACATCCGCGGCGGCGTGCCCACCCATGCCGAGTACAAGACCCTCGAGGACTACCTGTTCCACGAGATCGCCCGCCGGGCCGGGCGTCTGGGGATGGCCGTGCACCTGCACGTGCTCTACGAGTTCGGGGGCTACTACGACGAGAACGGAGCCGCGCCGCACCAGCTCGAGACGATCGCCAACGATCCGACGCTGCGCGGCACCAATTTCGTGATGCTGCACGGCGGCTGGCCGCTCACCAACGAGACGCTTTCGCTGCTCGGCAAGCCGAACATGTACACCGACATCTCGATGATGACGCAGTTCATCGAGCCGTCGCAGTTGGCCCAGGTGCTGCGGAACTGGCTCAGCCAGTGGCCCGGCAAGGTGCTGTTCGGCACCGACTCCTTCGACGGCGGGCCGGCGCAGGGGTGGGACCAGGGCGCGTTCCTCGCCGCCACGTCGGCCCGCAAGGCCCTCGGCATCGCCCTCACCGGCATGATGCGCGACGGCGAGATCACGCGCGGCCGTGCCGACACACTCGCCGAGATGGTCCTGCGCGGGAACGCGGTGAAACTGTACCACCTCCAACTGCCCTGAGGCCCGTACCGCGCACTGCCTACCGCGCACCGCCAACCGCCTACCGCACACGGCCTACTGTCTACCGCCAGACGGGCGGTAGACAGTTTGCAGTAGACAGTTGGCAGATCAGGGCGTTGGGGGGGTGGCCGCCGGCAGCAACACGAACTTCGCGTAGTTCTTCGTATTGAAGTACCGCTTCGCCGCCGCCTGGAGCTGGGGCGCCGTCAGCGCGTCGATCATCGCCGTGTACGGGGCGCCGAGCCCGGCCGGATCCTCGCCGTAGTGGAGTCGGGCCGCGATGTTGCCGACCCAGAAGGCGTTCTGCCGCACCTCCACCTGATGCTCGCGCAGGAGCTGCTCCTTCACCTTCTCGACGTCCGCCGCCGAGGGCCCCGCGGTCTGCAGTGAGTCGATGAGCTCGAACATGGTCTTCGAGAGCGTGTCGACGTTGGCCGGGGACGAGCCGAACTCCACGACCACGGTGTACTCCTGGCGCGGCACCTTCTGGTTCACCCCGTTCACGCCGGGGCTGTAGGTGCCGCCGAGCTTCTCGCGGAGCGTCTCGTCGAGCTTGATCTGGAACAGCTCCGAGAGGGCGCGCATGTCGAACCGGCTCTGCGGCGTGTACGCGGACGGTCCGGTGAACATGAACACGGTGGTCGCCTTGGGTTCCTCGCCCTTGTGGACGACGCGCTCGACGACACCGGTGGGCGGGCCCTTGCTCACGTCGCGCCAGTGCTCCGCCTGGCCGGCCGGCAGCGTGGCCAGGTACTTCTCGGACAGTGCCTTCAGCGTGTCGAGGTTCACGTTGCCGACGAACACGAAGGTGAACGGGCCGGCGCCGGCGAACCGGGCCTTGAAGAAGGCGATCGCCTGCTGCGGATTCACCTCCGCGAACGTCTGCTTCGTGAGCGGGCGGTCGCGGAAGTCGTGCTGCGCCATCGTCACCTGGATCGTGTCCGAGAACACCGCCTCCGGCGACGCCCCGCGGTTGGCGAGGAAGCTGGCCGCCTGCGCCTTGAACGCCTGGTACGCGGCCGTGTCCAGCCGCGCCCCCGTGAACTCCAGGTGGACGAGCTGGAACAACGTCTCCAGGTCCTTGGGCGACGCGCGGCCGCTCAGGGTTTCGGAGTTGTCACCGATGCCGGCCGAAACGCCCGCGACCTTCCCGGCGAGCTTCTTGTTCAGGTCGACGAGGCTGAACTGGCCCAGCCCGCTCAGCGCCGCGACCTGCGACGCCAGGGCCGCCGACATGTAGTCGGAGTCCGGGGCCAGCGAGGTGCCGCCGTCGGCATAGGCGCTCATCAACACCTCGTCGGCCTTGAAGTCGGTGGGCTTCACGACCACGCGTGCGCCGTTGGACAGCGTCCACTCGGTAATGTCCACGGCCGGGATCGTCCGCTCCGAGACGACGCGGCCCGTCGTCGCGATCGGCGCCAGCAACGGCGCGCTGGAGAGCGTCTCGGTGTACGGCGTGAGCTTCACCGTCGCGGCACTGTCCATCACGGCCAGCAGCCGCGTCCGCGTCGGCACCTCCACACCCGGCTTGTCCGGCGCCTCGACGATCACCACCCGGTTGTCGTCGGTGATCCACCGGCTGGCCAGGCGGTTCACCTCGGCGAGTGTGATCGTGGGCAGCAGCGCCCGCACGGTGTGGTACTCCCAGGTGATCCCTGGAATCGCGTCGCCGTCCAGGTAGTTGTCGACGTAGTCGCTCACGAACGACGACGAATTCGTCTTGTCCCGCTCGTCGTAGCTGCGCTCGTAGGCGCGCTGGAGGTTGTCCTTGGCGCGGACCAGCTCCGCGGGGAGGAAGCCGAACTGGTCGACCCGCCGCGTCTCCTCGAGCAGGGCGGCGGTCCCGCGCTCGATGCCGCCGTCCTTCACCTGTGCGGCAAGCGAGAAGGCCTCGACGGTCCGCGCGAAGAAGTCGCCCCGCGACGCGTACGCGCCGAGGAAGGGCGCGTTCGGCTTCTGCGCGATCTCGTTCAGGCGGTTGTTGAGCATCGACAGGTACAGGGAGGCCGCGAGGTCGCGCCGGTAGTCGCCCACGGTCACGGTCTTGCGCCGCTTCATCTTGAAGATGAGGTCGACGCTCGAGCTGGTCGCCTCCTTGTCCGTGGTGATGGCCACCAGGGGCGCCGTGTTGTCCGGGATGCCGGCCACCGGGCGCGGCACCTCGTGTGCCGGATCGGCGATCGGGCCGAAGTCCTTCCTGATCAGGGCCTCGATCTTCGCCTTGTCGAAGTCGCCTACCGCGACGACGGCCATGAGATCCGGCCGGTACCACGTATCGTAGAAGCTGCGCAGCCGCGACGGGGTGGCCGTCATGATGCTGTGCTCATTCCCGATCGGCAGGCGCGTGGCGTAGCGTGACCCCTTGAACGCGATCGGCAGCCACTTCCGCATCATACGGTCCCCGGCGCCCTTGTCTCCGCGCCACTCCTCGCGCACCACGCCGCGCTCCGACACCACCTCGGACGAGTCGAACAGCTGCTCGTGCGCCCAGTCGGCGAGGATCTCGAACGCCCGGTCGACGATGCGCTCCGTATCGGTGGGGATCGGCAGGATGTAGATCGTCTCGTCGAACCCCGTGGACGCGTTGAGGTCGGCGCCGAACTGCACCCCGATCGACTGCAGGTAGCTCACCAGCTCGTTCTTGGGGAAGTGCTTGGTGCCGTTGAACGCCATGTGCTCGATGAAGTGCGCCAGCCCCAGCTGGTGCTGGTTCTCGAGGATCGAGCCGGCGTTTACCACGAGCCGGAGCTGGGCCCGCTTCTCGGGCTTGTGATTCACGCGGATGTAGTAGCGCAGTCCGTTGGGCAGGGTGCCGATCGTGACCGCGCTGTCGACGGGGATCGGAGCCGTGAGGGACGGCGTCGCGGGCTGCTGGCCCGCCAGGGGGGCGGCCGCCGCAGCGGCCAGCCCCAGCACCAGAAGTCGCTTCAGCTTCATCGTCATCTCCCGCCCCGGGGGGGCCGGTGCGTTACCGCTGGCGCGCCCGCAGCTGCCGGATCACCGCGCCCAGCGAGTCGATCTGCTTTCCGTAAGAGGCCCAATCGCCGGCCCGCTGGGCCGCGATCGCCCGATCGTAGAGCGACTGGGCCTGGTCGAGCAGCGTCGACAGGCTGACTGCCCGGGTCGGCGCCGCCGCGGCGCTCGAGAGCGCGCCCATGCCCGCCGTGTCGGCCTGCGCCGCGACCGACACCGAAGCCCCGCTCCCGAACATCGCCTCGAGGGCTTCGTCGAGCGTCGCGCCCATCACCACCCGGTCGCCGCTCGCCACCACCACCCGCTTCATCTCGGGGATCGAGCCGCCCGAGGCGCGCAGGAACAGCGGCTGCACGTAGATCAGCGATTCCTCGATCGGGATCACGAGCAGCTCGCCGCGAATCACCTCCGAGCCCCGCTGGTCCCACAGCGTGATCTGCCGCGAGATGTTGGTGTCCTGGTTGATGCGGTTCACGATCTGCTTGGGCCCGTACACCAGGCTCTGCTTCGGGAACCGGTAGACCATGAGCTGTCCGTAGTGGCTGCCGTCCATCCGCGCCACCATCCAGGCCGCCAGATTGTCCTTCCCGCGCGGCGTGAACGGCGTCATGTAGATGAACTCCTCCTTCTTCTCGCCGGGCAGGCGCATGATCATGTGCCGCATGAACGGCGTGACGTTCGACCCCTGCGACTGCGGCGACGGGATCTGCCACTGGTCCTCGCGGTGGTAGAACGCGTCGGGCTTGTCCATGTGGTAGGTGGCCTGCAACGTCGCCTGGATGCGGAACAGCTCCCCGGGGTACCGCATGTGCCGCCGGATGTCGGGCGGCATCGCCGACATCGGCTTGAAGATGCCCTTGAAGATCGCCTCGTAGGTCCGGATCACCGGATCGGTGGGATCGACCACGTAGGCCGTGATCTTCCCCGTGTAGGCATCGATCGTCACCTTGACGCTGTTGCGCATGTAGTCGATGCCGCCCACCGGCTCGGCGTACGGATACCCGCTGTTCGTCGTGTAGCCGTCGAGGATCCACTTCAGCTCGCCGTTGTCGGTGATGACGATGTAGGGCTCGGGGTCGAAGCTCAGGAACGGCAGCGCCGTCTCGGCGCGGTCCATGATGTTCCGGTGGTACATGATCCGCGCGTTCCCGACGATGTCGTCGGAGAACAGGATCTTGAGCGACCCGAACTCCCAGGCGTACAACGCCCGCCGCATGAACGTCCCGATGGGAACCCCGCCCGTGCCCGTATACGACGTGTAGATGTTCTGATCGCCGGTCGGGTAGTCGAACTCCTTCTGCTTCGTGTCGACGAACACGTAGCTGTTGGTGAGCTGCCCGTAGTAGATCTGGGGCCGCGTGAGCTTGATGTTGATGCTCGACACGGGCGGCAGGTCCTTGATGAACAGCACCGGCAGCCCCTCGTCGGTCACCTGGTTCACCGGGGCCATCGTCACGCCCATGCCATGCGTGAACGTCAGGCGGTCGTTGATGAAGGTCCGCGTGGGCAGGGAGTTCGTGTTGAGCTCCCGCGCCGAGAGGTGCACCTGCCGGTAGCTGCCGTCGATCATGTACCGATCGTCGTTCACCGACACGAAGTCGTAGTACGTGCGGATCTCCTGGAGCTGCTTGAACGTCTGCTGCAGCAGATCGCGCTCCCACAGCCGGACGTTGTTGATCGTCGGCGCGTTCGCCTTGATGTCCGCCATCGTGAGCGACGCCTCGCCGCTCAGCGACCGAGTCTGCACGTGGTCGATGCCCCATGCGGCGCGCGTGGCGTTGATGTGGTCCTTCAGGTAGGGCGTCTCCTTGGCCAGCTCGTTGGGCAGCACCTCGAGCTTCTCGACCGCGTACGGCAGCAGCCCGCGGCCCACGATGCCGACCACGGCGTAGGCGCCGACCGCGATCACCAGGTAGCGCAGCAGCCGCCCGCGCACGGCGCCGTAGATGGCCAGCCCCATTCCCACGAGCGCCACCAGGGCGGAGATCCGGATGCCCGGTAGCATGAAGTGCACGTCGGCGTAGCTCGCCCCCACCAATGGTCCCGTCGTGGAGTAGAGCAGTTCCGCCGACCGCACCACCCACAGCCGCACCGCCACGAGCAGGAACAGTACCGCCGCCAGCGTTCCCACGTGGATCTCGGCGGCGCGGTCCGCGATGCCGTGCCGCGGCCCGATCGGCAGCTGGCCGCGCAGCGCGTAGACGAATCCCGCCGCGGCCAGCGACAGCACGGTGAGGGCGATCAGGATGCCCAGCGTCGTCGAGACCGCCGGGAGCTGGAACATGTAGAAGCCGATGTCGCGCCCGAACAGCGGATCCGCCGTCCCCACCCGCGCTGCGTTGAACGCCTGGACGTAGGTCATCCACAGCGCCGACATCGACACGGCCACCAGGAACGCGATCAGCAGGGCCCCCAGGCGCAGCATGCGGGGCACGATGCGTGTCACGTCCAGCGGCGGCTGGTTGACCCGGTGGATGTAGAGGGCCGGCGACTTGGTGGAGTGGCCGGTCGCCAGGCGGACGTTCCCGCCGAGGATCGCATAGGCCACGACGCCGCCGATCACGAACAGCACCACCCGCCACACGAGCGACGTCAGATACACCGGCGTGAACCCGACCTGGCGGAACCAGAGCCAGTCGGTGGCGAAGCTCGCCAGCCATGGGACGAAGAACAGGGCGACGAAAACGACGGCCGCGAGAATGATGATCAGCCGTCGCACCTCACGTCGCATCGGGGGGGCTACCCGGCGACCGGGTCCATCGAAGGGAAGGGTCATGGCATGTGCAAGATGGCATGGGGGCGCCCCGAGCACAAAAGCCCCCTCGGCCCCTCCCGGCGCCGCTCTTTACAACCCCGCGTACCGGGCGCGTAATTGAGGCGCGGTCCCCTTCCCACATCCCCGTTCCGGCTGCACGCCCGCCAGGATGCTCGCCATGCCACGCCTGCACAGATACCTCGGCCTCGCCGCCCTTCCGGCGGCTCTCGTCCTCGCCGCCGCCGGCGCCACCGGCGGGTCCCATCCCGCCCGTCGCTCCGCGGTCCGGCCGCCGGCTCCACCGGTCGACTCCGCGCTCCTCAACACCTTCAAGTGGCGGAATATCGGCCCCGAGCGGGGCGGCCGGTCGATCGCCGTTTCCGGGGTGCGGGGGCAGCCCGCGGTCTCCTACTTCGGCGCCACCGGGGGCGGGCTCTGGAAGACCACCGACACCGGCCGGACCTGGCACCCCGTCACCGACCACCAGATCACCAGCGCCTCGGTCGGCGCGGTCGCCGTCTCCGAGACGGACCCCAACGAGGTGCTCATCGGCACCGGCGAGTGCGAGATCCGCGGCAACATCATGCCCGGCGACGGGATCTACCGCTCCACCGACGCCGGCAAGACCTGGACGCACGTCGGGTTCGAGGACGCCGACGCGGTCTGCAAGATCCGGATCGATCCCGCCGACTCCAGCATCGTCTTCGCCGCCGTGTTCGGGAAGTACGCGGTGCCGAGCGCGGACCGCGGCGTGTTCCGGAGCACCGACGGGGGCGTCACCTGGAAGAGGGTGCTGTACCGCGACGCCAACACGGGCGCCATCGACATCGAGATCGACCGCAACAACCCGCAGGTCGTCTACGCGGCCCTGTGGCAGGCCTTCCGGAAGGAATACACCATGTCCTCGGGCGGGCCCGGCTCCGGACTGTTCAAGTCGACGGACGGCGGCCAGACCTGGACGGAGATCACGCGCAACCCCGGACTCCCCAGCGGCATCGACGGGAAGATCGGCATCGCCGTCTCGCCCGCCAACTCGAACCGCGTGTACGCGCTCGTCGAGAACGCCCACGGCGGCCTGTTCCGCTCCGACGACGCCGGCGCCACCTGGACCCTGGTCAACGACAGCCACGACATCCGCCAGCGCGCCTTCTACTACACGCACGTCTACGCCGACCCGAAGGACGAGAACCTCGTCTACCTGCAGAACACGAGCCTGTTCAAGTCCACCGACGGGGGAAAGACGCTCACACCGTTGCGCGGCACGCACGGCGACTTCCACGACCTGTGGATCGATCCCGAGAACGGCGAGCACATGGTCGTCGGCAACGACGGCGGCGCCGCCGTGACCGTCGACGGCGGGAAGCAGTGGACCGCCGAGGACTACTCCACGGCGCAGCTCTACCACGTGGCGGCCACCGTGGGATATCCGTACGACGTGTGCGGCGCCCAGCAGGACGACGGCACGATCTGCGTGCCCAGCACCACGGGGCTCGAGCGCGGCGGGTTCGGACGGGGGCGGGGCGGGCGCGGAGGCCGGGGCGGCGCCCCGGCGACGTACAGCGCTGGCGGGGCCGAGCCGGGCTACATCGCTCCCGATCCCCTCGACCCCGACGTGTTCTTCGCCGGATCGAACAACGGTGGATTCATGACGCGCCTCAACCGCCGGACCGGCGAGGAGCGCGAGGTCAATCCGTATCCGCTCATGTTCTCCGGTGAGCCCTCCAGTGCCCTCGTCGAGCGCTGGCAGTGGACCTACCCGATCATCTTCTCGCCGATCGATCCGCACCTGCTGTTCGCCAGCTCGCAGCACCTGTGGAAGACCACGAACGGCGGCCAGACCTGGACGCGGATCAGTCCCGACCTCACGCGCCACGATCCGGCCACGATGGGTCCGTCGGGCGGCCCGATCACGCACGACATGAACGCGCCCGAGGTCTACGCGACCATCTTCGCCATCGGCCCGTCGAAGAAGAACGTGAACGTGATCTGGACGGGCTCAGACGACGGCCTCGTCTACGTGACCCGCGACGGCGGCAAGCGCTGGACCAACGTGACGCCGAAGGACATGCCCGACTTCGGGCGGGTGAGCCAGATCGACGCCTCGGCGTTCGACGGCGGCGGCGCCTACGTGGCCGTCAAGCGCCCGCTGCTCGACGACAAGGCGCCGTACATCTTCCGCACGCACGACTACGGGAAGACGTGGACGAAGATCGTCAACGGCATCCGCCCCGACGACTACGTGCACGTCGTGCGCGAGGATCCGAGCCGGAAGGGGTTGCTGTTCGCGGGCACCCAGCACGGCGTCTACATCTCGTACGACGACGGCGCCCACTGGTCGTCGCTCTCGCTGAACCTGCCCGACCTGCCGGTCTCCGACCTCATCGTCTGGCGGCACAATCTGCTGATCTCGACGATGGGGCGCGGCTTCTACATCCTCGACAACATCGTGCCGCTGGAGCAGTACACGCCGGCTGTCGAGGCCGCCGCCGACGCGTACCTGTTCGCGCCCCCGCCCGCCATCCGCTCCACCGACGGGGCGACGATCACCTACTGGCTCAAGCATCCGGCGCACCGCGTGGCACTCGAGATCCTCGACGCACAGGGGAAGGTCATCCGCACCTACAAGCCCGATACGACGAACGGCCGCGGTGGACGCGGCGGTCGCGGGCGCGGTGGATTCGGCCGGTTCGGCTTCGGCGGCGGCTCGCCCCCGAAGACGGCCGGCCTGGACCACTTCACCTGGGACCTGCACTACGAGGCGGCGACCGGATTCCCCGGCATGATCCTGTGGGGCGGCAGCACCCAGGGCCCCACCGCACCGCCGGGACGCTACACCGTCCGGCTCCTCGCGGACGGGCAGACGCTCAGCCAGCCGCTCGTCGTGAAGCGCAACCCCCTGTTCACCGACGTCACCGACGCCGATCTGCAGGCCCAGTTCGCCCTCGCGATCAGGATCCGGAACAAGCTCTCCGAAGCGAACCAGGCCGTGGTCGACGTGCGCAACACGAAGGCGCAGGTGGACGACCGGCTCAAGCAGTCGTCCGACGCCACCCTGAAGACGCTCGGCAACCGGCTCGACGACCACGCGGGCGCCATCGAGGCGAACATCTATCAGGTGAAGAACCAGAGCGGACAGGATCCGCTCAACTTCCCGATCAAGATCAACAACCGCATCGCCACCCTGCTGCGCACCGTGGACCGCGGGGACGGCCGCCCGATCGGGAATGCCGCACCGATCTTCAACTACCTGAGCGGCAAGCTCAAGGTGCAGACCGACGCGCTGGCGAAGGTGTGGGCCACCGATCTCGCCGCCTTCAACGCCCGAGCAAAGACGCTCGGTCTGAAGCCGGTGAATCCGAAGTGTGCGCCGGGGCAGGTCTGCGGGATCGTGCCCTAGCGGCGCGCGGCTGCACGAACGACGCAACGACGAACGGGCGGTGCCGGATGGTGCCGCCCGTTCGCGTTCCCGCTACGCACGCCCCACCGGCGCGGCGCCGTCCACCGCGGTGCGCCAGCGCTTGAGTGCCGGCAGCGTGTTCGCCATGAGGGCACGCGCCTTCGCCGCGGGCATCCCCTGCTTGGCGAGTATCGCAGCGCAGAAGTCCGCCATCTCGCTGAGCGTCACGTTGGGATTGGTGAACTCGCCGTTGACGTAGCAATAGTGGCAGTAGTCCCGCTCCGGAACCCCGTTCCGCGCCGTGCCGAAGTCCTCGGGCTTCCGGAGCGGCATGCCGCAGCTCTGGCAGACGGGTCCCTGCATTTCCTCGACGGGCATGGCGCGCCTCCTCACCGTGAGTGGTCTGCGGGCGATACTGCACCATGACCCGATTTGTCGACCGGAGCGAGAGGGGGAAATCGCCGCCGGCTGTCGGGCATACCCTCAGGTCGCATCCCCCGTGCCGGCGTGCTAGGGCCGGCCGCTCCGGCGGGGGTTCTGGGCGCCGGACCACGGATAGCGGTAGCTCCGCCCCGCATCGTCTGGTGTCGGGTTCGATTCGAGCCGGAGCGGCTGGTACCCGGCGGTGGTCGGTGCCGCCTTCGTCGCCTCCAGCGTTTGCATGGCCCCCGTCGAGTCACCGAACGCGAACGCGGCGAGCGCATCGAAGACCCGGAAGACGCCGTACTGCTTCTGCCGCAGCGACGGGTTGCGGCCCGGCGTCGAGTGATCCGCCGTCAGCACGCATCCGCGCACGGCCGTGGACCGTACGCGAAAGAAGAACCGGTGCGTGGCTCGGCTGTGGTCGTAGAGATCGATCGCCATGCGCGGATCGTTGGTGACGTCGTGGTCGTACACTTCCACGGCCTGCACGACGCGCGGCGGAATGGCCGCCAGGCGATCGGCCGGCAGGTCGTAGGAGTACCACGGCGCAAGTTCGAGCATGAACGCCCCGACGCTGCCCCAGCCCGCCTGCACGATGCCCCGGTGCGCCATGGCCGGCGTGGCACCGCCCCCGAACGAGTGCCCCACGAACGCCACGTGCGTGAGGTCGAGCCGGTCGGCGTACTGCGCCGCGGCCGCGCGGAATCCCGCCCAGAGATCGTCGTACCGCTGCGGGATCGTGGCGCCGATGACGGGATAGGTGGAGTAGACCACCGCGTCGCCGCGGCTCACCATGTGCCGGATCAGATCGCCGTAGGCCTGCCAGACGCCTGGACCGAATCCGTGGGAGAAGAACACCACCGGACGCTCGCCGGCCGCACCGCGCGGCAGGAACAGGCGCACCGGCTGGCGACGGAAGGCCGGGTTGGGAACGGTCGCCTGGTCCATGGCATACGGGCCGTCGGCTCCGTAGGCGGCGTCCGGCGGCGGGATGAGGCTGTCGCACCGGAACCCGGGTGCCGCCTGCGGCATCGCCGCCGCTGCGCTCGCCAGGATCAGTACGGCGGCGCTCACCACGCCGATGAGCCCGGTCACTGCGCCCCGCCGGCGCCCGCCGGTCGAAGTGCCGTTGGAAGCCATCGAGCCCCTCCCGTCGCGAGTAGGTCCGGCCGAATCTTCCCCCGCGTGCCGCCCGTAAACTATTCTGTCCGATGATGCCGCCAACCCCCGTCCCCGGCTCGCCCGAATTCGTCGCCCTTCAGGAGGCGGTGAAGGGACGCTATTCCCTCGAACGCGAGATCGGCCGCGGCGGGATGGGGGTCGTCTTCCTGGCACGCGACGTCGCGCTCGATCGCCCGGTGGCCATCAAGCTGCTGCCCCCCGATCTCGCGGCGCGCGACGACCTCCGGGAAGCGTTCCTGCGCGAAGCGCGCACGGCCGCACGGCTCGTCCATCCGAACATCGTCCCCATGCACGCCGTCGAGGAGCACGGCCGCCTGGTCTTCTTCGTGATGACGTACGTGGACGGCGAGACACTGGGGGCGCGCGTGCGGCGGGCCGGTCCGCTCGCGGCCGGCGAGGTCATGCGTATCACGCAGGAGGTGGCGTGGGCGCTCGCGCACGCCCACGCGCGGGGCGTCGTACATCGCGACGTCAAGCCCGACAACATCCTGCTCGAGCGTGCCACCGGGCGCGCATTGGTGGTGGACTTCGGCATCGCGCGCGTCGTGCAATCGCTCGACCCCGGCGGCCGGGCACCCGCCGGGACCCCGCAGTACATGAGCCCGGAGCAGGCGCGTGGCGAGGACGTTGACGGCCGCAGCGATCTGTACTCGTTGGGCATTACCGCCTACTTCGCCGCCACCGGCCACCTGCCCTTCGACGGAGCCACGGCGCACGCGCTCATGCTCCAGCACGCCCAGCAGCCCCCCCCACCGGTGCTCGACGCGGCGCCGCGGCTTCCCGGCGCCTTCGCGGCCACGATCGACCGCCTGCTCGCCAAGTCGCCCGACGCCCGCTTCGAGTCCGCCGACGCCCTGGCCGCCGCCGCCGGCGACGCCCGCGGAGCGCTCGGGGTGGTGCCCGCTCCCGTGCGCGCCTATCTGCAGACCTCGGCGCAGATCGCCGGGGAGGTGGCCACGCTCGCGACCGCCGCCGTTTCCGTCGTCGTGGGCCTTGAGATCATCAAACTGATATCGGGCGACTTCCTCGGCCTCGCAGGAGTCCTGGAGGGCGCGGCGGTCGCCACGTTGACCGCGCTCGCCGGCGCGCGCGGCTGGCAGCTCGTCACGGAGACGCGGCGCTTGGTTCGCGACGGCTATCGCCACGACGCGCTGCGCACGGCCGTCGTCGTTACCGATCGCGAGCAGGAGCTCGAGCAGGCCGGTCATCCGGCGCGCGGAGTGTCGGCGCGGACGTGGCTCGCCGCCGGCGCCGGCGTCGCGGTCACCGCCCTCGGCTTCTATGCCGTGAACAAGGGCCCCGATCCCGTAGGCCTGCTGGGCTGGATGCTCGGCCTCACGGCGCCGGTCGTGACCGTGCGACGCGTCTGGCGCGACTTCCGCGCCGGCAAGCCCGGCTCCTTCTGGAATCGCCTCCTCGCCGGCGGCATCGGCCGCCGGCTGTTCGGTCTCGTCGGACGGACCGTGCACGTTCGCAACGCGGCGCCCTCCACCGAGCCCACCGCCGTTCTGCTCGCGCGGGCCACCGAGGATCTGTTCCACGCCCTCCCCGCCGTCCAGCGCGAACAGTTGCGCGACGTCCCGACGCTGCTGGCCAGCCTCGAGGCCGACGCGGCAGCGCTGACGCGTCTGCCCACCGCCGATCCCGCGCGCGCCCGGCGCCTGGAGACCGTGGTCACCGCGCTCGAGAACCTGCGCCTCGATCTGCTGCGATTGCACGCGGGGCGCGCCAGCGTCGACGCGCTCACCGCCGACCTGAACCGGGCGCGTGCCCTCGCGCAGCGCGTGGACGCCGTGGTCGCCGAGCGGTCACCGCCGGTCGACGAGCCCACTCCCGTCTGATCGAGGGTCGCCCAGCTCCCGTCCATCCCGGTCGGCTGGGAGGCGCACCGACCGTTCCGGCGACCGTGGACCCTTCCCACTTGCGCCCCCGTCTTCGGCTTCCTAGCTTGTTGTACCCGAACAAAAGCCGAAGCTACCGGGAGCCAGTGGTCCAGTTGCCACCCGTATCATCCGGAGGAACCGCCTTATGTCAGCCGGCATTGCCGACGTCTTCCTCACCCCGTCTGCCCTGCTCGATCACTGGCAGGGCCACCGCCGCCTCACCCGCCGCGTGATCGAGGCCTTTCCCGAGGAGCAGTTCAACACCTTCGCCATTGGCGGCATGCGACCCTTCGGGACGATGGCGGTCGAACTGCTCCGCATGGCCGTGCCCACCGTGCACGGCGTGCGCACCGGCGACTGGAGCCAGGGCGTGGACGCCGAGCCGCGCTCCAGGGCCGAGGTGCTGCGGCTGTGGGACGAGAGCACCGCGGCCATGAACGCCGAGTGGCCGCAGATCCCCGCCGAGCGCTTCCGGCAGACCCTCAAGGCGTTCGGCCAGTACGAGGAAGTGGCGCACTGTCTCGTCATGTACGTCATCGACAACGAGATCCATCATCGCGGGCAGGGCTACGTGTATCTGCGCGCGCTGGGGCTCACGCCGCCGAATTTCTGGGAGCGCGAGTAGTCGCTACGTCGCGGGCCGGTCGACGTACTTGGGCTGCGCCGGCGGCGGCGCCGATTCCATCTCCTGGATCAGCGCCGCCGGATCGGCGGCCACGCGCACCATCGCCCGATGCTCGGGACGCACGAAGTGCTGCGCGACGGCATGGTCGAGAAACGCGAGCAGTGGGTCGTAGTAGCCCGCCACGTTGAGCAGCCCGTACGGTTTGGCGTGGAGCCCGAGCTGCCCCCAGGTCCAGATCTCGGTGAACTCCTCGAGCGTGCCGAGGCCGCCGGGCAGCGCCACGAAGGCGTCCACCATGTCGGCCAGGCGCGCCTTGCGCTCGTGCATCGAGCCGACGACCTCGAGCCGGGTGAGGCCGTGGTGCGCGACCTCGCGGTCCACGAGGTGGCGGGGCATGAGACCGATGACCTCGCCGCCCGCGGCCATCGCCGCGTCGGCGACGGCGCCCATGAGGCCCGTGTTCCCGCCGCCGTACACGATCCGCCTTCCCGAGCGCGCGACCAACTCGGCGAACGTACGTGCCGACTCCACGTAGCGGGGATCCGCTCCGGGACTCGACGCACAGAACACTCCGAGCGTTCGCAACATGGCGGAAACCTATCACGCCGTCCGGGGCGCGGCGACGCGACCACGGTCGCCGTCGGCGCCGGGACGGGCTAAGCTTGGTCGGTCACCAACACTGCGAGTTGCTTCCGATGCGCGTTGCCGCCCTGACACTCCTGTTCACCGCCGCCGGCCTTCTGCCGACCGCCACGCCGGCGCCCACCACCCACCCGGTACGTCCCGCGGCGGCCACCCGCCCCGCCGTTGCGCAGCGGTTCGAGATCTCCTTTCCCGCCGACGTGCACGCCGCGCCGATCACCGGCCGCGTGTTCCTCGTCTTCTCGCGCAGCGCCACCCCGGAGCCGCGCTTCGATGCGCAGTCGTTCGAGCAGAGCGCTCCGCTCTTCGGCATCGACGTCGACGCCCTCCGCCCCGGCGAGCCCGCGGTCATCGACGACTCGACCCTCGGCTATCCGATCGCCTCCATCCGCGATCTTCCCGCCGGCGACTACTGGGTGCAGGCGATCCTCAACGTGTACACGCAGGTCCACCGCGCCGACGGGCACACCATCTGGGTGCATCTCGACCACTGGGAGGGGCAGAACTTCGCGACCTCGCCCGGCAACCTCGTGAGCGCCCCGCAGCACGTGCACATCGATCCCGCCGGCTCCGATATCAAGCTCTCGCTCACCCGCGTCCTTCCGCCCATCACGCTGCCACCGGACACGAAGTGGGTGAAGCACATCAAGATTCAGAGCGCGCTGCTCACGAAGTTCTGGGGACACCCGAAGTACCTCGGCGCCACGGTGCTGCTCCCCGCCGGCTATGACACGCACCCCAACGTCCACTACCCGGTGGTCTACGAGCAGGGACACTTCGGCCTCGGCGCGCCCCTCGGATTCAGCCCCAACAGCTCTCCGCTGGTGCCCGCCTTCCGTTCGTTCCTCGCCTCGTACAACATCGAGGCCCCGCGGGTCTTCGCCCGGAAGTGGATGGGACCGGACATGCCACGGTTCATCGCGGTGACCTTCCAGCACCCGACGCCGTACTTCGACGACTCGTACGCCGTCAATTCCGCGAACAACGGCCCCTACGGCGACGCGATCATGACCGAGCTGATCCCGTACGTCGAGACGCACTTCCGCATCATCCGGCAGCCGTATGCACGCGTGCTCACCGGGGGCTCGACCGGCGGGTGGGAGTCGCTCGCCCTCCAGATCTATCACCCGAAGTTCTTCGGCGGCACGTGGACGCTCTATCCCGACCCGGTGGACTTCCATCACTACGACCTGGTGGACGCCTATACCGACACCAATGCCTTCGTGGATTCGCACAAGGGGATGGCCCCCTTCGACCCCACCAGCGAATGGTTCCACCCCGAGCGCTACATCATGCGGGACAACGACGGCCAGCCGCTCATCAGCGTTCGCGACTTCAGCCGGCTGGAGAACGTGCTCGGCAGCCACGGACGTTCCGGCGAGCAGCTCGAGGCGTGGGAGTCGGTGTACGGGCCGGTGGGAGCCGACGGCTATCCGGAGCCGTTGTGGAACAAGACGACCGGCCACATCAACCATGCCGTGATCGAGTACATGCGCGATCACGGCTACGATCTCACGGCGTATCTGCGGAAGCACTGGGCCACGGTGGGTCGGGAGCTGAAGGGCAAGATCCACATCGACGTGGGCGACATGGACAACTTCTACCTCAACCTCGCCGTGATGGACCTGCAGCACTTCCTCGAGACGACCCGCGATCCGCACGTGCCGGGCACGTTCCACTATGGGCGGCCAGAGAAGGGACACGGCTGGCAGCACGCGCCCAACTCGCAGATCCTGCGGGAGATGGCAGCGGCGATCACGCGGGACGCGCCGCCGGGGACGAACACGAGCGCCTGGAAGTACTGACCCGCGTGGGCGGCGGGGCCCGCCGGCGCGCGGGCCCCGTCCGCCGACGCGTCCGTCCCTGTCTGGATCCATGCCGACGGGCGTCTCCGCTCGACGCTGTCGTGTGACCCCGGAAATCGGGGATTCCCCGGCCCCTGCTATCCGGAATCAGGACTTGTTCCCCACCTCGGGATCGGTTCACCTCAGAGGACGGAGGAACATGCCATGGCAACGACGACGAAGATGCCGCCGGCGCGCGTGCGCGCCGCCGGCCACAACGGCCGCCACGAGACGCAGGCGTTCGGTCAGGAGCGGAAGCTCCCCATCGCCCTCTCCCAGGCCGCCTGCAGGCAGTCCGTGGACAACCTGAACCAACTGCTGGCCGACACGATGGTAGTGCGCGACCTGTACAAGAAGCACCACTGGCAGGTGTCGGGACCGAGCTTCTACTCCCTGCACTTGCTGTTCGACAAGCACTTCGGCGAGCAGGCCGAGTTGGTGGACGACATCGCGGAGCGCATCATGATGCTGGGCGGGGTGAGCCTGGCGATGGCGCCGGACGTGGCCGAGACGACGATCATTCCGCGGCCGCCGAAGGGCCGCGAGCGTCCGGAGGACCAGATCGAGCGGCTGCTGGGGGCACACGAGATGGTGCTCGAGGAAGCCCGCAGCATGGCGCGCGACGCCGCGAAATCAGGCGATGATGGAACCAACGATCTCATCGTGAGCGACGTCATTCGCACGAACGAGATGCAGGTGTGGTTCCTGTTCGAGCACGTGGCGGGGGCGCACACGTAGGGGAAGGGCGGCCGGGCCGGCGGTGCTACACAGGTGCCACCCGTGCGGCGCGCCGGGGGCGCGCCGCGCCCCGCTCTGTGATCAGGGCTCAGCCGCCGCCCTGCGCGCTGGCCGGCGGGACCTGGGTGTAGCCGGCCGGTAGCTGGAACATGCTGGCCGGGATGGCCCCGACCTTGAAGTGCGTCATCACGGTGGTGCTCGTCATGATCGTCCGCTGCTGAGGCGGCGTCGGCTTTGCTTGTTGGTTTTGCTTCTTCTGATTCTGCTGCTGGTCCCCGGTAACGGCGCTCGCGATGGCGGCACCGAGAAAGCTCCCGAACCCGCCGCTCTTCTTCTTCGACTTCGCCGTCTTGCCCTGGTTCAGGGCGAGCTGTGGGTTGAACGTCAGGCCGTCAGGTACGGTGACGAGGTACATGACGCTGCGCAGGAGCGAGCCCGCCAGTACGGAGGCATTCTCCGACGCCTTCTTCATCGCCGCCGAGTAATTCGAGTTGCCGGACATCTGCGGCGCATGCCGGGTGAAGGACGCCACATCCGCGGGGGTCAGGTTCGAACCCATCTTCTGCGCCATGTTGTGGTCGAACGCCTGCACGACCTTCGCGACGCCGGGCAGATCCTTGGTCACCCAGACGTCCTCGAACACGGTGAGGTTGCCGTTCGCGGTGCTGTCCGACCCCTTCTGCGCGGTTTCCTGGAAATTCAGGGCTTCGGTCAGGTAGCTCTCGGCTGCCTCATGGCCGAGGATCTTCTCGTGGCGGCCAGTGGGTTTCAGATCGAAGCTCACCTGCGTGTTGAGCTGGGAATTCGAGCCGCTCGTGGCCGGCGCGCCCTGCGAGGATTGTTGGGTGGGCCCGCTCATGCTCGCGCCGAGTTGCCGCGCGGCCGCGGCCATCCCCCGAGCGGCCTGCTCGAAGGTCATGATGGAATACTGCTTCTTCGCGCGGTCGATGTTGATGATGCGATCCGCGTTCAGGTCCATGATTTCGGTCTGTGTGCCGTCGTCCGTGCGCCGTCTGGTGGGGGTCACGTACGTAGTCTGCGTGTATTGCTCGCCCCCGCCGCCCGCCTTGGCGGCGAAGCTGACGATGGCCCCGAGGGCGCCCGGCAGGGAAATCTTCGTGACCGTCGTGTACTGCGCCCCCTGGGCCCAGCCCGCGCCGGGAAGTCCGAACATGAGGAGGGGAACGAGCAGTTCGCTGGCTGCGCGTCGGATCAGGCTGCGGCGTGCAAGGCGGCGGATGCGTGCGTGAGGCATGGGATGACCTCCGAGCAGGTGGGGATGTGCCTTGTCACCCGGGATGCCACCGTCGGATGGGCGGGAGTGCCGACATCGGGGATGCGAGTTTCCCCATCATCGGAAATGCGGGCGCCGACGTCAACCGCCGGCGCCTGATGGGGGCTATGCCGCGCCGCCCGCGGTCATCCGCACTCGCTGAACCCGCACACGTGACACTTCACGCATCCCTCGGCGTACTCGAGCTGCGATCCGCAGTCCGGGCAGGTGCCCATGAACCCCTCGCCGTCGTCGAAGGCCTCGAGCTCGAACTGCGCCTGCACGCTCTCGGCTCCGGCCAGCGTGGCCTTCCCGACCGTCCGCACCACGTCGGCGTCCACGTCGTGTCCCACGGGGCCGTCGGTGATCAGCTCCTGCTGTACGCCCGCCTTGTCGCGCATCCACTCCTCGAGGGCCAGGCCGATGGCATCCGGCACGCTCATCACCTTGTTCGGGCCGAGGCCCACCACCCGGTCGGACGAGATGCCGCGGAGCTGGCGGTGGACTTCCGAGAGCGGAATGCCCGAACGCAGAGCCAGACTGATCAGCCGCCCCATCGCCTCGGCGTCCGCCATGGCGCTGCCGCCCGCCTTGCCGAGGTTGATGAACACCTCGAACGGCTGCCCCTTGTCGTCCTCGTTGATGCTCACGAACATCACGCCGAGCGGCGTTTCCTTGCGGATCGTGGTGCCGCGCAGCTTGTCCGGCCGCGACCGCTTGGCCCGCCGCTGCAGATTCTCCGTTTCCACGTCCACGAGCTTCTTCCGCAGCGAGTCGATCTCGGCATCGAGCTCGGCGATCGTCCCGTGCAGATCCGCCTGCTCCTCGCGGCTGACCGCACGCCCTTCGCGCTCCGCCGTCGCTTTGGCGGTGGCCCCCGTCGAGAGCACCTGGTTGTCGCGCGACCCGTCGCGGTACACGGTGACACCCTTGCAGTGCATGGCGTGCGCCTGCTCGTAGATCGTCCGCACGTCCTCGACGGTGGCCGTGTTCGCGAAGTTCGTGGTCTTGGAGATCGCCGAGTCGCAGTGGTCCTGGAATGCGGCCTGCATACGGATGTGCCACTCCGGGGAGATCTGGTTCGCGGTCACGAACACGCGCTGCCACCGCGCCGGGACCTCGTCGAAGTCGACGCGCCCCTCCTTCGCGATCCGCGCCATCAGCGCGTCGCTGTACCACCCCTCGGCCCTGGCGATGCGCACGAAGTCCTCGTTGACGTCCGGCATCATCACGCCGGCCTGATTGCGCATGAACGCCACCGCGAACAGCGGCTCCAGGCCCGACGAGCATCCGGCGATGATCGAGATCGTACCCGTGGGCGCGACGGTCGTGACGTTGCAGTTGCGCAGGAGCTGCATGGGCCGCACACGGTTGCCGGCGCCGTCGCGCGCGCAGGTCTCGTCCGGTCCCCAGATGGACCGCGCCCACTCGGCGAACGGTCCGCGCTCCTCCGCCAGCCGCTGGCTCTCCTTCTTGCCCTCGACGTCGAGGAACTCCATGACCCGCCGCCCCATCTCCACCCCTTCGGGGCTGTCGTAGGCGATGCCCAGCCGCACCAGCAGGTCGGCGAAGCCCATCAGCCCGAGGCCGACGCGCCGGATGCGCTTGGACAGCGCGTCGATCTCGGGGAGCGGATACTTGTTGACGTCGATGATGTTGTCCAGGAAGTGCGTGGCGAGGTGCACGTCCGCCCGGAGCGCCTCCCAGTCCATCACGCCGTCCTTCACGTAGTAGCCGACGTTGATCGAGCCGAGGTTGCACACGTCGTACGCCAGCAGCGGCTGCTCGCCGCACGGGTTCGTCGCCTCGTACGCGCCCAGATGGGGCACCGGATTGTACCGGTTGGCCTCGTCGATGAAGAAGCAGCCGGGCTCCCCGGTGCGCCACGCGCCCAGGATCATCTTGTCCCAGACCATGTTCGCGTCGAGCTGCCCCACGACCTTACCGGTGGACGGATCCACGAGATCGTAGTCGGTGCCGTTCTTCACCGCCTCCATGAACGTCTCGGTGACCGCGACCGAGATGTTGAAGTTGGTCACCTGCGTGAGGTCTTCCTTGCAGGTGATGAACTCGAGGATGTCGGGGTGGTCCACGCGCAGGATGCCCATGTTGGCGCCGCGCCGCGTGCCGCCCTGCTTCACCGCGTCGGTGCTCGCATCGTACAGCTTCATGAACGACACCGGCCCCGAGGCCACCCCGGTCGTGCTGCGCACCATCGACCCCTTGGGCCGCAGCCGCGAAAACGAGAACCCCGTGCCGCCGCCCGACTGATGGATGAGCGCCATGCTCGACAGCGTGTCGTAGATGCCGTCCTTGTGGTTCGAGAGGGCATCCGCCACCGGCAGCACGAAGCACGCCGAGAGCTGTCCCAGCGGACGCCCCGCGTTCATCAGCGTCGGCGAGTTCGGCTCGAAGCGGCGCTGCATCATCAGCGCATAGAACGCCTCGGCCTGCGCCTCCACCTGCTCGTCCGTGGCCCCGTAGCGCCGGTCCGCCTCCGCGACCACCGTGGCCACCCGCCAGAACAGGTCTTCCGGTTGCTCCTCCGGATTCCCCTGCTCGTTCTTGACGAGATACCGCTTGGCCAGGACGGTCCTGGCGTTCGGCGTCAGCGACGCCACGCCGGCGGGGGGGGTCTTCGACACGGGCATTTTGGAAACACTCCCTATTACTGAAGCAATTTCAAGGAGAGGGCGGGACCCCGACGGGGAGCAGCTCAAACCCCCGTTTTTAAGGGGTGGGCGGGCAACGTACCCGGGATCGTGAAACCACGCCAGTCCCTACGCAACCTTCGTCGGCGCAATGGTTTGCGATATCAACATCACGAACGTGCGCCGCCTCACCGTGCGAAGTTGAAAAGAAATCGTGACAGAATGAGAACAAAAAGCCGCCGCGGAATCCAAACTCACGACGGCTCGTTCCATGTTTGTAAGTCTAACGACTGCAATACATTGCGCAAGTCGCCGGATTTGCATCCACAAACCGAGGATCTCCCGAAGATTCGCCGGGCCAATCACAAAGATGATGAGGCGATTTGCTCGCTCCCACGCAGCCTCGAACACCCCCTATAGCTCCGGGTACAGGCCCCGCCGATGCTGCTCCTGGAGCGTCAGGTAACTCTCGACCGTCGCCCGGATCCGCGCGCGCTCCTCCGGCGTCGTCTGCCGCACGACGCGCCCCGGAATGCCCAGGACCAGCGAGTCGGCGGGGACGTCGAACCCCTCGGGGCACAACGCGCCGGCCCCGATGATCGATCCGCTTCCCACCCGCACGCCGTTGAGGAGCACCGCGCCCATCGCGATCAGACAGTCGTCGGACACCGTCGCGCCGTGCACGATGGCGCGGTGGCCGATGCCGACCCGCTCTCCGATGACGCAGGGCATGCCGTGGTCGACGTGGAGAATGGCGCCGTCCTGCACGTTGCTATCGGCACCGATGTTGACGGCGGCGGTGTCGCCGCGGATCGCGGCGAAGGGCCAGACGGAGACGCGGGGACCGATCGTCACGTCGCCGCAGACGAAGGCCCGCGGATGCACGAACGCCGAGGGAGCGATGCGGGGAGCGGTGGGTGGCATCATCAGAACGAGAGCCCCAGGGAGAAGTAGGTCGAGATGCGGGGCACGCCGAACAGCGCGCGCCCCTGCGACGGCAACGCGACGCCGAACCGGAACCGGTACGGCGCGTCCCACTGGAGCACCGCCGCCGTGACGTTCAGCTCGGCCCCCGCCGACGAGATGGTGAACCGGCGGGTGAGCAGCGGGTCGCGGCACAGCGGACCGCCGGGGAGCACCCTGGGACACCAGGCGCTGCCGGTGTCGTAGAAGAACGACAGGGAGCTGCGACCCAGGAAGAACGGCAGCACGCCCCACCCGGCGTCGGTGAGCGCCAGCGGCATCCGGTATTCGACCGACGCGGCGTATGCCCGCAGTCCGACCAGTGAGGCGGCATTGAACCCGCGGACGGGGAAGGTCCGCCGGCCCTCGCCGAGCACGACGCCCGGCGCCAGCAGGAGCGTCGACCCGCTGGTCCCGCCGACCTCGAAGTAGCTCGTGGACGCGTCGTCCTCGTACCCACCGGCGGCCGTCACCGCGATGACGTGGTGCGCGAACCCCGGCAGCAGGGGAATCGACTTGTACGCCGTCCCCATGCCGACGGCGGCGAAGGTGCGCAGCGCCGCGTCGCCGCTCAGGAACCGCTCCCGCGCCGTGAACGCGCCCGACAGACCGTCCTCGGGCGAGATCGCCAGCGTGGGATACTGCGCGTTCGTCCAGGTGCCCGACGCGAGGAGCATCGGGTAGTAGTACCGGCGCGAGAACGACGAATCGATGCGGGCCAGGTCCGCGGAGGGATCCGCCGCGTAGTCCTGCACCTCGAGGCCGCCCTGGAGCGACAGCGAGCTGTAGGTGCGCATGCGCGGGCGCAGCCAGGCGGCGCCGGCCAACAGCGTGCGCGTCCGCTTGCGCAGCACGCCGATCACGTTGCGTCGGTCGTCGCGGATGGCGCCGACGTTCTCCCAGTCCTGCTGGCCGCTCGCCACGAGGACCGGCTGCCCGAGTCCCGCGTACGCGTAGTCGAAGTACCCCACGGTGCCCGTGTTGTCGGTCGGCACCATCACCTCGGCGTCGTAGGCATGCCGGCCCACGACGTCGCTGCCGCTCGTGTAGGCGCCGATCCGGGCCCCGCCGGCGAGCGACGGTTCCTCCACCGGCATCCAGTAGCGCGGCCAGAGCGTCCGCCACGGCGAGTACCGCGTGGCAGGAGTCGTCACGCTATCCACCGGCGGCGCCGGCTTCGGCTTCGCGAAGTCGCTCAGCGTGTCGGCGGGGTAGGGCGTGATCCGGTCCATCGAGACGATGCCGACGTGATACCCGTCCCCGAGCACCGCCGACCCCGCCAGCCACCGGCCGTCCGGCGACACCACGGGATAGAAGATCCCCGTGTTCACGTTCGTCAGTACCTGCAGCCCGCCCGTGCGGCCCGGTTCGAAGGGCACGGAGTAGACGTTGGTGATCCCGCTGCGGTCCGACGTGAAGTAGATGGTCTTGCCGTCGGGCGACCAGCTCGGCGACGCCTGGATGGCGTGTGCCGGCGAGATGCGTTGCACGATCCGTCCGGTCGTGTCGAGGACGACGATCTCCGACGTCCCCCCGCGGTGCCAGAGCGAGGCCGCGATGTGGGTGCCGTCGGGCGACCAGCGCGGCTCGGTCCATTGCTCGTCCTCGCTGCCCACCGTGAGCGGCCGGAGGTCGGTGCCGCTCGAGGAGAGGGTCACCAGCCGCGAAGCGCCGGGCAGCGTCTGCACGGCCACGATCCGCCCGTCGGCGCGGAGGTCGGGCACCGACAGCCGCTCGCCGGTGGTGAGCCGCACGGTGTGCCGGCCGCGCTGCGCGAACAGGTCCGAGCGGATGTGGTACGGATCGGTGAACTCGAGCTGCGTGAACAACCGTTCGCCATCGGGACCGAGCAGCGTGGGCGAGTCGCTGTTGCGCCGGTTGATGCGCGTCACCGTCCCGTCCAGCGTGACGCTGTACGCGCCCTCGCTCTGGCGGCCCGCGGTGCCCGTGTACGTGAGGGCCGTGTCGTCCGCCCAGCGCGGGTAGGCGGCGAAGCCGCCGCCGGGCGTGAGGTATCGCCACCCCGGCGCGGGAAGCACGGGGTAGCCCGCCGAATGCGTGACCGAGTCGCTCCACTGCCGCCACGCCTTGGTGAACGAGATCCCGAACGCCTGCTCCGCCGGCCGGTTGATGAGCAGCGGGAACAGCTGGGAGGACTGGGAGTTCACGAAGTGGCGCAGATGGTCGCCGTGGGTCTGCACGAGATAGTTCACGAACAGCGACCCGAACACGTACGGGGCATTGCCGTACGGGAAGAAGGCGTCGGCACGACTGATCCGGTCGATCGACGGGAAGCGGTGCTCGGCGCCGTAGGCTCGCGCGATCATGCGGTGGTCGGAGCCGAGCACGCGGCCGGCGCCCGTGAGCTTGGATTCGAAGTAGACGGCCAGCCCCTCGGTGAGCCAGGCCGGCGAGTACTCGTTCGGAAACAGGTATGGGGCGCGCCCGAAGACGTGCTGCCCGAGCGCCCAGATGCCGCGGCTGCGGTCGAGGTCGAAGATGTGCGTGAGCTCGTGGGTCACGACCATCGCGATGGGATCGTTGGTGAACCGGAGCGCCGTCTCGCTCACCGTCGGCGGGTTGGCGTAGACGATGATGCGATTGCTGGGGAATGGCGTCGCCGAGCCGTTAGTCGCGTCCACGTTGTCGGCGACGACGAGGTCGATCATCCCGCGCGGCGGTGTCAGCTCCGCCGACAGCTGCCGGTAGGCCCGCTCGGCGTTCGCCGCGGCGCGGCGCGCCACCGATTCGAGCGCGGGCGTGAAGTGGACGTAGAAGTGCGCGGTGCGGATCGTTTCCCAGTGCGCATTGGGCGCGAGCTGGGCGTGCCCCGGCGGCGCGGCGAGCACAGCGGCGGCCAGCGCCGCGACGAGGACGCGTCTCACCGGGCGGCCCCGAGGCCGCGGAAGTAGGCCGCGAGCCCGTCGGCGAGGCCGCGGGCGTACGCTTCCTGGAACCGCGCCGTGCGGAGCGCCGCTTCCTGCTGCGGCATGATCACGAACGCGCCCTCGCACAGGACGGCCGGCATCCAAGTCTGGCGCGCCACGGCGAGGCTCCGGAACACGACGCCGTCGTCCGGAAGGCCGAGCGTGCCCAATACGCCGTGCTCCACGGCCCGCGCCAGCGGCGCCGACTGGCCCCGATAGTAGTAGGTGGCGCTCCCCTCCGTCGCCGTGAACGGATCGACGCCGTCGGGGAACGAGTTCAGGTGGATGGAGACGAACGCGTCGGCGCCCGCCCGCCGCGCGATCACCGGGCGTTCCTCCAGCGCGACGGCGTCGGTATCGGTCCGCGTCATCACGACGGAGGCGCCCCGCGCCTCGAGCAGTGCCCGTAACCGCAGCCCGACGGCGAGCACGGCGTCGGCCTCCGTGAGGTCGGTGGGCCCGGTCGCCCCGCCGGGCGGATGCCCCGGATCGATCGCGATCACGAGGCCGCGCAGCGGATGCGCGCGATCCACGGCCGGTGGACGCCGCACGCGCAGGACGAACCGCCCATGATCCCACAGCACCAGATAGCCGAACGGGTTCCGCGACAGGTGCAGGGTGTAGCGGACGCGGTCGTTCGACACCTGCGCCCACGCGACGCGCCGGATCAGCGAATCGTCGCCGGGATAGTGAATGATGTCGGTGTTGCCCCGCGTGTCGTACAGCGTGAGATCGATTGCGTGGTCGCGCTCCTCCACGAAATAGGGCGGACGGCTGCCCACCGGGAGCACGAAGTCTTCCCACCCCGGCCCCGAGAGCACCACGCCGTTGCCGGCCACGCGGGGCGGCGGCGCCGCATCGGCCCTAACAGGATGCGCGAGCGAGTCCGGCACCCAGACCGACAGCGCGCTGTCCACGCGCAGACGCGTGTACCCGCCCACACTCAGGTCGCGCCACACGATGGTGCCGGGCAGGAAGAACCAGTGGTACGTCTCCCCGGGTTCCGGACGCACGACGATCGTGGCATCGGTATCCGGCACGGTCGAGGAGGGATCCTCGAGCCGGACCCACATGCCCGTGGTATCGGGTGCGTTGCCGGCGGTGTCGGGGCTGGCGGACGGCGGCGGGAGGAGCGTCACCTGGTACACGGCGTGCACCGTGTCGGTGCCGAGGACCGCGATGAGCCGGTACACCGGATCGGAATCCGGCGGGTTCGCCACGAAGGCCATGAACGCGCCATTCGGATACACGCGCGCCGGCTCCCCGTCGATCGCGAGGGTCGCATTGCCGTTGCCCACCGAGCCAAGGACGAACGTGGAATCTCTGGACGTGATGACGTGTCCCGCGGGGGGATACACGACGTGCACGTCCAGTGACCCGGCGACGAATGGAATGGGCGGCAGCGGCGGCGCGCCGGGGCGCAC
>JBJKRG010000076.1:0-20833 GCA_046704805.1 Gemmatimonadaceae bacterium
CGCACCTGAAAGTACGCTGACCCCGCGCTCGCCGGATCCGGGTTGTCCTACACCTGCTCTGTACGACTAGGCTGGTGACACTGTTTGCCGGGCCATTCTGGCCCTACGCAGCAACTGACCCAACATACTTGAGAATGGTCACTGGAAAGTGGGCCAAATCGTTTTCTCACACTTTCTTAGTGCCTGCTGGACGTCGTCTTAATGTGCCGCGGGAGCCGCTTCTGCAGGTTCTCCGGCGGGCCCGGGCAGAATGCCCCGAGCCAGGTAAATGGGCTGCACGAGGGCGCGGAACCTGGGCAGCCACAGGGCGAACGCCGCCCCGCCGGCGATGCAGAGGGCGCCCCCGATGAAGATCGTCGTGGGCACGCCCAGATGGTCGGCCACGATGCCGGCCAGCAGGCTGCCGATGGGGGCCGTGCCCAGGAACGCCATGGCGTAGAACGCCATCACGCGTCCCCGGAGGCGTTCCTCCACCACGGTCTGCAGGAAGGTGTTGGTGGACGCCATCGTCACCATCATCCCGGCACCGGCCACGGGGAGGATGAGCAGCGACAGCCAGAGCAGCCTCGACAGGGAGAATGCGACGAGCCCGGCGCCGAACAGACAGGCGGCGGTAGCGATTGCCCGCTCCAGGCCGACCACGGTCGTGCGCGAGGCCAGATAGAGGGCGCCGCCCATCGCACCCAGCCCCGCCATCGCCAGCAGGATGCCGTAGGTGTGCGGGCCGCCGTGCAGCACCTGGCGCGCCATCGCCGGCATGAGCACCATGTACGGCATCCCCATCGTGGCCATCGTCGCCAGCACGAGCAGCACGGCACGCACCGGCAGGAACCCGGACACGTAGCGGAAGCCCTCGCGCAGCTCCTCGAGCACGTGGGTCTGGGCCCGGACCGGGGCCTCGCGGGCCACGTGCATCGCGAGCAGCGACGCGATCACCGCCAGGTAGGACACGGCGTCGATGAGGAAGCACCATCCCTCGCCGACCGCCGCGATCAGCACGCCGCCGATCGACGGGCCGATGATGCGGCTGCCGTTCACCATCGTCGAGTTGAGCGCGATGGCGTTGGGCAGGTCGTTGCGGTCCTCCACCATCTTCACGACGAATGCCTGGCGGGCCGGCGTGTCGAAGGCGTTGATCACCCCCTGCATTACCTGCAGGGCGATGATCTCGCCGACGGTGATGATGCCGGACAGTGCGAGCGCGGCCAGCGCCGCGGACTGCAGCATCGACAGCGTCTGCGTGGCGAGGAGGATGCGGTGGCGGTTCCACCGGTCGATGAGCACCCCGGTGAATGGCGCCAGCACGAGGGTCGGGATCTGGCCGGAGAACCCGACCACGCCGAGCAGCAGCGCCGAGCCGGTGAGCCGGTAGACCAGCCAGGCCGTGGCCGTCCGCGTGATCCACGTGCCGACGAGCGAGACGCTCTGGCCGCTGAAGAAGAGCCGGTAATTGCGGTGGGCGAGCGCCCGGGCAATGACGGGCGGCCGGACCGGCGACATCGGCGACGCGGGAGGCGGCGGGTCAGCCGAGCGCGGAGAGCACGTCGTCGGCCGTACGCACGCGCCCGATGGTCGGGAAGAACCGCGTCACGGCGTGGGCGTGGAGGTCGGCCTCCCGGGCTGCCATCATGTCCTCGACGAACACCAGCGCGTACCCCGCTTCGTAGGCCACGCGGGCCGTGGCCTCCACGCCGATGTTCGTGGAGATGCCGCCGATGACGATGGTCTTGATGGCGCGCCGGCGCAGGTGCACGTCGAGGTCGGTGCCGTAGAAGGCGCCCGGCTGGTGCTTGGTCACCAGGACGTCGCCCGGCTCCGGGCCCAGCTCGGGCACGATCTCGGTCCAGTCGGGTGGCATCGGCGTCGTGCGCGGCGGCCGCGGGCGGTCCACGGGTGGCTGCGGGAACAACTCCCACCGCGGGCCCGGGTCCACATGGACGAGCACCACGGTCCCCCGGCGTTCGCGAAAACGGTCGGCCAGCTCCACGGCCCGGTCGATCACCTCGCGCGCGGAATGCGGCTGGGTTTCCATCGACGTGATGCCCACCTGGAGGTCGATCAGCACGAGCGCCGTGCTGCTCATATCGAGGGTGAGGTCGGTCATCTGCCTGCTCCGGTTGGATGGCTACCGGAAGCTCGACGGTGGCTCGCCCCGCTTCAAGGCTTCAGGTCGGTCGCCGACTCCTCGTGCTCCCGCATTACGAGATCGGCCGCCAACAGTTGGGCCACGAAATTCGTGGGGGCCGTCCCGGGGGCCAGCGCGCGGAACGCACGGTCGGCGCCGGACAGGTCATCGAGCCGCAGGCGGGCCACCACCGTGCCGTCCCGCAGCTCATCGAAGTCGATCCACGGCAGGGAGTCGCGCAGGTACGCGGTGATCAGCGTGTCGGCTGCGTGCGACGCCTGCGCGAAGTTCCAGGCCCGCAGCCCGTGCACGAAGTCCACCGCCGCGCGGGCATCGGCCGGCGCACGGGTCCGGTCGAGATAGGCGTACACGCGGCCGTAGAACCGCTCGTCGGCCACGCCCGCGGATCCGTCGTGCAGCAGCGCCTCGACGCGCGTGAACGAATCCATCCACCGGTGCCAGCTGCTGGGCGGCGCGCCGTCGGCGAGCAGCCGCTCGAAGCGCGTCACGCGGTACACGGCGGTCGCCAGGGCGGAGTCGTAGGGCACGGCGGCCCGCTCGTCGGGCGTGAGCGAGAGCACCCGCCGCAACCGCACCTGCAGCGCCAGGTCGCGCACACGCCGGATGTCCGGCGTCACCGCCAGCGGCTCCGTTCCGGACCCTTCGCGCCACCCCGCCAGGGCCGCCGGGACGTAGAACGGTCCCTTGCCCAGGCTCTCCAGCCCGGTCGCGTCGGTCCGCATGAACCGCGTTCGCTCAGCGCCCAGGTCGAGCACCGGGTAGTAGTCCGAGTTCACCTGCGCGTGCGTGATCAGGTACGGATGCAGGATCCCGCGCCCCGCCAGGTGCATGGCATTCAGCGCCTCCGGCGTGAGCGGCAGGGCTCGGCGGAGATCGTGCACGATCCCCGGGTAGCGCAGAATCCGCCAGTCCGGGTCCAGCGGCGCCGTTCGATTCGTGGCCAGGATCAGGATGTCCGCGCTCGACGTGAGGTACACCTGGTACGAGCGGAAATTCCGGTCGATCGCTGCCAGCACCGACGTCACCAGCGAATCGTTCATCTCGTACAGGTGCAGCCACTGCCCGAGCACGCCGTTCGCCGTCAGGTTGTGCCGGACCCGGGCGTAGAACTCGGTGGTGAAGAGTCCCGAGACCCCGCTCACCCAGGGATTCGACGGCTCCGACACGATGAGGTCGAACCGCCGGCCGGTGGCCGCGAAGTACGCCTTGGCATCGTCGATCACGATGTGCGACCGCGGGTCGTCGAAGACGCGGTGGTTGGCGGGGTAGAACACGCGCGAGGCGTGCACCATCTGGGGCTCGATCTCCACCGTCACGAGCTGCCGGATGTACGGGCTGCCGAGCAGGATGCTCGACGTCATCCCCGACCCCTGGCCGATGACGGCGACCTCGCGCGCGTCGGGCACGTGGGCCAGGCTGATGATGGGCAGCAGCACCTGGGTGGCCTGGTCCTCGGTGAGCGACCGCAGCTCGCCCGGGTCCAGCGTGGAGTCCTTCCAGAAGGGATCCATGGACGCGTCGGGCTTGCCGTTGGTGGCCAGGGTCAGGAACCCGCCGGCGTCGTCGCGCCGCACGCTCACCGTGGCCGTCCGCCCATCCTTATAGAAGGGGAAGGTGTAGGTATTGGGGCCGGGGAGCAGGCCGTGACGGAACACGCCGCTCGACAGCTTCCAGCGGTCGAAGTGCACGACGATCCCGTTGAACAGCACGAATGCGGCCGTCGCGAACAGGTATACGAACCGCCCCCGCGCCCGGCGGTCGCCCCCCAGCACGGCCGGCCGCACCAGCACCACGCCGAGGGCGATGTCCACCACGGCGCCCGTGATGAGGAGCAGCTTGAGCCCCAGCAGCGGCATCAACACGAGCCCGGCCGCGATCACGCCGACGATCGAGCCGATGGTGTTCACGCCGTACACGGTGCCGATGGCCCGCTCGCCGGCGCCGCGGCGGATGAGGGTCTGGGTGATCAGCGGCAGCGTGATGCCGGCGCAGAAGGTGGCCGGCAGCATGATCACGATGCAGATCAGGTACCGCGCGACCGTGAACCCGTCGTAGCCGGCGTCCGTGGTGCCGAACATGTGGATGAGGCCGGACATCCAGTTGAACGAGACCATGTACAGGGGGAGGGTCGCCACGGCGAGCGTGCCCATGATCCACTGCACCATGCCAAGGGCGTAGACGGGGTCGCCGATGGCATCGGCTCGATTCCGGATCCAGTACGCCCCGAGGGCGATGCCGAGAATGAACGCCGACAGCATGAGCTCGAACGAATGCGTGGCCGAGCCCAGCACCAGCGAGAGCATCCGGATCCAGGCGATCTCGTAGATGAACGAAGCGAGGGCGGTGCCAAAGGTGACGCTCAACAACAGGCGCCACTCCGCGGACCGCTCGGGTGCCTCCTCGATCGGGGGAGGAAGCGGCACGGCGTCGGGCTCGCCCTGCGCGTAGAAGCTCCGCGAGGCGACGACGACGGTGATCGCGACGAGAAAGTCCAGCATCGCCGCAGTGAGCAGCGTGCCGGGAAGGCCGAAGGCCCCGATCAGATAGAAGCCGGCCACGAGCGCTCCGGCCGCGGCGCCGATGCTGTTGGTGAAGTAGAGCAGCCCGAGGACGTGCCCGGGCCGGCCCCGCACGTGGCGCATCGCGCCGGCCGTCATGAGTGGGAAGGTGGCGCCGAGCAGCACCGACTGCGGCAGGATCAGCAGCGCCGCCAGCGACCACTGCACCACGGTGACGCCGGTACTCCCCACGCTCGCCGCCGCGAGGGGAAAGAGGTGCGCATAGGCGAGGTTGGTGGCCGCCACGAACAGGCCGTGGAAGACGAAGCCGATCACGCCGACCCCGGCCTCGACGCCGGCGTACCAGAGCAGCGGCTGGCGGAGCCTCGCCGAGCGGTGGGCGGCGGCCATCGCACCGAGCGACATGCCGCCGAGGAAGATCACGAGGACGAGGATCTGGGCGTACGCGGCGTGGCCGAGGAACAGGCCGAGATACCGCGTCCAGATCGTTTCGTAGATCAGGCCGGCGCCGCCCGAGAGGACGAACGCGGCCGCGAGGATGAGAAGCACGGGTCGAGAAGTGAGGCTACGGCGGCTTCCGCGGCGTCGGGGGCACTCCGGCCAGCCGGTGTGGACGAATCAACTCGCCCGTACTTCCACTGTCAAAAGCGGGAGTCGACGGCCTGCGGCCTCACGCCGGATCGGCGCGGGCACGCGGTCGCCCGACGTCGCCATTCGCAAGTTGATAACGTCGCGTCCGTGACAGCCATCACACGCGCGCCCCCGTGCGTGACGACTGAACATCTGACGCGTTTGGACCAGTAGATGCTGGAGTGTGTATACAACCCGCGACGACGCGTACCACCGTAATTCCCCGAAAGTGCAAGACCTATGGCGACCGCCGCCAAGGCCCGACCTATCCAGCCTGTCGGGCGTGTGAAGGGCCAGAAATCCGGATTGCGCCGCAGCACGATCGTGTTGATCGTGATCACGGTTCCCCTGGTCGTCATCAATATCGTCGGCGCGCCATACTACCTGGCGCCGCTTGCCGTCCGCGTCCGTGATCCCCGTCATGCGTGGCTGAGCCCATCGGGGTACATCGGGCAATCCGCCGGCATCCTGGCGTTCCTGATCTTCCTCTTCCTCTGGCTGTATCCGCTGCGGAAGAAGTGGAAGTCGCTCCGCTGGACGGGATCGGTGGGGAAGTGGCTGGACGTGCACGTGACGACGGCGCTCGCGCTCCCCCTCCTGCTGGCCATCCACACGGCCTGGCGGTCGGGCGGCGTGATCGGCCTGGGCCTCCTCGCGATGCTGGTCGTGATCGCGAGCGGCGTCGTGGGCCGCTACCTGTACACCCGCATCCCCCGGGCGCGGAACGGCATCGAGCTGACGCGCGAGGAGGTCGCGGCGCAGCGACGCGAGCTGATTCAGGAACTGGCGGCGGCGACCGGACTCACGCCGGCGGCGCTGGAGACGACGCTGCACGGGGGCACCCAGGACTCGGCCGACGGCAACCTACTGCGGATCGTGTTCCGGCTGGTGGCCAACGACCTGTTCCGGTGGCGGCGGACCCGGCAGCTGCGCGCGCGCTGGGCGGCGCTCGCACCCGACAACCACCGCCTGGACGAGGCACATCTCGAGAATGCGCTGCGCCTGGCCAACCGGGAGCTGACGCTGGCCCAGCAGTCCCGCATGCTCAACGCCACCCACAAGGTGTTCCGCTTCTGGCACGTGGCACACCGTCCGTTCGCCATCACAGCGTTCGTGGCCGTGGTGATCCACGTTGTGGTCGTGGTCGCGGTCGGCGCGACCTGGTTCCGGTGACGCCGCCATGTTGACGACGACTCTCGCCTTCCTCGCTCTCACTCTCGTAGCCGTCTGGATGCACATGCGCGCGGACCGGGCGTCCCGTCGTGCCGCTCCGCGGGCTCCGGCCAGGCCGTGTCCGCGATGCCGGGCCCCCGTCCCGGACGGGGCCACGCACTGCCCGAAGTGCGGGGTGCCGCAGCAGGTGTTCGAGATGGTGCTGGCGCCGATCGCGACGGAGGAACCCGATGCAGGCGGCGAGCCGAAAGCCCTCGTCCGCGCCGACATGTGCGTGGGGTGCGGCACCTGCGTGGCGTCCTGCCCGGAGCCCGGCGCCATCACCCTGCGCGGCAAGCTGGCCGTCGTGGACGACGCCCGGTGCAAGGGCCACGGCGAATGCGTCCGCGGCTGCCCGGTGGGAGCGATCCTCGTGACCACCGGCGCCGCCGTGAACCGCGTGACCGTTCCCCTGCTCGACGTGAACTTCCAGACCACCGTGCCCGGTCTCTACATCGTCGGGGAACTGGGTGGCCGCGGGCTCATCAAGAACGCGATCAACGAAGGGAAGCTGGCCATGGAGCACGTGGCGCGGGTGCTTCCGCCCGGAAAGCCGCGCGCCGACGGCCGCACCGACGCGGTGGACGTGGTGGTCGTGGGATCGGGACCGGCGGGACTGAGCGCCGCACTCGAAGCCCTGCGCGCCGGCCTCAGCTACGTGGTGCTCGAGCAGGGCTCGCTCTCCGACACCGTGCGGAAGTACCCCCGGCACAAGCTGCTGCTCGCCGAGCCGGTCCGCATGCCGCTGTACGGCGACCTCTGGGTGGCCGACGGCTCCAAGGAAACCCTGCTGCAGGTGTGGGAGACGATCGTCGCCGACACCGGGCTGGACGTCCGCACCGGAGAGAAGGTGCACCAGGTGGTGCGCGACGACTCGCTGTTCCGTGTGGAAACGGCAAACGGCGGCTACCTGGCGCGCCGGGTCGTGCTCGCCATGGGCCGCCGCGGTAGTCCGCGGCGGCTCGGCGTGCCCGGCGAGGGGCTCGACCACGTGTTCTACGACATCGTCGAGATGGAGGCGTTCGCGGGCCAGCGGGTGCTGGTCGTGGGCGGGGGCGACAGCGCCGTGGAATCGGCGCTCGGCCTCGCCAATCAGAAGGGGACGACCGTCTGCATCTCCTATCGCGGTGATGCCTTCGGCCGCATCGCGGCGCGCAACCGCGAGAAGATCGACCGCGCCATCGCCGACGGAAAGGTCCGGCCGCTGTTCGAGAGCCACGTGCGCGAGATCCGGAGCGACGTGGTCGTGATCGAGCAGAACGGCGACTCGGCGATCCTTCCCACCGACTATGTGGTGATCCGCATCGGCGGCGAGGCCCCGCACACGTTCCTGGAGCGGCTGGGCGTGCGCATCGTGCAGAAGGACGTTCCGGTGCCCCAGCAGCAGGCGCGGGCCGGGTGAATGCGCACATGCCTCCTGATCTGCGCCGTCCTGCTGCTGGCGCTCCCCGCGGGCGCACACGCCCAGATCTCGCCGGGCCCGCTGGCCCGCGCGCACCACGCGCTCGAGGGCCCCACGCACTGCACCGAGTGCCACGGCCTGCACCGGGAGGCCATGGAGAAGCAGTGCCTGGCCTGCCACCGCGGTGTCGCCTGGCTCATCGCACACGGGCAGGGTTACCACGCCCGCGTGGTGGGGCAGCAACAGCAGAAGTGCGGCAGCTGCCACCCGGATCACGCCGGGATCGACTTCAAGCTCATCGCCTGGCCCAACGGCTCGCCGGAGCGGTTCGACCACGCCCAGGCCGGATGGCCGCTGACGGGCAAGCACGCGGAGGCGAAGTGTGAGGACTGTCATACGCTGAAGTTCCGCGTCGGTCCCGCGGCCGCGCTCTCGCCGCGCAAGGGCTCCGCCGGTTGGCTGGGCCTGGAGACGGCGTGCGCCTCCTGTCACCGGGCGGACGACGTGCACCAGGGCTCGCTCTCCGAGAGCTGTGCGCGCTGCCACGATACGAAGGCGTGGAAGCCGGCGCCGAAGTTCGATCACGACAGCTCGGCGTTCCCGCTCACCGGGAAGCACGCCGACGTGGCGTGCAACAAGTGCCATCTGGCACCCCGCCTCGGCATCAAGCCCGATGCCAAGGGGCGGCTCATCCCGCGATTCAAGCCGCTGTCGTTCAAATTGTGCTCGGACTGCCACGCCGATCCACACCGCGGGAAGGTGTCGGCCCGCTGCTCCGACTGTCACACGACGAAGGGGTGGAAGGTCATCAACCAGCGCACGTTCGACCACGATGCCACGCGCTTCCCGCTGGTCGGGAAGCACCGGGGGCTGTCGTGCGACGCGTGCCACGGTCCCAACCTGAAGATCAAGGATCCGCCCTTCGCCACCTGCCGGTCGTGCCACACCGATCCGCACCACGGCATGGCGCTGGTGAACGGCAAGCCCGCGGACTGCTCGGCCTGCCATCGGGTGCAGGGATTCACGCCGTCCACCTTCACCGTGGCGATGCATGCGGCGACGCCGTATCCGCTCACCGGGAAGCACGCGACGGTCCGGTGCAGCGCGTGCCACAAGATGGTGGGGAAGCACGTGAACCTCACGCCGCCGTTCGCGCATTGTGCGGACTGCCACGCGAACGCGCACGGGGCGCAGTTCGCGTCGCGTCCCGACCAGGGGGCGTGCGAGGATTGCCACTCCAATACCGGCTGGAAGCCGAGCACCTTCTCACTGGCGGCGCACGCGAAGGCGGGATTTCCGCTGAACGGGCGGCACGCCAAGGTTGCCTGCGGCGCCTGTCACGCGTTGGCGAGGCACGGCCTGCCGAAGCTCCCGAAGACGGCGGCGTATTACGGCACGGCGCACGTGGTGCTCCGGGTGCCCGAGACCGCCTGCCGCGACTGCCACGTGGATCCCCACAAGGGACGGTTCGCGAAGGGCGGGGCGTTCCCGGTAGCCGGCGGGTGCGCCGCCTGTCACGACGCGGCGGCGTTCCGGCCGTCGACGGTGGACATGGCCATGCACGCCAGGTTCAGCTTCGCGCTCGACGGCGCGCACCGGGCCGTGCCCTGCGTGGCCTGTCATGCGGAAATGAAGGGGAAGCCGGCCACGTCGACGCTGATCCTGGCGCCGAAGGGGGTCACGCCGCTGCTCTTCGACCGGCACCGCTCCACCACCTGCCGTGCCTGCCACGCGGCCGACAACCCGCACGGCAACCAGTTCGCATCGATGCGGGGTGGCGGCGCCTGCGCGACCTGCCACGACGTGAACTCGTTCACGCCGGCGTCGAAGTTCAACCACGACCGCGATACGTCGTTCCCGCTGCAGGGGGCCCACGCCAAGGTCCCCTGTGCGTCGTGCCACAAGCCCGAACGTCTGCCCGACGGACGCTCGCGCGTGATCTACAGCGGGCTTCCCACCACCTGTGCGAGTTGTCACAGCGGAAGCCTGCCGAAAGGAGGGAGTGGTTCATGAGACATTTCCGACTCCTGGCTGTCGTGCTGGCGGCCGCACTGACCGCCGGGACCACGGCGGGCGCGCAGCAGCCCCAGAACCCGCACGGCGCCGGCATCGGCGCCTGCAGCATGTGCCACAGCCCCGCCGGCTGGAAGCCGGCCCGGATCAGCGCCGCGTTCCACCACCCGCAGAGCTTCCCGCTCATGGGCGCCCACGCCAAGGCACCCTGCACGGCCTGCCACCACACCCTCGACTTCGCACACACGTCCACCGCGTGCGCGTCCTGCCACACCGACGTGCACCACGGCGAGTTCGGGACGGACTGCGAGCGGTGCCACAGTACACGCAGCTTCGTCGATCCCGCCGCGATGCGGCGGATGCACGACCTCACGCGGTTCCCACTGCAGGGGGCGCACGCCATGGTTCCCTGTGAATCGTGTCATCTCCCGGCCGCGCCGGGGCAATCGCAGTACGCCAACCGGCCCACCACCTGCTTCGGGTGCCACTCCGCCGACTACCAACAGGCGAAGAACCCCGACCACGTGGCGGGCGCCTTCCCGCAGGCATGCGGGCAGTGCCACAGCGAGCTGAACTGGCAGAGCGCGTCGTTCAACCACGACCTCACCGGGTTCCCGCTCACCGGAGCGCACAAGGCCGTGGCGTGCAACGCTTGCCACGGCGATGGGGTGTACAAGGGCAAGTCCACGCTGTGCGTGTCGTGCCACCAGACGGACTACAACAACACGTCGAATCCGCCGCACGCCGCCGCCGGATTCCCGACCACGTGCGAGACCTGCCACAGCACGACCGACTGGACGAACGCCACCTTCGACCACAGCACTACGAGCTTCCCGCTCACCGGTGCGCATACGTCGCTGGCGTGCACCGCCTGCCACATCAACAACGTGTTCAAGGGGACGCCCACCACCTGCGTCGGGTGCCACCTGACGGACTACAACAACACCACCAACCCCATCCATGCGGCCGCGGGCTTCCCCCAGACCTGCGACCAGTGCCACACCACGACCACGTGGGCGGGCGCGACGTTCGACCACGATGCCACGTTCTTCCCGATCTACTCGGGCACGCACAAGGGGCGGTGGACGCAGTGCTCCGACTGCCATACCTCGGCCACCAACTACGGCGTGTTCACCTGCATGTCGGGGGGATGCCACGGACAGAGCAGCACCAACTCGAGCCACCAGGGCGTCAGCGGCTACCAGTACGTGGCCACCGCCTGCTACTCGTGCCACCCGCGCGGGAACGGCGGCGGCTGATGGCGAAGGTGCATCGGGGGGCCCCCGCCCCCGTCCCCGCGCTCATGCTCGCCGTGGCGATCCTCGTCGCCGCGCCATTGCGGGCCCAGTCGGCGGCGGCCCGGGCGCGGCCTCCTGCCGACTCGACCGTGCGGACCGACTCGACGCGGGCCTGGGCGCACGTGACCTACATCAGCGGGCCCACCGTGTACGTCGACGCCGGCACGCAGATGGGACTGCGGACCGGGGCACACCTCGAGGTGCGCCGCGACACGACGTTCGTCGCCGAGCTGGCGGTGAAGTACATCTCCTCGAGCAGTGCCGCGTGCACCATCGTGCGGCCGGCGGGAGCCACGGTCGCCGTCGGCGACTCGGCGAGCTTCACGCCGGTCGTCACCGTCGCGGCAGCCACACCGGGTAAGACGTCCGGCGAACGGACGACCTCGCCGGCCCCGCTGATGAGCCCGATGAACCGGCTGCGGGGGCGCATCGGGGTCCGCTACCTCAACACCGACGCCGGCATCGGACCGGCGGGGACGATGTCGCAGCCGGCGTTCGACCTCCGGCTCGACGGCACGCATCTCTCCCAGTCACCGTTCGGCGTCTCGGTGGACGTGCGCGCGCAGCGGTCGATCCTCGGGCCGCCGGACAGCACGCACCCGGCGCCCACCTACCCACTCAACGTCACTCGTGTCTACAAGGCCGACGTGCAGTGGAATCCGCTGGGCAGCGCCACCACCGTCACCATCGGGCGGCAGTTCTCGGCCACGAGCAGCTCGGTGGGCATGTTCGACGGGGTGGCCGTCGACTACAACCGGCGACACTGGGGCGCCGGAGTGTTCGGCGGACTGCAGCCCAGCCTGTTCACCTTCGCGTTCTCGGACTCGACGCGCGAGTACGGCGCGTACGTGCAGTGGCACAACGCGGCGATGTCGATGCCGCTGTGGTCGCTCACGCTGGGCGGAGTGGGGGCATACACGATGGGGCAGATCGACCGCGAGTTCACCTATGCGACGGCGACGTTCATCACGCCGCGGGTCTCCGCGTATCTGACACAGGAGGTGGACATCAACCGCGGCTGGCGCCTGGCGCAGGAGCACTCGGTGGCGACTCCCACCTCGACGTTCGCGACGGTCAACGTCTCACTCACCGACGCGCTGAGTCTGAACGGGGGGCTGGACAACCGCCGCAATGTGCGGCTCTACCAGGACTACGTGAGCCCGGAGACCGTGTTCGACAACAGCTTCCGGCAGGGCGAGTGGGGCGGGCTCTCGCTCAACCTGCACGGGCGCTTCCGCGTGAGCGGCACGGCGCGGAACACGAGCGGCGGACCCGCCGGCCGTGCGCAGTCGTACACCGGGTCGGTGGGGCTGATGCGCATCACCGCGCTGGACTTCGGCGCCCGGGCCCGCGCCACGCGGTACAGCGGGGACCTGTCCAGCGGCGACCTGCAGTCGCTCTCCGTCGAGGCGAGTCCGGTCAACGCCGTCCATGTCGAAGTCACCGGGGGCGTGCGCACTTCGACGCCGACCACCGTGGACTTGGGCATCGGCCCGTCGCACACCACCTGGAGCAGCTTCGATGCCGACTGGGCCGTGGGCCCGTCGGTCTTCGTGATGTTCTCGATCTACCGCGAGGCGGGAACGGGCTACCGCAGCTCGCAGAACTTCCTGTCGGTCAGCTACCGGTTCTGAACGACGCGGGCCGTGCGCGGTGCCGTCCGCGCATGGCCCGTCGGTCCTTCGCCCCTCCGGCGTCTACAGCGATGGGTGCCGGTTCACCGTGTCGTCGTGTGTCTGGAACTGGTGGGCGACCGAGAGGATCAGGTCGTCGTTGTACAGCGTGCCGATGATCTGCCCGCAGATGGGCTGTGGGTTGAGCTTCGGCTGCGGTTGCTCGGCGCGTGCCTCCCCGCCGCCGCGCCCCCCGCGCCCGCCCCGGCCTCCACGTCCACCCCGCCCGCCGCGGCGTCCGCGGAACGTCTCGGGCACGCCGAACTTGTACGGCAGCACGGCGCTGGGGTATCCGGTCTGGGCGCACGCGTTGACGTCGGCGAACGGACTGCCGATGTACATGTCGACGTCCTTCAGGTACTCGGCCCACTTGCTGATCAGGATGTAGCGCCGGCGCTCCGTCTGCAGGAACTCGAAGCCGGGAATGGTGCGACCGTACACGAACCGGGGATTCCAGTCGGCGGGTGCCTCGGGATCCGTGGGTGGCGGGCTGCCGGCCGGCAGGCCGTAGGGAATGCGCCGCGGTCCCGGAGGCAGCTTGTTGAGGTCGAGGCCGATCTCCCTGGCCTTCTTCTGCACGTACGAGTCGAACGCGGCGGCGTACTCGACGTTGAGCCCGCCCGAGGTCCTGCTGATCCCGGCCACCGTGGGGCGCGCGCCGATCGTCACCGGCTTCATGCCGAGCGACTCCAGCTTGTTCACCAGCTCGGGGGGCGCCTGATCGTCCACGCCGATGCGCAGCGACGCCAGGTGGATGTTCCGGTCGAACTGGAAGGGCGTGGTCACCGTGGACGGATCCTTCTCATCCACGCCGTGGATGACATTGAACACCATCGCCGCGTCTTCGCTGGTGCGCGCGATGGCGCCCACGCGGTCCTGCGACCAGGACAGCACCATGCCACCGTAGCGGCTCACACGCCCGAAGGTGGGGCGTATGGCGCTCAATCCGCAGCGGATGGTGGGAGAGACGATCGACCCGTCCGTCTCGGTGCCGATGCCGAAGGCGACGCAGCCGGCGGCGGTGGCCGATGCGGGTCCGGCGGACGAGCCGCTCGAGCCCTCGGAGAGGTTCCACGGGTTGTTCGTGCGGCCGCGGAACCACTGGTCGTTCTGCGCGAACAGACCGGTGGCGAGCTTGGCGATCAGCACAGCGCCGGCGTTGCGCAACCGGACGACCACCTCGGCGTCCTCGTCGATGATGCGGTGCTCGAAGTCCTTGGCGCCCCAGGTAGTGGGCACGCCCTTGGTGGCGAACAGGTCCTTGATGCCGTAGGGGATTCCGTGCAGCGGGCCGCGGTAGTGGCCGGCGGCGATCTCGCGGTCGGCCTGCGCAGCGGCGGCGCGTGCCTGCTCTTCCATGATGGTCACGGCGCAGAGGAGCGTGGGATTGAGCCGCTTGATGCGCGTGAGGTAGATGTCGGTGAGGCGCGCTGAGGTGATCTTGCGCGCCTTGAGCATCGCGGACAGGCGGTGCGCGGGGAGGAAGGCGATCTCCTCGTCGGAAGTGGGCACCGCGCCGGTCCACGGCTCGGGCTCGTAGGTGCCGCGGTCGAAGGCAGCCGCGCCGTGCTTGCGGACGAGGTGCTCCATGAGGGCACCGGTGCCGCCGGGGTAGGGCTGGAACTGGAGCGCGGGCGGCTCGCCGTTGCCGAGCGGAACTGGAGTCTCCTGCTGCTGCTGGAACCCCTGCGCGGCGGTGCCGGCGGCCCTTCCGGTACTGCGGCGCCCGGTGGCCTGGGCGATGGCGGCAGCGGGTGCGCCGAGCGTGGTGGCCGCTGCAGCGGCGAGGGAGAGGAAGACGAAGTGCCGGCGATCGATGCCGAATGCTTCCTCGTCGAAGTCGGTGTCTTCGAGCTCGGCCTGGGTCTGTTCGAGGAGATCTTCAGGCTTGGTCACGGCGGTCCTCCGGAGGCGGTGTGGCGGGAGCTGGATCGGTAGGGCTTGCTCGGGGGGCGGGTGGCGCGTCCAGAGAATCGCGCACGGAACGCGATCTGGCCAGCCCCCGGGGGCAGGTCGAGACGCAGCGCCTACTGTACCGGCCCCAGATAGCGGTCGAGCCAGTCGAGGACGCTCTTCACGAGAACCGGGCGATCGGCCCGCACGTCGTGAGGCGTATCGAGCAGGATGTGGCGCTTGTCCCATGCCGGCGAGCCCAGCATGCGGAAGAGGGGGGCCTGTGTGGTGAGCGGCGAGAAACTGAAGTCGTACCGTCCGTTGATCATCAGGACCGGTTTCTTCAAACGCGGGGCGAAATCGGCCTGATCGGTGCCGGGCGCTGGTTTCTCGAGGAAGTATCCGCCGTCGAGGAGGACGACCGCCTTGAACCGGTCCTGATAGAGCGTGGCGTAGATGACCCCTTCGGCGGCGCCCATGCTGACGCCCATGTAGGCGAGCTTGTCGGTGGCGACGTCGGGGCGCGTCGCCAGGTAGTCGAGCGCGCGGCCGACATCCTTGGCCCGCTGGATCAGCACGGTGGCAGCGGCGGCCGATCCGGGCCGCACGGACGGGCGGCGCCGCTCATAGGTATCCTGATAGACCGGGTAGAACACGGCGCGTCCGCTCTGCACCACGTAGTCGAAGAACGACACGTCGCCGAGATCCCGGCTGTCCGTGAGGTCGTAGACCCGGGCACTGGGGAAGAACAGCACGGTCTGATACGGGGGGTGCACGCGCCTGGGCAGGAAGAGATACCCGGTGATTCGCTCGTTGTCGTACGCGGCATCGAAGCTGACCTTTTCCTCACGCCAGTCCGGGGTCTCGGCGACGACGCCCTCGTCCTTCGCGTTCAACGGCGTCCGGTCGTATCGATACATCATCAGGTAGGCGTCGAACACGGCGTCGCCGGCCGGATGGTACTTCGAGAAATCGCGCTTGAGAGGCGTCACGGGTCGTACGGCCGCCGCGGGCAGCGGCTGCAGGTTGCGAACGCAACGGATGCCGTTCCCGGGCGAGCGGTCGAACGGCGACAGCGACGCGGGGTCGGAATACACATACGACTGCGACGCCCAGTCACCGCCGAGGATGAACCGGTTCCCCGCGTTGTCGGCGTTCACCGACCATTCCTGCACGTTGCCCGCCATGTCGTAGGTGCCATAGGGACCCACGCCCTTGAACGTTCCGACGGCAGCGAGCGCCGACCGCGAGATGTTGCTCATCGCCACGACGTAGCGGCCGGCCCACGGCGGAGCGGCCTGGTACCACTGCGCGAAGGTCGGCAGACTCTTGCCCGTATACGCCGCATACGCTGCCGCCTCGTACCAACTCACGCCGGAGACGGGGTAGTCCGCCTGACCATCCGGGTAGTGTCCGCCCTCCCAGGTCGACGGACCCGGCCGGCCCGTTCTGTCGCGGAACAGCGCCATCGCCTGCGCGCGCGGGATCGCATGCCCGTCCCGCACGAACGGCACCGTCCAGTACTTCGGCGTACGGTACCCACCGGAGTCGATGAACGCCTGGTACTGCCGGTTCGTGACCTCGAAGCGATCGATATCGAACGTCGGCAAGGTGAACGGCCCCACCCATCCGACGAAATCGATGTAGTCCTCCCACTTCTTCTGTTCCGGCACCCGCACCATGCCCGGCGGCGCAGCCAGCGCCGAATCGATCGGGAATTTCATCACCTGTGCCGTGTAGGGTGCCGTGACGTATTCGCCCACTCCCGCCTTCGCCACCTTCCATCGGAAGTATCCCTTCGGAATTCGCACCGTGTCGATCGGTGTCCGGCCCAGCGAGTACCATGCGCTGTCGGGCGTCGTGTAATCCTGGATCGACACCTCCGCCCCGGGGGGCGTGGACGTCACCGACACTTCCATCGTGTTCTCCGCCACAACGCGTGCCACCTGCGTGTCCGTCGGGAGATACGCCTGGGCGCGTTTCGCGAGCAGGTAGGCCGCGAGTGATTGGTCGGCGCCCCGGAGCTGCTCGGCACGCGGAAGCGCGACGTCGAGCGCCCAGTGCCGGTGCTCGCTCCGGACGTAGAGCCAGCCGAGGATCGCTGCCGCGGCCACCGCGACCGCGGCGATCGGGAGCATTATTCGGAGCGGAAGCCAGGCGCGCGGCGCGGCCGGCGGATCCACCGCCCGGTTGAGATGCTCGAGGAGTTCCGAAGCCGTCGCCGGGCGCGCGTCGGGATCCTTGGCCAGGCAGCGGTCGACGAGGGCGGCGAGCGCGGCCGGCAGCTCGGGGCGAACGGCCCCCAGCGGCCGCGGCACATCGGAGATCTGCGCGGCCAGCACCGCCTGCGCCGTCGAGCAGCCGGCGAACGGGTGCACGCCGGCGAGCAGCTCGTAAGCCATGACGCCCCAGGCGTAGAGATCGGTACGCGGATCGACCGCACCACCGGCAGCCTGCTCGGGCGACATGTAGGCAGGCGTTCCGACCACCGTGCCGATGCTGGTGATGCCGCCGCCCGTCGACGTCGTGGCCGCATTGATGGCTTTCGCGATCCCGAAATCCGTGACCACCGCCGTGCGGTCGGCCAGCAGGACGTTCTCGGGCTTGATATCCCGGTGGACGATCCGCTGCGCGTGTGCGTATTCGAGCGCGAGCGCGACATCGCGCAGGATCTGGACTGCCTCGTCGCGTGCCAGGGGAGCGGCGGCCATGCGCCGGCGGAGCGATTCCCCTTCGACGTAGGGCATGATGTAGTACGGCAGCTCGCCGACCCGGCCGGCCCGCAGGAGAGGAACGATGCGTGGATTCTGAAGGCGTCCCGCCAGCCGGATCTCGCGTTCGAAGCGCTCGGCGGAGATGCCCAGGCTCAGCGTGGGGTTCAGCACCTTCACGACCACCCGCCGCCCGAACCGCCGTTCCTCCACCACGAAGACGCGCGACGTGCCGCCGCCACCGAGTTCGCGCTCGAGCAGATACTCGGAGCCGAGAGAAGACTGCAACTGCTGCAGCAGGTCGCTGCTCACGGGGGGCACTCTGACGGGGGATTGGGCCAACGTACGTCCCGTACTTGCAGGCCGCAACGAACGGCCGCCGTCCGCGGTGGGCGTCGAGGACGGATACATGGGCGCCCATATGACGTGCTGAGGCTCCTCAGGAGGGCCCGCGGACGCGCGCGCACCCATCCACCTCTTGGTCACCGGCGGCCGGCACATCCGGTTCACGGAGGAGCGTCGGGACGACGTGGTGCGCACACATCCAAACAGCCTGCGTACGCGCATGCAGCACAACGGCACCGCGATCGAGTTCGAAGGATGCTAATCCGTGGCGCAGACAAGATTCGGGTTGCGGTATAGCGGCTCGGACGGAATCTTGCTCTGTGCGACCGCGAGCGCTGCGCCGCGGAGGGTTTCCAGCATGTCGGGCGATCCGGGGAAACGGAATGGTCTCGTCACGACACCCACCCCGTTCCATGCGACACCGCCAATGAAGGTCGTAGCACGCCGCCTCACGGACAGCCGAGCGTTTCTTGTGGCGCTTGGCGCGTCCGTCCTCCTCTCCGTGGTCGGATCACCGCGCGGTGCCCGCGCGCAGACGGGCCGCGCGTGCGCCACCGACCGCACCGTCTCGACCCTGGTCGGGGCAGGACTCGGGGCAGCGGTGGCCGCCATTCCCGCGACGATCGTCCATCGGCACGATCAGGCAAGCAGCCATCGCATCGTTGCGGTGTCGATTCCGGCCGGTGCGTTGATCGGGTTTCTGGCCGCTGGCCGCGACCATCCATGTGCTGGGCGTGGAGATTCGTCGGGGCTCGCGGACCCGGTCTTGGCCTCCCGATCGAGACACACGTGCCGGGGGGTCGTCGCTGGCGCCGTCATCGGGGCCGTGCTTGGCGCCGTCGGCGGCAGCCTCTACAGTATCGGCTGCACCGGTACCCCCTGCCACCCGACACGCGCGCGTGTCGGTGTGATGTTGTTCTCGGCGGGCGAGGGCGCCGCGGCGGGCGGCCTGCTCGGTAGTCTCATCGGTTGGGCATGGCCGGCCGGCCGGAGATAGTTTCGGCCGCTGGGCACGATCCACGGGATCGCGACGCGCGGCGTCAGACCGCGAGGGACTCCGGGAACAGAGTGCGCACGCGCATATCGGGTCCACGCGGGCTCTCGACGCTCGCCCGTTCCGTCCGTTTCGGTGTACAAGAAGGGTGCGTGGGGACGGCGCTCTGCTCTCCTGGCAGAGTGTAAACACGGCCGCACGGCCTCGCCGCATCCGCCGGGTGCACGTATGATTCGGTAGCGCCATCGAGCGCCGGAGGATCGGAGCGCTCCGCGCTGGGATGCCGGGGAACATCGGAGGACACCATGCAACTCGATCTTACCGACCGCGAAACCGAGCTCCTGCGGGAGCTGTTGCACGACTATCTGCCCGGACTGCAGCGGGAAGTCGCCCGGACCGAGCAGCACGAGCTCCGCCATGAACTGGTCGAGCGCCAGAACCTCGTGGAGCGGCTGCTCGAAGATCTTCCGACGGCTGCCAAGTAGCCGGCAGCGGGCGACCGGATGCGCGGCAACCATCCGGCGGCGTGTGCATCCGGGGCCTGCTGGAAATCGGGAACATGGCGGCGTATGGTGATGAGCAGGCGCGGCCCGGGCCCGGGCCGTGGAGGAATTCACCATGAGAACCAGCGCCGCGGCCACGAGGGAGCGGCAGATCATCAAGGCCTTCCGACGCATCGGTGCCGTCAACCCCCGCGGCGCCGTTTCACCGCGGGAGATCGGCGTCGCGAAGCGCACGGCATTTCGCCGGCTCCTCCGGCATCGGGTGCTCATCGAGGCCGACGAGGGCACGTTCTACGTGCACGACCCCGCATGGAGATCCCTGCGTGCCGGGCGGTGGCGGGTGGGGCTGACCGTTCTCCTGCCCGTGGTGATCGCCGGAGTGATCGTCTGGCTCAGAATCCGCTGACGGCGCAGCACGCTCCGCCGGCCCGCGCACGGGGCGGGTGGCGACCCCCTCTCCCCGGCGAACCGGGCCGTCATTATGATTGAGGCCCCGCCATTGGAGGCGACCCCCATGCTCATGCCGGGACGGCCCGCCGAGCCCACCGGTGCCAGGCCTCGCCCCTCGGCCCGGCGCATCGCCGCGAAGATCCTGCTGCACCTCGGGGCCCTGCTCGTCGCCGTCGGCTGCCTCGCGGCGTATGAGCATTTCGCCATCGGGGGCCGGTCCGCGACATCGCTCGCATGGCTCGTGGCTGCGGCGGGGTTCGGCTTCTTTCCCCTGCGCGACTTGATCCGGGTGGTATTCCGCGTCGAGGGCAGGACACTCCACGTCGTCCACGTGCTGGGTGGACTCGGGCTCGTGGCGTTGCCGCTCACCGGTGTGGTGTCGGGGACGCCGGTCCTGACGCATGCCGCCATGGCCCCGTTCGCGATCATGGGCGCCGCCCAGGCCGTCATGCACCAGAACCACCCACGCAACGCGGCGCAGGCCGCGGCGCTGCAGCGCTTCGCGGCGAGCCTGCCCGAGGTGGCTCGATTCACCGATTCGCGGAATCTCGCCTCGCCGGAAAACGCGAAGCGCGCGGTGGCCGTGCTGACCGACCTCATCGGCAAGGCGCAGGCACTGGGTGAGACGGAGTTGCAGTCCGACCCCGGATTCCAGAGCGCGCTCCGGCAGGTTTCCACCCGGTTCGGCGCCAATCTTGGGCTCGATGCGGTGGATCTGACGCTCGCGCGGCTCGCGGCCAACCCGGCCACGGCCGGCGCCGTGCCGGCGTTGCGCAAGCAGGTGGAGCAAGCGCGGCGCGCATTCGGGGGTCGGCCCTAGCGGGCGACAACTGTCGTCGGGCGGTGGGCGTGCTTCGGTTTTGCCACGGGCTCGGCGTACCGCGGTGAACCTACAACCGCGTGAGCACCGCCTCCGCCATCGACTTCTCCATGCTCACCTGCTTCAGTTGCCCCGTGACGCCGTAGACGCGAACGACGAACGCGACGTTTCCCTTCTTCACCGTCAACGTGGTCAGGCTGGCGATCGTGGCAAAGAACGCGTCG
>JBJKRG010000077.1:0-5002 GCA_046704805.1 Gemmatimonadaceae bacterium
CGCATCTGCCTGGTCCATCTGATCCTCTCTCTCTACGGAGGCCAGCCGTCGAGGCGCTCGGTCAGGAGCAGCACCATCGGCGAGCGGGCGAGGTCCACCCACGTGATCCGCCCGCGCAGCTCCTGTCCACGATACGGGACCACGCGGCCAACGCCGGATCGCGGGAGCATGCGGAACGCGATCTCGGGCACCGGCACGTCGGCGGGCCAGCCGTCGAGGGTGGCTGGTAGGGTCAGACGGATGGGGACGTAGCCACCCAGCATGGTGATCCGCCGACGCATCGGCGCGAGCAGGTCCGGAGTCAGGTAGACCCGTTCCCGAGGCGTGACCGCGGCGATGATGCCGCCGCGCTCCAGAGTCAGCTCGCCGTGCAGGACGAGGCCCCACCGGAACAGCTCACGCTCGCGCTCCAGCGTGCTCAGCAGTCCGCGCCGGAGCTCAGCCGAGTCGTGATTCAGCAGCCACTCCCGCCAGTCGAGTCCGCACACGATCACATCCAGGACCAGACCATGAGCGCCCACACGGCGAGTCCGATCGCGACGCCCCAGCCACCGGCCAGCGCACCGCCGGCCGCACCGGCTGCCCACGCCGTCCCTGCCAGCCAGAGCAGGGCCAGGCACCCCGCTTCCTTCGCGTCGCTACGCGGGGGCGGATGCTGCTCGTCCCGCTCCCTGACGCGCAGCCGCTCCGCCTGGAGCTGTCCGGACGGATAGTAGAGCCGCACGATCTCCAGGCTCTTCCGCTCCGGCGTCCTGGATGGCGGCGTCCGATTCAGATGCCTCTGGATCTGCTGATCGTAGTCCACGTAGACCGACCTGCTCGAGTCCCGCCTGCGTCTATCGATGACGTACAAGCCTACCGGACGCGCATCGCTGCAACGGATCCCGATCCCGATCCCCATGCGTGACGAGGACCCGCATCAGGGCCGGTGGATGGGGAAGACGAGACGCCGTAATCGCGCTCCGGTGTGGCGCTGTTTGTGGCACTTTTCGTCAACAGCTGGATTCCGCGCCGTTCCTTGACGAATGCAGCCTGCCACCCGCGTTCCCACGTGTGCGCGAAGCGCTGGTCACGCTCCGACCTTAGCCGGCAGCAGTGACGGTGCTGCCTGGATCGTTAGCTCGCCCGCTCGCGCTGCATCTCCCGCCACAGCGCCTTTGGCAACGGGACACTGCGGTGGTGCCTGACGACGTGGACCTCGATCTGCGAGCGTGCGCGTTCAGCCCACCTCCGCAGTTCGACGATGGCAGGCTGCAGGTCGGGCATCTCGGCACACACGACCTCGACCGGGACGGGCGGCCAAAGACCGGTCGGGGGCATGTGCGCCAGGCGAGTGTGGATCGACAGCCCTCTGCGCACAGGCAGGACGAAACGAACTTCCTTCCTCTCAGGATGGACGAGGATGTTCAGCGGCAGCTCGACTGCCGGCATACGCTCGATGGCGTCGCGCTCGACCCGCTCCGAGTCGTTCAGCAGCCGGCCGCGGTAGGGACGGCGGACCCAGTCGCGCACATCCGGCCAGGCCTCGTCCATGAGTCGGAGCGCCCAGCCCTGCGATTGGCGCGTGGATAGCATCTCCGCAAATTGCAGCCGGTACTCGAGCACGGGGCCCCAAACGGGCTTGCCGAAGTCGTTCGGGGGCTCGATGAGGAGTCGGCGCCATCCGTCGCGCGTGAGCCGCAGTACCATCCGGGACGCGCGTCCACGTTCGGGGTCGAGGCGTTCCGACGCGAGGAACCCCTCTCGGATGAGTTTGCGTACGACGCGGTCACCGTAGGAGGGGCTGATGCCGCGCGCGATGAACTGGTGCACGAGGACTTGGCTCGCCGTCACGCGCCGGTGGTAGGCGATCCACCGTAGGATGCGCGTGTCGTGCTTGCGGGGCCGGAGAGGATACTGGGCCATCGGGAGGCGGGAAGAGGGTCGCTGGAATGTGTTCGTAGGCACGGTGCGGAGGCTTCGGTGCCGGCGCCAAGTGAGCCGCCGGCGTGGCGCGGCCGACGGACGGCAGGTGGGAGCGCGGCGGTCTGCGACGGGCGACGGATCGCCCCCGGGGCCGTAGGTCCCGGCGGCGGGCAGCACCCCCCCTGCGGCGGACGTCGTGGTGGGCACGAGAGTCCCTGGGCTGGCCTCAGGCAGTCGCGACTTGTGCCTGGGGTCCTGACAGTACCCGAAGCTCAACCGGAGCGGGGCAGGGCGGGGCCCTGTGCACGCTGTGCGCACGCGTGGGGCACGCGCAGCCGCGCACGAATCCGAGCCCGAAGCCGCTCGGCCTCGGCCCGGGCGCGGAGGTCGGCGGCGTCCCGATACACGCGCTCCCGCGTGCGGGACCCCACGGCCCAGCCCCCCAGGTGGTCCATCGCCTCCGGTGTGGTACCGGCTTCCGCCTCGCCGGCCGCGAGGTCGGCGCCCAGCCGCCGCAGGGCTCGAAGCCCGCGTGGGTCCACGTCTGCGGAGCGCTCCCAGGCGCGGTGGAGCGTCCGCAACGTGCTCACCGAGATCGGGCGGAGCGGATCACGCCCGAGCGGCGCACAGTCGCCCACGAGACGGCCGCCGGGGATGAGCGCGTAGTCCCCGATCGTCCCGGCACGGTACGCCGCCTCCCGCTCAGCGAGCAAACCCGTGAGCGCATCATCGACGGCACGTCGGGCCGCAGCGTCCAGGTCGACGGTCACGCCCGGCTTGCCGCGCGTCCCTCGGACGTGCAACCGGCCCAAGCCGTGCTCCCCCACGCCGAGGGCCAGTCTGAGGTCGGAGCGCAGGACCCGCGCGACCTGCACGAGCCGCAAGCCCGGCGCACCGACCTGGACGACGAGCCGGAGCCGGGGGTCGGCGTCGTCGAGGCGGGCCCAGAGTCGCACGGCCTCGTCTTCGGAGTAGCGCGGACGCCCCACGGCGGGCGACGCCTGGCCCTTCCGCGCGATGCGCGCCCAGTCGGCGGCAAGCGCGCGTCTCCACGCGGCCGGTGCCGAGAACCCCGAACCCACTTCACCCTGCAGGGTGGCCCAGGCGCCCACCCTGAAGAGGAGCTCGGCGACCCGGAGCGCCCAACGCTCGCCCCGGCCCGCCGCGCTCCCGGCCGCCACGGCTCGCCAGAGCGTGCGGGCGGACGTAGCTGTGATCGCGGACCATTGCGTCTCCGCGCCGAGCACTTCCGCAATCACTCCGGCGGCACGTTCGAGGTCGCGGCGATGGCGACCGCTGAGCCCCGGCGTCTCGGTCCGGAGGTAGAGGTCCAGCACCTCCCCGAGAGGCCGCCCCGCCCTGAGCTCCATCGCGGGATCACGGCCCGCGCGAAGCGCCGCGTGCATGCGCGCACCCAGCTCCAGTGCCCGCCGCTCCTCTTCGGGCGAGACGCCCTCGTCGCCGGCGTCGCGCAGCCGGAGCCCGGACGACCTCCGAATCCACTTCCCGCGCACCCCGCGCGGTTGCCACCATCGGGCGTAGACGGTGCCACCAGGTCCGCCACGCTCCTCCATCGCCACCACCGGCGTCGGGCTCCAGGTCCGCTTCCAGGGTTGGGCTGGCATGCGCGCCTCTGAGGGTTCAATCTTCGTGAGGCGATCAGTCTACCGGCCTTGTCGGCTGGAGAGTCGTGGCTGTGCTGCAAGGGCTGCACCGGCGCCGGCCGCAGGACCAGCGGGTGCGGGTCGGTGGCCCAGGGTCGGATGGCGGCGTGCGCCTCGCGGATCTCCGCACCAACCGCCGGCAGGTTTAATGGCTCGGCCGTGCGCAGATCACTTCGAGACGAGTCGGTTCGCAGCGGAGAGAGTCGTTAGGTTGCGCTCTTCATGCCCCGATCCCTGAAGGGGCTTGCGGATGTGCGGCTCAGGGGGGTATGGATCGGCCCGCAGGTCAGTTTACACTTTGGGGTGCATGCCCCAACCCGGCGTAGCCGGTACCAAAGAGGGGTTGACGGGGGACAGAGGTGGGGGCGAGATCGTGGGATCGACCACCTCCGCCTCGTGTTCCGATGCTCACCGAACGTTATGCCGACGTCATCCGCGGCGTGATCTCCTGCTTTGACCGCGTCCTCCTCCAAGGCACGCTTCCCGACATCTGCCACGCTCAGGCGATGAGCCGGGAGCTCACCAAGCGCCACATCCGCATCTTCGACTTCACGCAGTTCGCTCAGCCCCTACGTGAGCGGATCCGGGAGCACGCCGAACGACTGGCCGAGGAGCACGGCCTCACGATCGAGTTCATCCGCCACATCAAGGCGTTCCGCAAGGAGGACCGCGTTCAGGGGATCCTGGCCGAGCGGGGCACCCAACCGGGGCTGGTGCACATCTTCAGCGCCATGGAGACCTGCACGTCCTTCAAGCCGTGGCACGACAAGCGCACCGGCAAGACGTTCCTCAAGCCCGACACCGGCCGCTGCCTTCATTACTACTTCTACTTCATCGATCCCGAGCTGGGGCTGTGCCACCTGCGGGTGCCCACCTGGGCGCCTTTCCGGCTGCAGTTCTGCATGAACGGCCACAACTGGCTCGCCGCCCGACTCAAGCGCCACGGCATCGGCTACAAGCTCCTCGACAACGCCTTCGTCGACATCGACGACTTCGCGCGCGCTCAGGAACTCGCCAACGCGATGAGAGCCGAGGCGCTGCACCACAAGCTCGATCGCTACGTCCGCCAGCTCTGCCCCGCGGCGGCCGAGTTCCCCGCCGGCTACCACTGGAGCCTCATGCAGGTCGAGTACGCCACGGACATCATCTTCAGGAACAAGGAGGATCTGGCCGCCCTCTACGACCTGCTGGTGCGCACCTCGGTTCATGCCGTGCGTGCGGAGGACGTGGCGACCTTCCTCGGCAAGAAGCTCGACCCCCGCTACACCGGCGAGGTCGGCAACGACTTCAGCACCCGCATTCAGGGCACCCGGATCCGGCATCAGATGGGCCGCTCCGCCCTCAAGATGTACGACAAGTTCGGCTACGTCCTGCGCATCGAGACCGTCACCAACGACGTCTCCTTCTTCAAGCACCACCGCACGGTGGAACAC
>JBJKRG010000078.1:0-4521 GCA_046704805.1 Gemmatimonadaceae bacterium
CGGCCGCGCTGGCTCCCCCTGGCTTTCGCCTCGGTCGCCGCCCGCCTCGAACTCGATGGCTCGCGCATCGACGGAGCGGCGGTGGCGCTCGGCGCCGGGGCGCCGACTCCGGTATTGGTCCCCGAAGCCGCCGAGCGGCTGCGCGGAGAAGAGGCCACGGCGGCGGTGTTCGCGCGGGCTGCCGCCGCGTGCGCCGGTGCCGCCCTGCCGATCACCGATGTGCGTGGGTCGGCGGACTACCGCCGGCAGATCGTCGATGTGCTCGCCCGCCGAGCTCTTGCCGGCGCCGCGGCGCGCGCCGCCGGAACGCGGAGAACGTCGTGAGCGACGAGCGCCTGCTGCACCTGACCGTCAACGGGCAACCGCGGGCCCTGGCCGTCACACCGGGTGCGACGCTGCTGTCGGTGCTGCGCGACGAGCTCGACCTCACGGGCACCAAGCACGGGTGCGGCACCGGCGACTGCGGCGCCTGTACCGTCCAGATCGACGGCGAGGCGGCGTCGGCCTGCCTCACACTCGCGCTCGATGTCGACGGCGCGGCGGTCACGACCGTCGAGGGCCTGGCCTCGGGCGGCGAGCTGCACCCCCTGCAGAAGGCGTTCGTCAAGCACGGCGCGTTCCAGTGCGGCTACTGCACGTCGGGCGCCCTGATGTCGGCCAAGGCGCTGCTCGATGCCAATCCGGAGCCGTCGCACGACGAGATCACCGAGGCGCTGAGCGGCAATCTGTGCCGCTGCGGCGCGTATCCCCGCATGGTGCATGCCGTGGAGCACTGGCGCGAATTTGCGGACGCGCCGCTCGACACGCAGCCCCATGACGCGGGAGAGCGCGACCAGCAGCGCGACCACGGGATCGTCGGACGCGGCGTGCCGCGCTACGACGGGCCGGACAAGGTCACCGGCCGCGCCCGCTACACGGCCGACATCCGGCTGCCCGGGACCCTCGTCGGCCGCATCCTCGGCAGCCCGGTCGCGCACGGGATCATCCGCCGCATCGATACGTCGCGCGCGCGCGCGCTGCCCGGCGTGATGGCGGTGATCACCGCTGCCGACGTGCCCGACACCCGATACGGCGTGAGTCCGGCGCGCGAGGACGAGCAGATCCTCGCCACCGATCGGGTGCGCTACGTCGGCGACGAGATCGCCGCGGTGGCCGCGGTGGATGACGAGACCGCCGCGCGCGCGCTGGCGCTGATCGACGTGGAGATCGAGGAGCTGCCCGCCGTGTTTGACGCCGACGCCGCGCTGGCGTCCGGTGCGCCGCTCGTGCATCCGGAGCATCCCCGCTACGCGGGAAACGTGAACACCCGTGTGGACTGGCACTTCGGCGACGTGGACGCGGGGTTCGCCGCCGCCGACCACGTCCGCGAGCAGCGATTCGTCGGCAACCGGACGTACCAGGCGCCGATGGAGCCACACGCCACACTGGCGCAGTGGGAGCCGCACGGCGACCGCCTCACCGTGTGGGCGTCCACGCAGACGCCGCACTATCTGCACCGATCGCTCTCCCGCACCCTCGACATTCCGATGGGCCGCATCCGGGTGGTCCGGCCGGCCGTCGGCGGCGGCTTCGGCGCCAAGGCCGAAGCGACTCCGCTCGAGTTCTGCGCCGCGATCCTGTCGCGGCGTACCGGGCATCCGGTGCGCATGGAGTACTCGCGCGAGGAGATGTTCCGCCACTTCCGGGGTCGGCACAAGCAGTACATCGATCTCAAGATCGGCGTCCGCCGTGACGGCACGATCACCGCCGTGGAGCAGCGCGTGGTGCTGGACGGCGGAGCCTACACGTCGTTCGGCGTCATCACGGCCTACTATGCCGGGTCCATGCTCCCGGTGCTGTACCGGATGCCGAACTATCGCTACGAGGGGCGGCGCATCTACACGAACCTGCCGGCCTCCGGTGCCTTTCGCGGACACGGCGTGCCGCAACCGCGGTTCGCGTTCGAATCGCTGCTCGACATGATCGCCGAGGACCTCGGCATCGATCCGATCGAGATCCGGCTCCGGAACGCGATGACGCCCGACACGCGGACCTGCAACGCGCTGGACGTGTCGTCGTGCGAGTTCACGCAGACGCTCGAACGTGCACGCGAAGCGTCGGAGTGGGCCCGGAAGCGGGGCCGGCTCCCCACCGGCCGCGGCATCGGCGTGGGCTGCGGCGGGTTCGTTTCCGGCGCCGGCTATCCGATCTACCGATCGTCGTTCCCGCACTCCAACGCGCTGATCCGCGTGCACGAAGACGGGACCGGCGCGTCGCTGCACATCCTCGCCTCCGACATCGGGCAGGGGTCCGACACGGTGCTCGTGCAGATGGCGGCGGAGGAGCTCGGGATTCCCTACGATCGCGTCTGGCTCGCCGATTGCGACACGACCCTGGCCCCCCTGGACCTCGGCTCGTACTCGAGCCGCGTCACGCTCATGGCCGGTCATGCAGTGCAGCAGGCCGCGCGGCGCGTGAAGGAGCAGCTCCTGCGGGTCGCCGCGGAGAAGCTCGGTTGCGCACCGGAAGATCTGACGGCCCGCGACGCGCGGATCTTCCGGGCCGACGCGCCGGACGCCGGTATGGACTGGGCCGACGCGGCGAGGTCGGCGTTCGGGTCGGGCGGACCGGTGGTGGGCACCGGGTCGTACACGCCGCCCGCGGACCTCGGCGGGGGATTCAAGGGGAGTACGGTCGGCACCTCGCCCGCCTACAGTTTCTCGACCGTGATCGCCGAGGTCAGCGTCGATCTGGAGACCGGATTCGTGACCGTGGATCGTGTCACCGACTTCAGCGACGCCGGCACCGTGATCAACCCCCTGACCTTCCACGGCCAGGTGGAGGGCTCGATCGTGATGGGCCTCGGCGAGACGCTCCTGGAAGACACCGTCGCCGGCCCGGGCGGCCGGCTGCTCAATCCGAACCTGCACGACTATCTGATCCCGACCATTCGCGATACGCCGGAGATCCGGAGCGTGGCGGCCGACAGTTACGAGCCGCGCGGCCCCTTCGGCGCCAAGGAGATCGGCGAGGGATCCCTGGTCCCCGTCCTCGGCGCGATCGCCAACGCCGTGTACGATGCGTGCGGCGTCCGCGTCACCGAGCTGCCGATCACCCCCGAGAAGATCCTGCGTGGCCTCGCCGACCGTCGTGCGCTCGACGGCGCCGCGGCCGCCGCTTCCATCCCCGAACCGGACGCGCTCATCCATGCCCCGACCGAGTAGCCCCGCTCCGTCCCGCCGCCCGGCCCCCGGATCCACGACGTCGGGCACGCACGCTCCGACCCAGCGGCCGGCCACGCGGGAGAAGCTCGATGCCCTGCTCACCGCGGCCGCGGCGCTGATCGCCCGGAAGGGCTTCGAGGCCACCTCGATGCGCGACGTCAGCGGCGCGCTGGGGGTGAGTCTGGCCGGCCTCTACCACTACTTCGAGAGCAAGGAAGAGCTGCTCTACCAGATCCAGTACCGCACGTTCGCCTCGCTGCTCGCGGCCCAGGAGGAGACGGTGGCGCGACCGGGCACGCCGGACGAGCGCCTGCGGCGCCTCGTCATCGGACATCTGGCCTTCTTCACCGACCACCCCAACGAGCTGAAGGTCTGCACGTACGAGATCGAGTCGCTGCAGGGCGAGCACTTCCACACCACGGAGGGGCTGCGCCGCCGGTACTACCGGCTCATGAGCCACGTGCTCGCGGAGTTGATGGGCGAGCCCACCGACACCGGCCATGAATCGCGCGCCAGCCGCCACGCGGCGCTCTACGTGTTCGGCATGCTCAACTGGATCTTCATGTGGTACGACCCCGCGCGGCATGGGAGCGTGGCCGAGATCGGCGACGAGATGATCAATCTCGTGCTCCACGGCGTGCGCGGCATCGCCGCTCCCCCGGGCCCGAACACGGGCTCCGCACCATGACCCATCACCGAACCAGGACGGGCGCCGGCGCCCGAGGATGACATATGACGCAGTTCGAGAACGTCTGGATTCCCTACGGCACGTACTGGACCTCGCCGTTCTGCGCGTGGCAGGGCCGCTTCGCCAATCTGCCCCCGATTCCGTTCGCCGCCGAGCTGACGTCGCGCGCCCTCAACGAGCGCGGCGTCTCGCCCGACGACATCGACGGCATGTGCCTCGGCACCACGGTGCCGAGCAAGGGCTCGTTCTACGGGGCGCCATGGCTCGCCGGCCTCGCGGGGCTGTGCCATCTGGCCGGCCCCACCATCCACCAGGCCTGCGCGACGTCCGCCCGCTGCATGGTCGAGGCGGCCCAGGAGCTGGAATCCGACGGGGCGAGCGCGTACCTGGCCGTGACCGCGGACCGCACGAGCAACGGACCGCACGTGTTCTACCCGAATCCCGCCGGGCCGGGCGGCACGGGCGATTCCGAGAACCTCGTGCTGGACAGCTTCGGGCACGATCCGTACGCGAAGAACTCGATGATCCAGACCGCGGAGAACGTGGCGCGCGAGAAGGGGATCGACCGCGCCGCGCAGGAGGAGATCGCCCTCCTGCGCTACGCCCAGTACGAAGAGACCCGCGCCGGCA
>JBJKRG010000079.1:0-3890 GCA_046704805.1 Gemmatimonadaceae bacterium
GTGCGACGCGTCCCAGCCCAGCCGCTGGAGATAGGCCACGAGCGCCACGATCTCCTTGCCCTGGAGGTTCCGCGGCCCGCCCTGCGTCGCGATCGTGTCGGCGATGAGGGCGGCCTGGGCGTGCGCCATCTGCGGCGCGGTGCCCGCGATCACCGCGCGCCCGTAGGGGACGCCCAGCATGGCCATCACGTCGACCTTCCGTTGAATCGTCCCGAAGTCGAGGTCGTTCGTGAGGAGCTGCGGGTAGCCCGGCATGATCGAGCGCGGGGTGATCGAGCGCGGATCCTGCATGTGCCGCACGTGCCAGAGATCGGGGTACTTCCCCCCCTCACGCGCCAGGTCGGGGCCGATGCGGCGCGAGCCCCACTGGAAGGGGTGGTCGTAGACGAACTCGCCCGGTTTCGAGTAGTCGCCGAACCGCTCGGTCTCCCAGCGGAACGGCCGGATCATCTGCGAGTGGCACAGATAGCACCCCTCGCGGATGTAGATGTCGCGCCCGGCCAACTCCAGCGGCGTGTACGGCTTCACGGACGCGATGCTGGGGACGTTCTCGCGGATCAGGAACGTCGGCAGAATCTCGAACAGCGAGGCCACCGCCACCGCCACGATCACCATGACCGTGAACAGCAGCCAGCGTCCCTCCCACATGCGATGCCAGCCGAGATCGACGAACCGCGCCCAGGCGCCCGCCGGCCGCCCCGCCGGCACGGGCTCCACGTACTCGCGCGCGAGCGGCGGCGCCTGGATCACCGGCACGTCGTAGACGGCCGGACGGCGGCGCCACGTCATCAGGATGTTCCATCCGAGCAGGAGCACCCCGGCGATGTACAGCCCGCCTCCGATGGCGCGCGTCCACCACATCGGGATCACGCGGACCACGGTTTCGATCCAGTCGGGATAGGCCAGCCGCCCGGTCGCGTCGAACGCCCGCCACATCAGGCCTTCCGTCACGCCGGCGCTGTAGACGCCCACGACGTACAGCAGGATCCCGAGGCTGCCGATCCAGAAGTGCCACTCGGCCAGCTTCTTGCTGTAGAGCTTCGTCTGGAAGAGACGCGGCAGCAGCCAGTACACCATGCCGAACGTCATGAACCCGTTCCAGCCGAGCGTGCCGGTATGGACGTGGGCGATCACCCAGTCGCTGTAGTGGGCGAGCGCGTTGACGCTCTTGATCGCGAGCATCGGACCCTCGAACGTCGACATGCCGTACGCAGTCACGCCGACGACGAAGAACTTCAGCACCGGATCCTCGGCCACCTTGTGCCACGCGCCGCGCAGCGTGAGCAGGCCGTTGATCATGCCGCCCCAGCTCGGCATCCAGAGCATCACCGAGAACACCATCCCCAGCGTCGACGCCCATTCCGGCAGCGCCGTGTAGTGCAGATGGTGCGGGCCCGCCCAGATGTAGATGAAGACGAGCGACCAGAAGTGGAGGATCGACAGCTTGTACGAGTAGACCGGCCGCTCCGCCGCCTTGGGCAGGAAGTAGTACATCAGGCCGAGGAACGGCGTCGTGAGGAAGAACGCGACCGCATTGTGGCCATACCACCACTGCATGAACGCGTCCTGCACGCCGGCATAGATCGGATAGCTCTTCAGGAAGCCGGCCGGGAGGGCGAGGTTGTTGAAGATGTGCAGGATGGCGACCGTGACGATGCTGGCGATGTAGAACCAGATCGCCACGTACAGGTGCCGCTCACGGCGCTTCTTGAGGGTGCCGAAGAAATTGACCGCGAACACCACCCACACCACCGCGATGGCGATGTCGATGGGCCACTCCAGCTCGGCGTACTCCTTGGCCTGGGTGAAGCCCATCGGCAGGGTGATGGCCGCGGCGACGATGATCGCCTGCCACCCCCAGAAGTGGAAGCGCCCCAGGAAGTCCGAGTACATCCGCGTCTTGCAGAGGCGCTGCGTGGAGTAGTACGCGCCCGTGAAGAACGCATTGCCCGCGAACGCGAAGATCACCGCGTTCGTGTGCAGCGGTCGCAGCCGGCCGAACGCGAACCACGGGGCGAGGTCGAGCGACGGCATCACCAGCTGGAGGGCGATGATCAGACCCACCAGCATGCCGATCAGGCCCCACGCGAAAGTGGCGACCATGAACTTGCGGACGATGTCGTCGTCGTACGAGAACGACTCGAGCGCAGCGGCGGTGGAATGGGGCGCGGCGGGCGCGCGCGGCCCGCCGAACGACAGAGCGTCGGCGGTGCCTTCGGAGAGCATCATCAGAGGGGGGTCCGGTGAGAGGCTGAGGCTGGGTTGTGTAGCGCGCGACTCTGCGGATGGGGCGTTCCGCGGGCAGCGTCCGGCCCGGAGGAGCGGGCCAACGGGAACCAAACCTCGCGCGTCCCCCCGGGAGGCGCACCCGGCCGACTCCCGCATCGGCCGTCGGGGATTCCCTGAAACCGGTCCCGCCGACGCTGTGGACGCGACGTCGGCGCGGTAGTTTACACATCAATGACCAACGACAAGCCGACGGGCCCGGCCGTGCAGCCGCTCGTCATACAGGGCGGCATGGGGGCCGGCGTGTCCAACTGGACGCTGGCCCGCGCCGTGTCGTGCCGCGGGCAACTCGGGGTCGTGTCCGGCACGGTGATCGACACGATCTTCGTTCGCCGGCTGCAGGACGGCGACGCCGGGGGCCATCTGCGGCGCGCCATGGGCCACTTCCCCTACGGTGCCGTCGCCGAGGCGGCGTGCCAGCGGTACTTTCGCCCCGAAGGCCGCCCGCCGGGTACGCCGTACAAGGCCCTCCCCACCTACAAGCAGGTCGTGAGCGCTGCTCGCCAACAGCTCACGATGCTCGCCAGCTTCGTCGAGGTCTGGCTCGCGAAGGAAGGGCACGGCTATCCCGTCGGCATCAACCTGCTCACGAAGGTGCAGATGCCGAATCTGGCGACGCTCTACGGCGCGATGCTGGCGGGGGTGGACGTGGTGCTGATGGGCGCCGGGATTCCCCGGGAGATTCCGGGGGCGCTCAATGCACTCGCAGACCACCGGCCAGCCGCGATCCGGTTCGAGGTCGAGAACGACGGCGGCGACGCCCGGTATCTGACCTTCGACCCCCACGACCACGGGACCCTGGCCGTGCGGCTCAAGCGTCCGGCGTTCTACCCCATCGTGTCGGCCAATTCGCTCGCCACGACGCTCGCCCGCAAGGCCAACGGTCGCGTGGACGGGCTCGTGATAGAGGGGCCGACAGCGGGTGGCCACAACGCCCCGCCGCGGGGGGCGCTGCAGCTCTCGGAGTCCGGCGAGCCGCGATATGGGGACCGCGACCGCGTGGACCTGGAGAAGATCCGCGACCTCGGTCTCCCGTTCTGGATTGCCGGGGGCACCGGCTCGCCGGCCGGCTTGCGCGCGGCACGCGGTGCCGGCGCGGCCGGCATCCAGGTGGGCACGCTGTTCGCCTTTTCCGACGAGTCGGGAATCACGCCGGCGCTGAAAGCGCGGATCCTCAGCGGCGTGCTGAACCGCGAGGTGCAGGTACGCACCGATCCGCGCGCGTCGCCCACGGGCTATCCATTCAAGCTCGTGGAGGTCGAGGGCGGTGGATTCCAGAGCGTGGCCCGTACGCGCGTGTGCGATCTCGGCTACCTGCGGGTGGCATACCGGAGGGATACGGGCGGCATCGGGTACCGCTGTCCGGCGGAGCCTGCCGACGCCTACGTGGCCAAGGGCGGGCTTGCCGCGGACACCGAGGGACGCCGGTGCCTGTGCAACGCGCTGCTCGCCAACATCGGGCAGGCGCAGCTGCGGCCGCGCGGCGACGACGAGCAGCCGCTGCTCACCAGCGGCGACGACCTCGTCCAGATGGGGGCCTTCCTGAACGGCCGCCGTCGCTACACGGCCGGCGACGTCGTCGACTATCTGCTGGCCGGGGCGGG
>JBJKRG010000080.1:0-3292 GCA_046704805.1 Gemmatimonadaceae bacterium
GCCTGGTAGAGGGCACCGGCGTTGCGCTGCACGGCGCGTTGCGTGGCCTCCACCGCGTGCTGCAGCGTCGCGCGCGCCGCTTCCGGATCGTCGGGCAGCCCGTGCAGGTTCATGAACGCCACCGAGACGCGCCGGAACTCGGCGGCCCAGTCCCCGTGTCCGGCCTCGACGCGGTCGCGCACGACCGCCGGCACGTACGGGCGCAACCGCTCGGACGCGACGTCGGGAGCCGCCTCGACCGCCGGAGGCGCCGTGCCGTCCCGCCGGTCGACGCGCCACGAACCGTCGGAGAGTCGCGTGCCGTCCACGCTGCCGAGGAGGTGCGCCGCCGCCGCGGACAGCACCACGTGTCCGGGCTCGGCGACCTCGCTCGCCCGACCGGCCTGCCGGATCGGATCGCCCACGAGCGTCACCGACCACTCGTTCGCCACACCGCCCAACTCGTGGACACCCAGCTCGCCGGCGCCGATGCCGGCGCGCAGGCGGAGCGTCACGTCGGGCGCCGCCGCGAACTCGTGCAGCTGGTCCCGGATCGCGAGTGCGCACCGCGCGGCCGCGTCCGTCGCCCTGACGAGCGTGTCGTCGTCGCCGGCCGCCCACGCGGCCAGTGCCGCATCACCGGCGAAGAACTGCACGTCGCCGCCATGAGCGACGACGACGTCCGTGAGCTGGCCGAAGTACCGGTTGAGGATTTGCGAGAGGCGCTCGGCGCCCTCGGGCCCGGCCTCGGCGAGCTGCTCGGTCAGACTGCTGAAACCGGCGATGTCGACGAACAGCACGGCGCCCGGAAATCGGTCGCTGCTCGGCTCCGTGGCCGGACTCCGCCGAGCCGCAACGCGCCGCCGCTGGATGGCCGGGACATAGGACGCCAGGGATTCCATGGCCTCCCAGTATGGAGGCCCCGGCGCAAACGATCAACCGCCGAGGCGCGGATGCGACTCCTGCGTACCCAATACCGTGCTACGACCCCTGGATCACCATGTCCACGGTATCGCCCGGGAACAACTGCATGGGCTGGCTCTCCTCGCGCCGGTCGCCGAAGCGCGGGTTGGACATGAACCGTACCGAGCTGGCCTTGTTGACGTAGGACTTCGGAATCGTGAGGTCCGTGGTGGAGGCGCCGTTGACGGTGCCGAGCCGCTGGCGCCGGCTACCCATCGTCACGTAAACGATGCGATCCGAGAAGGCATTGTTCTGAACCTGGAGCGTCGCCGTGTTGACGGCGACGGTGTCACGGGCGGCGGGCGGCGCGATGTTGGCGCCTGGTGCCGCCGGGATGCGGCTGGCCGCCGTGAGAAGAGCGACGGCCGTGGCGAGCGCGGACAACACGGCGGCTCGCGAGGTGATGCGATCCAGCATGAGTGTATGAACTCCGTTACAGTTGCACGGAGTTCATACCCCGCACGGCAGCGTTTGATCTGGCCCGCCGACTCAAGAATTGGCTAACACGCGGGTGGCCGCTCCGGCCTGCCCCGGTGCTTTCGCGCCCGCCGGTCGGGCCTGACTCCGGCCAGGGTCCTCAGCCGGCTCGCAGGAACCGCGCCGCGAGGGTTTCCATGCGTTCGTCCCCCTCTTCGCGGGCCCGGGCGAGGATGCGCTCGACGTGGGGGCGGAGCCGGGGCTCCCCCCACCGGTAGCCGGTCGCCTGCTCGGCACTGTACGAATCCCCGACGTTGGCGCCTTCCAGGAGCGCCGACGCGGCGGCCGCGTCGAACTCCGGGTCGTCGCGTGGCGGGAGCACGTACCGATGCTCCGGCTCGTGGGGATCCTCGTTGACGAAGGCGCGGGACATGCCCGTACTATAGTGAAGTGCTCGCGGGGGCGGTGTGAGGGAACCGGTATTGACAGGAGCCGGGGCAGCGCCGAGGACCTGATTCGGGTCATCGAGAGCGCCCTAAACAGAAGCCGAGAATAGCCTTCCAATGTCCCCTCCACTCCCGACCACTCCCGCGACCGGCGAGATGGCGGCAGGCACGCGGGCGCTGCCCAAGGAGTTCGGCGCCGTCACCGCGCTGCAGGCGGAAAGCGACGCCCTACTCCTCCCGCAGCGCGTTCGCCGGATCGAGCGCCGCGGCGCGGCGTGCCGGCAGCCAGCACGATAGTGCGGCGATCGCCAGAAAGGTGACCGCGATCGCCACGAACGTCGCCGGGTCGGTCGGCTGGACGCCCACGAGCATGCTCCGCATGGTCCGCGTGAGCGCGAAGGCGGCGATCAGCCCCGCGCCCACCCCGAACGCCGCCAGACGCATGCCCTCGCCCACCATCTGCCGGAAGATCCGCTCCTTCGACGCCCCGAACGCCATTCGTACGCCGATCTCGGCGGTGCGCATTCGCACGACCGTCGACAGCACGCCGTAGAGTCCGACCGCGGCCAGCACGAGCGCGATGGCGCCGAAGCAGCTCACGAGTACCAGCGCGAATCGCGTCGGCGCGCGCGCTTCATCCAGGTAGGTGCTCATCGGTTTGAGATCGAGGATCGGAATGCCGGGGGCGATCGACGCGATCGTCGAGCGCACCGTCGGCTCCAGCCGCGCCGGGTCGCCGGTGGTCCGCACGAACCAGTCGTTGACCACAAACCCCATCTCGCCCTCGGTCACGTACATCTGCTCCGGACCGTCGGCCGCTGGCGAGTCGCGGCGGATCTGGTTCACGACCCCGACGATGTTCACCCATTCCGCCGTGTCGCTGCGGTAGCGCACGTAGAGCCGCCGCCCCAGCGGTGACTGACCGGGAAAGGCGCGCGCCGCCAGGTCCCGATCCACGATCACGGACGCGGATGATGGGTTGTTGTCCGCCTCGGTGAACGTCCGCCCGGCGATGAGCTTGGTACGCATCACCTTGAAGAAGCCGGGAGCGACGATGCCGAGGTCGGCCTCCCGGAACGCCGCCGGATCGTTCACCGCCACGGCGGTTCCCCACCGGGCGTTCGCCTCGCGCCCGCTGAACGGGAACGGGTAGCCGATCGCGACCCCGGTCACACCGGGCATCCCCTCCAACCGCTGCTGCATGTATCGCTCGGCAGCCGCGCGCGCGGCCGGCGGCCCGGGCACCTGCTGCGCCGTGGTGAAGGTGAGCAGCCCCGTGGGATCGAACCCCGGCTGTGCACGCGTGAGCACGGCGAAGCTCCGCAGCGTGAGGCCACTCCCCACCAGCAACACGAACGCCAGCGTGACCTCCGCGGTCACGACACCGTTCCGCAGCATCTTCCCGCTGCCGAGCTCTGACGTTCGCCCGCTGGAGCGAAGGACCGTGATGATGTCGGGGCGCGATGCCCGCAGCGCCGGCACGACCC
>JBJKRG010000081.1:0-5714 GCA_046704805.1 Gemmatimonadaceae bacterium
GCCTGCTCGGGCGACATGTAGTGCGGGGTGCCGAGCGAGAGCCCGGTCTCGGTCATGCGGCCACCGGCCGCGGCCGAGACGGCCAGCGCGATGCCGAAGTCGGCCACCATCGGCCGCCCCGCGTGCAGCAGGATGTTCTCCGGCTTGATGTCGCGGTGCACCACGCCGTGCTCGTGCGCGTACTGCAGCGCGTCGGCCACCTCGCTTACCAGCTTCACCGAATCCTCGACTCCGAGCTGCGTCTCGCGGTCGAGCTTTCCGCGCAGCGTCTCGCCCTCGACGTACGGCATCACGTAGAACAGGAAGCCCTCGGCCTCGCCCGAGTCGAACAGCGGCAGAATGTTCGGATGCTGCAGCGCCGCCGTGGTCTTGATCTCGGCCACGAACCGCTCGGCGCCGAGCACGGCGGCCAGCTCGGGCTTCAAAACCTTGATGGCGACTTCGCGATCGTGCTTGAGGTCGCGCACGAGATAGACGGTGGCCATCCCGCCCTGCCCGAGCTCGCGCTCGATGCGGTAGCGGTCGGCGAGGGCCGAGGCGAGGCGGTCGGTGGCACTCATCGGCGGGCGCTCCCGCCGCAGGTGGCACTCTGCTGCATCCGCCTCACGGCGCCTTCCCTCCCAACTCGCTGCCGAAGTACGCGATGACGTGGATCGTGTCGGCCCGGTACATCTCGAGCTCCTCGAGTTCAGGCCCGGCGTGAAGGCCGTCAGGCGTCTGCAATCGCGTGGCGATGAACGATCCGTCGGGCATGACATCGTAGTTTCGCAACGGGCCGGTCGTCTCGTACGGCCAGGGATCGATGAGGATTCTGGCGCGTCCGATGCGGAAGGGGCTCTCGGAGACCACGTCCGCGGTCATCATCGCCCAGCCGCCCTTCCCGTCCGAGCCCAGGTAGTCGAGATGGTGGCCGTCGCGGGACCAGGTCGGCGCTTGACCACCGTTCGCGGACACCTGGATTGCCGCACCCGGCCCCGGATAAGGGCGCACGTACACCTGGATCGGGCCATTCGCATTCGATGCATACGCCAGCACGCGCCCGTCCGGGGAGAACGTGGCGTACATGTCGTCCGAGTCGGAGGCGACGAAGCGCATCGGCTTCCCGCCCGGGGCAAGCGTCCAGATGTCGGTATGGCCGTTCCGGTCCTGGAGGTAGGCGATGACGCCACGGGAAGACCACGATGCGGGATATTGCGCGTGGTCCGACGGCGCGAGGCGTACCGGATCTCCACTGCCGTCGGCCGCCATCTTGTAGACGTTCAGGTTCCCACCCCCGGCATCCGACGCGAAGACCAGCGAGTCTCCGTCGGGGCTCCATTCGGCACCATAGCTGCTATACGCCGTCGTGTTGAGGGGCCAGGCGAGCGCACGGGCGAGATCGCGGACTTCGACGGAGAAGTGCTGGAATGGCCCTGCGCCGTATGCCACCTGGTTCCCGCGCGGCGAAACGCGGGGCCATGCGTGTTCCCCTCGTCCCCAGTCGAGGGGCGCGGCGCGTCCGTCCGGGGAGATTTCGAAGACGTCGTCGGGAACTTCGGGGTAGGTGCCACCGGCGACCCATGCCAGGGTTCCCGACCTGGAGACGGCCACCTGCCCCGCGCCGACGTCCCACCCGGTACTCGGCATGTGCAGCGACTGCATCACATCTTCCATCACGAGGCGTGGCTGCCCCACGATCCGGACGCGACGAGGGTTGAACCCCACCACCATGAGCGCCCCGGCGCGCATGAACAGCAGGTGGTCGGGCGGCACGAAGAGGGGATCCATCGCGCTGTCCAGGAGGATCGTCGGCTTCCGCGAAGCGAGATCGAGCGCGACGATCACTGCCGTCTTCGGATCGTCGTTCATCAATTGGTGGAAGAGCAGGATGCGGCCCCCAGGCAGGAGCTGGGGCTCCGCATCCGACATCGCATAGGATTCCGTGCTCGTGCGTGACGTGGCCGGATCACCCTGCGGGTTCACGAGGAGCCGCGGCTCCCCCCCTTCCGCAGAGACCCGGTAGATGCCGTCTGGCGTGGCGTAGACGATGGAGCTGTCGTCCCCCCAGCTCGCACCTCCCGGCACGCCGTCGGGCAGCGGCACGTTCGGGACGACGGTCTGGATGTTGTCCCCGGCGATGTCCATGCGCTTCAGGGACCGTCCCACGAAGAACCCGATCGATTTGCCATCGGGCGAGAAGAACGGGATCGACGCGCTGTCGGTTCCGGGGATCGGCTCGCTTCGTTCCTGCCCCAGCGGCCGGCGATAGAGCCGCCAGGACAGGGTTCCCGCCGTGTCGGCCGTCCACCCCGCGTACACGAGCAGCCGCCCGTCCGGTGCCAGGGCAATGGCAGGAACGGCCGGCCGGCCGAATCCCGCGTTGGGGAACCCGCCCAGATACACGCCGCTCGAGAGCACGACGGGGAAGCGGATCTGTCCACGTTACGCGGCACCGGCGCCACTCGGCCGGGCCGCGACTGCCACAGCCACGGCAATGGCCAGCACGGCTACCGTCCCCAGCGTGAACGAGGCCAGCTTCCAGCGCCCCCCTGGCGCGGCCCAGGCCGTAGCACCATTCGGACCGATGCCCTCGTCCGCGTGGCGGAATCCGGGGTTGGCCAGCGCTTCGGCGAAGGCCTTCGCAGTGGCGAACCGGTCCGCAGGCACCCGTTCCAGCGCTTCGCCCAGCGCCGCCGCGATGTGTGCCGGCACGCTCTTTCGAGTTCTGGTCACCGGGGCCGCGTACTCCGTCACGATCTTCATGAGGATCTGCTGCGCCGAGCTGCCGGTATGCGGCGGCTCCCCGGTGAGCATCTCGTACAGCACCGCACCGAGCGAGTAGATGTCGCTCCGGTTGGTGATGTGCTTCTCCGCCGTGGCCTGCTCCGGCGACATGTAGTACGGCGTGCCGAGGGAGAACCCGGTCTCCGTGATCCGTCCGCCCGCCGCCGCGCTGACCGCGAGGGCAATGCCGAAATCGGCCACCATAGGGCGACCGTCATGAATGAGGATGTTCTCGGGCTTGATGTCGCGGTGCACCACGCCGTGCCGGTGCGCATAGTCGAGCGCGTCGGCCACCTCACTCACCAACTTCACGCTCTCGTCCACGCCGAGCTGCGTCTCGCGGTCGAGTTTGCCGCGCAGCGTCTCGCCCTCGACGTACGGCATCACGTAATACAGGAAGCCGTCCGCGCTCCCCGAATCGAACAGCGGCAGGATGTTCGGATGCTGCAGCGCCGCCGTGGTCTTGATCTCGGTCACGAAGCGCTCGGCGCCGAGAACGGCGGCTAGCTCGGGCTTCAAGACCTTGATCGCCACGTCCCGATCGTGCTTCAGATCGAGCGCGAGATAGACGGTGGCCATCCCGCCCTGCCCGAGCTCGCGCTCGATGCGGTAGCGGTCGGAGAGGGCCGAGGCGAGGCGGGCGGGCGCGATCACTTTCCACTCTCCGAGGCGAGCGTGGCGCCGAAGTTCACGATCACGTGGACCTCACCGACGCGATATCGGTGACGCAGGGCTGGGCGGGAGCCCCCGAACTCGGCCGATCCTTCCAGTCGGAGCGCGATGAACGATCCGTCCGGAAATACGTCGTACGACCGGGTTGGTATCGACGCAACATACGCCCACGGGTCAACGAGGGTTGCGGCGCGGCCGACGCGGAAGGGCGCCTCCGAGAGGACGTCGACCGCCATCATCTGCTCCCCGCCCTTGCCGTTCGGAGCCCGGAAGTACAGGCGGTGACCGTCTCTCGACCACGCCGGAGCAGCACCGCCGTGCGCCGACACCGGAATCGCGGCTCCGGGGCCGGGATAAGGCCGAGCGTACACCTCCTGCCGGCCACTCGCGTCGGAGGTGTACGCCAGCCAGCGGCCGTCGGGCGAGAAGGCCGGATACCAGGCATCGGCGCCGGTGTTGACGACGAAGGGGGCCGGCTTGCCGCTGGGAGCGACCGTCCAGATGGACCCATCGTCCCCCACATAGGCGATCACGCCCTGGGCAGACCACGAGTTCGGAGTCCCCCGTGCGGCATCCATCGTATCATGCAGTGAAATCGGCATGACCGGCCCGCTGTTGTCGGCGGGCGCACGATAGAGCTGGTCCTTGCCGTCCCGGTCCGATTCGACAACGAGCGATGCGCCATCCGGACTCCATGCGCCGAGTATGTTGGAATAGCCGCCGGTGGTGAGTCGGACCGTGGTGCCTCGTGTGAGGTCGCGGACGTAGACACTGGTGTGGTGGCCGGGGCCGGCGTCGTAGGCCACTCGGTCGCCGGTTGGTGACACACGGAGATGGACGTAACCGCGCGGTTCCCATCCAAGTGGTTGTGCGCGACCGCCAGGCGAGACTCTGACGACATCGGCCTGCCGTTCGGGATACAACCCTCCGCCCACCCAGACCAGAGTGCCCGACCGGGAAACCGCCGCCTGCGCTACGCCGGTGTCCCACCCGCCGTTCGGCATCTGCATCGCCTGCATCACGTCGTTCAGCACGACGTGCGGCTCACCGACCGTTCGCACGTGGGCCGCATCGAACCCGATCTCCATGAGCGTTCCGCGCCGCGCGAACAGCAGATGGCCCGGCGCCACGAAAATCGGGTCCATGGCGTCCTCGAGCACCGTGCTTTCTTCGTGCGACGCGAGGTCGACCGCCTCCACGGTTGCCTTCGCCGGGTCGGGGGTGGGCATGCGGTCGCAGAGCAGCACACGGCCACTCGGCAACAGCCACGGGCTCGCGTGTTCGGCCAGGGTATCGGCCGCCTGCCGCGACGTCGCCGAGTCACGCCGGGTCATTGCGATCAACACCGGTTCTCCGCCGCCCGCGCCCACGCGATAGATCTGCCCTGCTCCACCGTACACGATCGTTCCGTCGTCGCCCCACGACGCGCCGTACGCGGCAAGGGAGTCGAGGTGCGCATCCGGGGCAAGCGTTTCGACGTTCCCGCCGGCGGCCGGGACGCGCTTCAATGCGCCACCCGCAAAGAAGCCGATCCACTTCCCATCCGGCGAGTAGAACGGGCTCGAGCCCCCGTCCGTACCCGGGATCGGGGCGCTCTGCTCCTCTGCGAGAGGCCGGCGGTATAGACGCGAGGTCACCTTTCCACTCGAATCCGACGTCCACCCCGCGTACACCAACACCCGGCCGTCGGGCGAGACCGCGATGGATCGCGCGGCCGGCCGGCCGAACGTCGCGTCCACCACGCCGCCAAGGTACACGCCGCTGTCGGTGGGGAGATGGATGGTGAATGCTATCTCACCGGCCAGGGCCGGCATTGCTCCGCGCGACTGCCATGCTCGAATACCGATGATCCCGACCGTCAGCCCGACGACCGCTGCGGCGCCGAGCCCGATGGCCGCCACTTTCCACTTGTGCGCGTCGGATACGCCGGGCACACCCGCCGCGATCGCCGACGTGAGCGCCGTGCCGTGATAACCCAGACTCGCCAGCGCCTCGGCAAATGCCTTCGCGCTATCAAAGCGATCGGCGGGGAGCTTTTGAAGCGCCGTCGTGACTGCCGCCGCGACGTTCGGCGGCACCGATTCCCGCGCCTCGCTCACCGGCCGCGGCTTCTCGGTCACGATGCGCATGATGATCTGCTGCGCCGAGGTGCCGGTGTGCGGCGGCTCTCCGGTGAGCATCTCGTACATCACCGCGCCCAGCGAGTAGATGTCGCTGCGGTTGGTGATGTGCTTCTCGGCCGTCGCCTGCTCGGGCGACATGTAGTGCGGGGTGCCGAG
>JBJKRG010000082.1:0-27558 GCA_046704805.1 Gemmatimonadaceae bacterium
GCCGTGCGATTGCCATGGGCACCGAGGACGGACGCCTCGAGCTCTGGTCGTGGCCCATCAAGTGGCTCCACGACTTCGAGCTGTCGTTCCGCGTGCCGAAGTACACGCAGCCGATCCGGGGGCGCGACGTCGCCGAGTCGATGGAGGAGCGCCCGGAGGGCTTCACGATCACGTACGCCTACGAGCAGTTCACGGTGAAAGAGCACGTGTTCGTGCCGCTCGACGAGCCGGCCGTCGTCATCCTGCTGGAAGTCGACGCCATCCGTCCGCTGGACATCATCGCGACGTTCACGCCCGACATTCAGTACGCCTGGCCGGCGGGCCTCGGCGGGCAGTACCTGATCTGGGAGCAGAACGCGCGGGCGTTCCTCTTCTCCGAGGGCAAGCGGAAGATCAATGCGTTCCTGGGATCGCCGGCGGTGACCCAGGCCTCCGACGTGCCGGCGCACATGCTCGCCGCCGCGCCTCCGCAGCTCGTGCTCGGCGTGGGCGCCGACAGCGACCGGTACACCGCGCCGCGGCTGGGCGAGCCGCCCGGGCACAACGTGAACATCCACGAGGCGTACATCCCGATCGTGCTCGCCGGCGGCGAGATGCCGCACGATTCGGCGCTGGCGCTCTACCGACGGCTGATCCGGCCCGGCGCCGCCGAGCACGAGTGGAAACGGCTCGTGACCCACGAGGACTCCATCCGGACGACCCTGTTCGCGATCCACTCGCCGGACACGTTGCTCGACGAGGCGGTGGAATACGCCAAGGTCAACCTCGACGAGGGGTACGTCTGCAACCCCGATCTGGGGTGCGGCATGGTCGCGGGGTACGGGCTCTCGGGGCCCGCGAGCGACCGCCCCGGGTTCGGCTGGTTCTTCGGCGGCGACGCGGCGATCAATTCGTTCGCGATGGACGGTGTGGGAGAGACCCGGCACGTGCGCGACGGCGTGCTGCGGTTCTTCGCGAAGTATCAGCGGGCCGACGGGAAGATCACGCACGAGATCTCGCAGGGCGCAGGGCACGTCGACTGGTTCGACTATCCCTACCCCTACTACCACGGCGACACGACGCCCTACTGGATCCTCGCGTTCGGGGAGTACTGGCGGCAGACCGGGGACACGGCCCTGGTGCGGGAGCTGTGGCCGAACATCGAGCGCGCCTACGAGTGGTCGCGGAAGACGGACACCAACGGCGACGGGCTGATGGAGAACACGGTGGCCGGCGCCGGTGCGCTCGAGGTGGGGGACCTCCAGATCGGCATCCTCTCCGACGTGTACATGAACGGCGTGTGGGCGGCGTCGCTGCAGCGGTTCGCGCGCATGGCGCGGGTGATGGGCCAGCCGGCGCTCGCCGACAGCGCACTGGCCATCCGGGCGAGAGCGGTGCACACGATGGAATCGAAGCTCTGGATGCCGAAGCTCGGGCAGTACGCGTTCGCGCTGCTGCAGGATGGATCGGTCAACGAGAACCTGACGGCGTGGCCGGCCACGGCGATGGCGTTCGGCGTGTTCCAGCAGGACCGCGGCCACGAAATGGCGGCACGGCTGGCGTCGAGCGACATCATGACCGACTGGGGCGCGCGGCCGTTGAGCGCCACGAGCAAGCTGTTCGACCCGCTGCACTACAACAACGGCGCCGTGTGGCCCTTTGTGACCGGATTCGTCTCGCTCGCCGAGTACCGCTACCACAATGCGGCGGCCGGGTGGTTCGCGCTGCGGGCGATCGCACGCACCACCTTCGATCAGTCGCGCGGGCACAACCCCGAGGTGATCTCGGGGCGATTGTACAAGCCCCTCGATACGGCGGTGCCACAGCAGTTCTTCGCGACGTCGATGATTCTCACGCCGCTCATTCGCGGGCTGCTGGGCATCGACGTGAACGCGCCGGCGCACCGGGTAGTGCTGGCGCCGCATCTGCCTCCGACCTGGGATTCGGTGTCGGTGGAGAACGTCCCGGTGGGTGCCGACCGGCTCTCGTTCACGGTCCGGCGTTCGGCGGGCACGATGATCCTGCAGGCATCGCGACGCGGCGCCGACCACACACTGCTCGATCTCGTCTTCTCGCCGGCGCTCCCGCTGGGCGCGCACGTGGAGGGCGGTGCGTTGGTACAGACGACGCCGGGCGACGTGCACGCCACGGTCCGCACGACCATGGGCAGCGCGGCGACTCTACGAGTCTCGTACACGGGCGGCTGGACCCTGGTGCCGCCCTCGATGCCGGCGGTGATCGGGGAGCGGTCGCACGCGCCGCGCGTCCTGAGCGAGCGGCTCGGCGCGGTACCCCGCGGCGTAGTTGCCGCCACGGCGCCGTTCGTGGTGTCGCTGCAGGGGTTGGCCGGACGGACGTACACGTTCGCTGTCCGTGCGCCCAGCGCAGCCGCGGCGCGACGGCTCCAGGTGTCCACCAGCGGTGGCCAGGCATCGTTTGCACGCTGGCATGCGGGATCGCAGCGCACCCTGCGCGTCACGTTCCCGGCGAGCGGGGCAAACGACGACGGTTATACGTCGGCGAGCGTGACCATCACGGCCACGCAGCGCCCCTGAGGCTCGAGATCACGGCTTGATCGTGGCGCAGAGCCGCCAGTCGCCACCGGTGGACGCGGCTACTTCACCGGTCAACCGAGGAACGGGCAGGGGCGCGGCGTCTCTTCGCGTATCAGCCTTCCGGACCGCCGACGCAAGGGCGTGGGAGACGTCCTCCCACGCCTGGCGGGCCAGCCGGCCGGCTTGCGTACCATCCGCTCCCGAGGGTACTCGGGCGTCGCCACGCGCCGCGAACTCGGTACTGTCGTCGCCGACCGTCCGTGCGGTGATGGTCAGACGCAGGGCGACGATCGTTCCCGCGTCGGCACACCGCTGCACCGAGGACGGCAGGAAGTCCGGCCCGTTCGCATAAAGCCAACCGGTGCTCAGGGTGTGGCGCGTGGTGTCCCGCGCGGCGGTCGTCCAGCCCCAGCCGGACAGGACCGAGTCCGCCGCGGCCCACCCGGCGGCGGCGCTCACCGTCGTGCCGAGTGTATGCGTCGCGAGGACGAGGAGGCTCGGTTCCGCGGAGAGGCGACTAGGGGTTGGGGACGACTGAAACGACACGCTGCTGCGACCGACGCAGGCGGCGAGCGCCGACACCACCGCCAGGGACGGAAAGAGGACCGATCGAACGTGCAGCCGTGACATGGGGGGTACCTCACTGGTCTGGCACGCGGGCGTATGAGCGTCTGTTCAGACACCTGATACCCAGGTCCATCGGGAAGGTTGCCGTCCGCCGTTCGTTCCTACGGACCCGGCACGATGATCGCCGAATCGAGCACGTCGAAGTGCCGAGACCGCGCGATGCGCCGGCCGTCCGCCGAGGTGAGGAACGCCATGAACTTCCGCGCCAGCGCGGGATGCGGCGCGGTCTTCAGCACGGCCGCCCCGAACAGGATGGGTGCGCCCCGCATCGTCAGCGTGTCGCCCGGCTGCTTGCCGAGCACGCGGACCGAGACCGTCGCGTAGGTCGCCGAATCGGCCGGTGTCCCCAGATCGACGGCGTCGGGGAGCTTGATGTATCGGAGCCCGTAGTCCTCGGCCAGGTTCTGGTAGGTCCAGATGTAGTCGAGGTTGTGCGTCTGCAGTAGCGCGACCTGGTCGGCCTCACGCGGTCGCACGTTGCGCGTCGGTGCCGCGGCCAGGAGCCGCTGGTATAGCCCCGGGTCGTGGTAGTAGCGCGCGGCGAGCTGCATCACCAGCAGCGTCCGGTATCCCGACGGATCGGTGTTCGGGTCCGCACGCCCCACCTGAATGCCGGGCCGCGTGATCACGCTCCGCCAGTTGTCGGCGTTGATGGTCGCAGCGCCGCGTGATTGCTTCGTGTACGCCAGGACGATCCGGTTGCGTGCGATGATCTGGTAGCCGTCTGCAAACCGGGGCTCCAGCAGCTTCGGGAAGATGGCCGGGTCGGCGAGGACGAGCACGTCGGGTCGCCGCTCGGCGTCGGTCACGAGCCGCGCCAGCTCCAGGCTCGCGCCGGGCTGCAGGGCATACCGGGTGCCGGTGCGCGTGGCGAAGGTGTCGAGCAGGGCGTGCATGGGCTGCGTGATCGACGCCGCGTTCATGACGTCGAGGAGGGCGGTGTCCGCGGGAGCGGCGGCGGAGGTACGACCAGCCTGGCGTCCCTTGTTCGAGCAGGCCACGGCTGCCAGCAGAAGGATGGCGGCGAACAGGGCGCGACGGTGCAGGGTGCTCCCCACGGTGAGAAGTTCGTTCATCGGGGCAGACGTTAACGTGGAAGTGGGCGGCGCGCTACGGTCGACGTGGGCGACTGGCCCTTGTCATCGGGCGAGCGCGCGTGCATGGTAGCGCGGGGCCATGTCCATCGAAGATCTCGCATCCTACCGGCATGCAGTCGCCCGCATTCGCGAGCGTTGGCCGTCATTCCTCGCCCGGCGCCAGGAGCGCCTCGCTGAGCAGGCACGCAACGGGCATGCCGCGGAGCGCGCCACAGAGTGCATTCTCGAGGACCTGTTCACCGAGGTGCTCGATTGGACTGCGGGTGACCTCAACCACCAGGTCGGATTCGCGGATCTGATGCTCACCCGTACGAACGTCAAGTGGCTCGTCATCGAGGCCAAGCGGCCCGGAGCACTGGCGTGGAACAACCAGGCTGTACGGGCGGCCCTCGACCAGGCCTGCCGGTACGCGGCCGAGCAGCACGTGCAGCGCGTCGCGGTCAGTGACGGCAACATGTTCTACGCGGCGGATGTCGCGGACGGCGGGTTGCGGGATCGAGTATTCGTATCGCTCACCGCGGACGTTCCGCCGGATACGCTCTGGTGGATTGCGATGGACGGAATTTATCGGGAACGTGTGATCGCTGCGGACGCGGAACCCCGACTGCTGCCGCCGCCGGAAATTGAGCATGCCGCCGCGGCGCCGAGCGCGGCGGCGCCCCCTGAACTGCTGCATCACAAGTATCGACTTCCCGCCCGCTGTTTCGCCTACGTCGGCAACGCTGCCCACCCGTCTACCTGGAAACTGCCGTACCGCTCGCTCGAAGGGTCGCCCGACCACGCCCGTCTTCCGAAGGCCATCCAGTCGATTCTGAGCAATTACCGCGGCACCCACGTCCACGGTATTCCCGATAGCGCAGTGCGCGGGGTGCTCCAGCGACTGGCGCAGGCCGCCGGTGAGCTCGGAAGGCTCCCATCGCAGACGGCAGATGCGGCTCCCATCTATGTGAGTCTTGCGGCGGCTCTCGAACAGTTTGGAGATTCGGCGTCCACCGCCGAAGACCGATCGTGAAGGAGTTCCCTGCGGTTGGACAGGCCGTCTGGGCATCGGTGCTGCTCGCTCTGACCCCGGCAATGCTCTGTGCACAGGACTCGGCCGTCTTCCACGGTCGCGTCACCGACTCGGTCGGCGTGGCGATCGAGGGCGCACAGGTCGTACTCCGCGAGGCCGGCCTCTCGGCCCGCACCGATTCGACCGGCGCTTTCACCATCCGCCGCATTCCGCCCGGCACGTATCACGTCACGCTCCGGCGCCCCGGGTTCGGCCCGATCTCCGGCACCGCACGCTTCGCCCCCGGCGATTCCGTCAACTTCCGCTTCCGCATGCGCCGTCTGGTCGCGTCGCTCGACACCGTCCGGATCGACACCTCCGGCATGACGAGCATCTGGCAGGCCGGGTTCGAGCGCCGTCGCGCCGACGGATTCGGAACGTTCCTGACCAGCACCGACCTCGACCCGCGCGCGGGCACACCGCTCGGCGACATCATCAAGTCCAAGGTGAGCGGGCTCGAGCTGGTGCGGTGGAGCGGACGCCTCAGTGCGTACGGGACGCACACGCCGAAGTTTCCGTGCGGCCCTCCCTTCGGGAATCCGTGCGCCGGGGCCAACGGCGGGTGGCCCGACGCCTGTTACATGCAGGTGTTCGTGGACGGGACGCAGCGCTTCTATTACGCGGCCGACAACAGCCACGAACCCTTCGACCTGAATTCGTTCAAGCCCGGCGAGATCGCGGCGATCGAGGTGTACGTGAGTGCGGCCGAGACCCCGCTGCAATTCAGCGGCCCGGGTGCGGCCTGCGGCACGATCGTGCTCTGGACGCACGGGGCGATGGGGAAATAGCGGGCCGGGCGCATTCCGCGGCGCGGGGCCGCGGACGTGCCGGTGCCGTCACGCCGGTGCCCGGACAAGATCCACGACTTCGGCCAGCCGCTCGACCACGAAATCCGCCACGGCCACGACCCGCTCCCGCCGCGCGAACGCCACGTACGCCGCGAACGCGTCGACCGCGCCGACCCGCTTCAACTCTGCGTCGGTACTCCCATCGCCGACCGCAAGCACCCGCTTCGGCAACCCCAGCTTCCGGAGCACCACCGCCTTTCCGACCTGTGTCACGAGCGGGGACGCGCGGTCGAACCCGACGTAGCGCCCGGTGTCGTCCCAATCGACGCGCACCGCATGTACATCCGGCTCGGCGATCCCCAGCGTTGCGCAGAACGGCACGACAGCCCCCGCCAGCCCCCCGCTGACCGCCACCACGCGTATGCCCGACCGCACCAGCGTCGAGACAGTCGCCGCCGCATCGGGGGCCGCCGCATCGCGATATGCCTGCGCCAGCTCCTGCACCTCGGTGCGCGTGGGCGCGATGCGCTCGAGCCGGGCCGCGTACGCGTCTTCGATGGGGGTCCGTCCGGCCATTACGTCGTTCGTGAGCCGCACGACGAACTGCGCCGTGTCCGTGCCGCGGCGCTCAGCGAGCCAGTTCACCCCCTCGACGCCGGTGAGCGTGGAGTCGACGTCGAACACCACCGACGCGAACGCCTGCCGCGGCGCCGTCACAGAATGTTCCCCGGGGCGAGGATCCCGTCCGGATCCAGCGTGCCCTTGAGCGCGCGCATCACGTCCATCTGCAGCGATGATAGCTGCAGCCGCAGCCACCGCGCCTTGAGTTTCCCGATGCCGTGCTCGGCGGCCACGGTGCCTCCCATGGCGAGCACGTCGCCAAGTGTCCGCTCGACGACCCGCTCCATGGCCTGCACCTCCTCCGGATTCCGCGCCACGAAGTTCTGGTGCGGGTGCCCGTTCCCGAGATGCCCGTACACGATCCCGGGAGGGATTCCCGCGTCGCGGGCGTGCCGGCGCGCGAGCGATACGGCGCGGGCCGCCAGCCGGTACGGCACCGCCCAGTCCGTCGAGACCCGCCGTCCGCCGGCGGCGAGAAACGGGGCGACGCGCTCGTGCATCGTGGCCGGGACGGCGTGGCGCAGCCGCCGGGCCTCGCGGATCGCCGCCGCGCCCTCGTAGACGCGCACGTCGGCGGCACTGCCCCCGTGCGCCTCGGCCAGCGCCAGCCACGCGTCGAGCGGGGGCTCCGCGCCGTCGGTAGTCTCCTCCGCGTAGACCATCGCGCCGGCCTGCGGTGCCCACGAGGCCGACCCGTCCGCGCCGCGCGCGATGGCGAACGACTCCCCATCGAAATACTCCAGGCAGCGGGGGTGGACCGACGCCGACTCACGTGCGGCCACGACGAACTCCAGTGCGCGATTCTCGTCGGGGAGCGGAATCGCGAGTCCGATCTCGCGCGCCGGCTGCTCGAGGAGCGACAACTCGGCGGCGACGACGATCCCCAACGTCCCCTCGCTTCCCACGAACCAGTCCACCGGGTCCTGCACGGGGAAGAGCCCGGCGGTGTTCTTCTCGACGGTCGGGCGACGGACCTCGACGGTGGAGCCATCGGCCAGTACGACGGTCAGTGCGCGGACGTGCCCGCGGGTCGGACCGTAGCGGAGCGTACGCGGGCCGGAAGCGTTGCACGCCACCGCACCGCCCACGGTGCACTCTTCGTCACTGGTGGGATCGGGCGCAAAGAAGAGCCCGTGCGGTGCGAGCGCACGTTGCAGGTCGCCGAGCAGCATGCCGGGCTCGACACGCACGGTACGCGATCTCTCGTCGAGGTCGAGCATCCGCGACATCGCCCGCGTCGACAGCAGAATCCCGCGCTCGGCGATCGAGGCGCCCGTCGTGCTCGTCTGGGCGCCGGCGGCGGTGACGGGTGTCCGCTCAGCGGCAGCGCGGCGCACGACGTCCACCACCTCATCGGGCGTCGTCGGCCTGGCGACAGCCTCCGGTACGTAGCGCAGCCCCGACGCATCGCGGGCGTACGATTCGCGGACCGCCGGGTCGCGGTCCAGCCGGGCCGCAGCGACCTCAGAGGTCCCGGGCAAACTGAACGACCGTCGCGGAGTGCACGTCGGGGAGCGTGAGCAGGGATTTCCGGACGGCCTCGCTCACCGTGCCGTCGATGGAGATTACGGCCAGCGCCTCCGAACCGCGCTCCAACCGCGCCTGGTGGTATTCGGCGATGTTGACGCCGGCGTCGCCGAGCGCGGACCCTACGTGGCCGATCACGCCCGGGACGTCGCGATTCGCCATCACGATCAGCGTGCCCCGGGGCACCACGTCCACGTGGAAGTCGCCGATGCGTGTGAAACGGGGCGGGGCATCGAGCGCCGCGACCCCGCCCACGCGCAGCTCACCCTTCTCGGTGCCGAGGCGCACCTCGACGGCGCGGGCGTGTGGTGGCACGCCGCCTTCGGCGTAGCGCAGCTCGATGCCTCGCAGCTGTGCCACCGACCGGGCATTGATGATGTTGATCCGCTCGCGATCGATGATACCCTCGAGTGCGCCGAGGGCCGCCGCCGCGAGCAGTGGGCCGGGCGTCTGGGCCAGTTCCGCCCCGAGCCGCACCGTGATGGAGGACAGCGCGCGCTCCCCTCGGTCGGCGAGCAGGGCCTGCCCGACAGCGGCGGCCCGGCGCGTGAGCAGCATCGCCGGCTGGAGGGCCTGCCAGTCCCCCCCGACTTCCGGCACGTTGATCGAGCGCGAGTACTCGTCGTTGAGCAGTGCGTCGCGCACTGCGGCGCAGGCGTCGATCGCGACGTTCCGCTGGGCCTGGTCGGTGCTGGCGCCGATGTGCGGGGTGAGCAGCATGTTCGGCGCGCTGCGAAAGGGATGGTCCTCGCGGAGCGGTTCTTTCGCGTACGCGTCCACCGTGGCACCGGCAACGTGGCCCGACGTGAGCGCCTCGGCGAGAGCGGTCTCGTCGATGATCCCGCCGCGGGCGAGATTCGCCACCAGGGCCCCCGTTTTGAGACGGGCGAGCTGCTCCGCGCCGATCATGCCGCGCGTCTCGTCGGTAAGCGGCGTGTGTACGGTGAGCACGTCGCACGAGTCGAGCAGCTCGTCGAGCGTGGCACACCGCCGCACGTGGAGGCCGTCGAAGCGCTCCTGCGAGATGTACGGATCGTAGCCCACGCGATCCATGCCGAAGGCGCGGGCGCGCCCCGCCACCTCGCCGCCGATGCGTCCCACGCCGACGATACCGATCGTCCGGCCCTTCAGCTCGCCGCCCAGCAGCTTCGACCGCTCCCAGCGACCTTCGCGGATGGATCGGTCGGCCCGTGGGAGGTGCCGCAGCAGGCCGACGAGCGAGCCGAACAGCAGCTCGGCGACCGCGACGGTGTTTCCGGCGGGGGCATTGATGACGGCGACGCCGAGCGCCGTCGCGACATCGAGTGCCACGTTGTCGACACCGACGCCGGCGCGCCCCACGACCCGGAGCCGAGTGGCGGCGCGGAGCAGGGGCTCCGAGATGCGCGTGGCGCTACGGCCGACGATGGCGTCGTAGTCGCCGATGCGCGCGAGGAGCTCCTGCTCGGGGAGCGTGGGCGTGACATCGACCTGGAAATCCGGCACCGCCTCGAGCAGGGCGACACCTTCGTGGTCGACTTCGTCTGTGACGAGGATGTGAAAGGGCATTCCGCGGGCGAGGGTGGTATTCAAGGATACCACGAAACTGGGGCGGGTGGACTCGAACCACCAACTTCCCGATTAACAGTCGGGCGGTCTGCCAGTTGACCTACGCCCCATCGATGAATCGGATGCAACGAAAAAGCGCCCACCGAGGAACCGGCAGGCGCTTCGCAAACTCTGGTCTCCGCGTGCGCGCTAGCCGGCCCCCGGGGTGGAGGCCCAATTCGAGCGATGATTGGAATTGCGGCTGCAGCAGCGCATGTCGGTCTGATTTCGGGTGACGTGAATTGCGGTCGGTCAGGATACGCGGGACCGGCCCCTTCTGTCAAGCGGCCGGTCCGCCCGCCTACTTCTTCTCGTGCCTTCCGCTGCTCTCCGATTTCTGCGTCTCGAACAGCTTGGCGTACTTGCCGTACCCGTCGGCCACGAGCTGTGACGCCGGGATGAACCGCAGCGCCGCCGAGTTGATGCAATAGCGCAGATGCGTCGGGCCGGGCCCGTCGTCGAAGAGGTGCCCGAGGTGCGAGTTTGCGGGCGTCGAGCGCACCTCCTCCCGCACCATCCCCAGGCTCCGGTCCACCCGCGTCGTGATGTTGCCCGGCACGAGCGGCTTGGTGAAGCTCGGCCATCCCGTGCCGGAGTCGAACTTGTCGGTGGAGCTGAACAGCGGCTCGCCGGACACCACGTCCACGTAGATGCCGGGCGCGTGGTTGTTCCAGTACGCGTTATGGAACGGCTGCTCGGTCGCATTCTCCTGGGTCACCGCGTACTGCTCCGGGGTCAGCTCCTTCTCGAGCGCGGCGTGGCTCGGCCGGTGATAGTCGCTCATGTTGGGTCCTCTACCGTTGGCGGCCTCGTGCACCTGTGCCGGCAGCACGGCCGGCACGGCACCCACGAAGACAAATGCGGCCGCTATTCGCAGACTGCCGAGGAATCCAGACCGTGCACGCATTGCCGACCTCCGTTGGCTGCGGGGAAGCGCGAGCGCGCCCCCTCCATGGGAGGTAACCGCCCGCCGCGAGAATCGTTCCCGGGTGGGCGTGCGGACCGGCCGAGGCGGACTTTACCGGCCGCTGGGCAGCACCTCGACCTTGAAACCGCTGGCGTGCCCCCGCTCGTGGTAGATGCGCTCGGTGGCCTTCACGAAGTCGCTCGCCCTGGCCTCGTAGATGTTGGGCACGTAGTGCTGCGGATTCCGGTCGAAGGCGGGGAACCAGGAGCTCTGCACCTGGATCATGATCCGGTGCCCCTTCTTGAACGTGTGGAGCACGTCCTGGAGCCGGAAGTCGACCTTCGTGAGCCGGCCGGGCACGAACGGCTGCGGCCTGGCGAACCCGTTGCGGTAACGGCCGCGCATGATCTCGCCGCGGACGAGCTGCTGATACCCGGCGTAGTGCACGGTCGTGTCGGGGCGGTAGGGGCTGTCGGGCTCACCCATCGGATACACGTCGATGAGCTTCACCACGTAGTCCGAAGCGTTGGTTGACGTCGTCACGTAGAGGTCCGCCGTCATCGGGCCGGCGAGCGTCACGTCCTGCGTGAGCGAGTCGGTCTCGAACGTCACCACGTCGCGCCGGTCGTCGAAGCAGCGCTGGTCGTCACTCATGTACTGGTACATGGTGAGACCCTGGATGGTCGGGATGCGGCACCGGCTGGGCACCGGCTCCGCCGGATTGCTCACGTACTGCGAATAGGTGCTGCCGCGGCGCGGCGGCTCGAAGGACAGCCTGCCGCCCGGCTCGAAGTACAGCTCGCGGTGCTCGACTCCCTTCGGGGGCCAATCGGCATAGGAGTCCCAGACCTTCTGGCCCGTATTGAAGATGTACGCGTTGGGCAGTCCCACCGGGCCCTTCCCGTCGTCCTTCAGGAAGTGATGGAAGAACTTCGCCTCGACGTCGCGCTGGAACTTCGTCTCGAGCGAGTCGCCGAAGTAGATGTCGCCGTGCACCGTGTGCACGATGCCGGTGCGCGACCAGCCGCCGTGCCGGAACGGCCCCTCGACGAGGCCGATGTACGTGTCCGGATGCGTGGCGTTGGCCGCCCGGAACACCTCCAGCGGTCCGTACAGGTCCTCGGCGTCGAACCATCCACCGACGATCAACATGTTCGGCATGTGGTGCCCCTTGATGTCCGGCCCCACGGCGCGCGCCTGCCAGAACTTGTCGTAGTTCGGGTGGTGGATGATCTCCTGCCAGAAGAAGTTGTTCTTGTAGTAGCGGTTCGTGGTCGTCGACAGCGGGCCGAGGCCGAGCTGGAAGTCGTAGTCGTCGGGGAGGCCCGCGTGGACCATGCCCTTCGCCCACCATGCGTCGGGCGTCGGCGCCGCATGCTGGATGCCGAACAGCGGGTACGTGTAGAAGTACGCCTGCGTGAGCGCGCCGTTGTGGTGGAAATCCTCGAAGAAGAAATTCGTGACCGGTGCCTGCGGCGACACCGCCACCAGCGCCGGATTCCCCGACAGGGCCCCCATGGTCGTGTAGAAGCCGGGATACGAGATGCCCCACTGGCCCACGCGCCCGTCGTTGTCGGGGACGTTCTTCAGGAGCCAGTTGATCGTGTCGTAGGTGTCCGACGCCTCGTCGACCTTGGTGTGATCCTTCGCCTTGATGGAGTCGGGGATGAACGGCCGCACGTTCACGAACGTCCCCTCCGACATGTACCGCCCGCGCACGTCCTGGTACACGAAGATGTACTTGTCCCGCATCATGAACGGGTCCGGGCCCAGCTTGGTCGGATAGATGTCGGGTCCGTACGGCGCCACGGAGTAGCAGGTGCGCTCCATGACGATCGGATAGGTGTGGGTGGGCGACGCATCCTTGGGGACGTAGACGATGGTGAACAGCTTCACCCCGTCGCGCATCGGAACGCGGTACTCGTGCTTCGTATAGTTGGCGACGATGAATCCCCAGTCGGACTGCTGGGCGGAGGCCGTGGCGGCGCAGGCGAGGGCCAGGCACACGGCGCCGGAGAGGCGGCGAATGGTAGGCATGGGGCCGAACATGTCCGGCCCGCGGGGGGGCCGCCAGAGGGGGTACGGAAATTCCGGTCCGGGCCCGCCGGGGGCCGGGGCACCCCTTCGGAGTGCGGTCGACGGCGGCCGTGGCGGAGCGCATCCGCCGTTCGATGTCGGTATGTTAGAACGATCAATAGTTGACACGTCATCATTTGTCTGATCGCAGAGTGGGGCACTTCCCCCAACTATCTGCATTCCGGAAACGGGGCCCGACAACGCAAGAGGCAATTCCTGCAAAAGATTCAGGGTTTTCATTCTGGGTTTCCCTCTGGCGAATCGCGACCTTGGTTCAGGGCGTCCGCCATCAGGCGTCACGCAAATGCCGGCATTCAGGGCCGCGCGGTCTGGGTTTCCGACCGCAGGTGTCCCCCGCCGGCGGGAGGAATGAGATGGGTGCCGTCGGCCTCGTAATCGTACTGGCGGGAATGGTCGTCCCCATCGTATTGCTGCTCGCCACACTGTTGTTCGATCTCGGCGTCATCGTCTGGGCCGGCTACCGGCTCTGGCACGATCGCTGGGCCCGCTACGTGCACAAGGACGTCAACGGGCGTCCAGCGCACGCGTAGCGTCGAATCGAACGGCCGGAAGGCGGCGCATGCCGATGGCATGATCCGGAACGCTTCCCGCTGAGAATGCAAAGCGGGGCCGCGCATCGCGCGGCCCCGCTTTCGTTGTGCCCGGTCCCTCCAGTTACTTGTTCGGGTTCAGGATCTCGCTGATCTCGTGGTCGGCGCCCTGGAGATGCCAGCGCGTCTCCCGATCGGTGGTCTTCGGAATGGCCGTGTGAATCGCGGCCTGCAGCGACACGAGCTCGCCGCGCAGCATGTCCTTGGCCTCGGCCGAGAGCGGCTGCACGTTCCCGCGACCGAAGCCGCCGCGTCCGCCGGTGGTGGCCGGTGCCGCGGACGGATTCAACTTCCGGTTGATCAGGGACAGGTAGTTGTTCTGCAACGTGCGCCGGTAGATGTCGATCTTCGGGTGCGCCTCGCGCAGCTCACTCCAGATGCCGTTCCGCACGTCGTCCAGGAAGTTGGGCAGCGGGTACGCCTGGGCCGGGTGCGTCGACTCGAGCTCCAGCATCCGGTCCATCCGCTGGTCGTTGAGTAGCACGTTGAGCACGCGGTCCTGCGCGTTCGCGATGCGATCGACCATGCCCGTCGGCTCGAACCGTGCCGCGATGTCGGGCCGGATGAGGTACCTGGGCGTCTGGAACACGCTGTCGTTGAGGAACTTCACCGCGCCTTCCTGCATCTTGCGGGAGTTTACCGTGTACTCCGGACCGGGCTGGCTTCCGGACTTGTACCACACGGGACCGGCACCGACCACGTTCGCCGGATGCGCGGCCTCGGTCGCCCATTGCTGCACGGTGCGATCGTACAGGTTCTCCACGAGGCTGTTGTCTTCCATCGGCCGGGTGCCCGCTTCCATGATGTAGCCCATCACGCGGGCGATGTTCCTGAAGCCGAGTCCGGTCGCCCAGCGCGGGTTGGCGTCGGCGACGGCCTCACTCTGGGTCCCGAACTGGCCGAAGGCGTTGTTCACGGAGAAGCGCAGCCAGGGCACGGTATCCTGCTCGGCGATCCACTTCTCGAGCGTGGGCCGTTCCTCCGCAGGCGTCGTGGCGCCGGGGATGGGCTTGTACCCCCACATGATGGTGTACTTGTCCCACGGTCCGACACGCGGCACCAGCGTCCAGAGCGGAATGCCGTCGCCTGGCTGGGCCACGTAGTTGAAGCGCGAGTAGTCCATGATGCTGGGACTCGTGCCCATCTTCTCCACCCACGTCGGGCTGCGCGCGCTGTCGGGCGGATACTCCGAGCTGCCGATCTGGTCGTGCTGCAGGCCGAGCGTGTGCCCGATCTCGTGCGCGATGCCGAACTCGAGCAGCCGGCCCATCAACGAATCGGGAAGGGGCAGGTGACGCGCCCGGGGATCGAGTTGTGCCGCCTGCGTGAAATACCAGTACTGCATCAGCTCGATCAGGTTGTGGAAGATGCGGGGCGAGGCGTTGAGAATCTCGCCGGTGCGTGGGTCGCTGATGTGGGGACCCACCGAATTCTCGATGGTGGACGGCAGCCAGCGGATGACGTTGTGCCGGATGTCCTCCATCGACCAGTTGGGATCGTTCGTGGGCGGATCCTTGGCGATGATGGCGTCCTTGAAGCCGGCGGCTTCGAATGCGGGCTCCCAGCTCTCGATCGCCTTCTTGACCCACGGCTTCCACTTGGCCGGCGTGCCGGGATCCACGTAGTACACGAGCGGCTTCTTGGGATAGCAGAGGTTGCCGTCCATGCGGCTTGAGCATTCGAGGCGCCACCGCGTGATGAACTGCCGCTCCACGGCCACCTGGCGGTTGCTGCCGAAGTCGGTGCGGCGGACGGTGAAGAAGCCGGTGCGCGGGTCGGCGTACCGGACCGGCATCGGATCTTCGGGGAGCTTGATCATGCTCCAGTGCGCGAGCACGCTGGTCGCGAGCTGCGGGCCTCCGCGCCCGCCGCGGCCGGTGGTGGCGCCGCGGCCGCCAGCCTGCGATTCGGTTCCGGTCTGCGCGGCCTGGATCTCCAGGTTCTCCGGAAACGCCAGGACGCTCTGAATGTAGGAACGGTTGGCGTCGATGTTGCCCCGAATGGCGGCGATCTCGGGAACGCTCGTCGTGAACAGGCGCGTCACGTCGATCACGGGCGCGCTGTCGGGCCCGAACGACGCGATCGGGAACATCATCACGATGTGCGGGAAGTCCGACGCCTCGACCGACTTGTAGACGGAGAGCGACGTGTCCGCCATGAGCGTGAACGACGGACTGGTGAGCACGATGTGGTCGCCCTCGCGCGTCCAGCGCAGTGTGCGTTCCACGAACTCGTCGCCGCCGTAGTTGCCGAACCCGCCACCGCCAGCGCCGCGTCCCGTCGGCTCCGGCGGAGCCGCCCGGTCGAACTTCCCGACGATGAGCATGAGCTTGCCCAGCTCGTGGGTGGGAATCTCGAAGAAGAGCTTGTCCCCCACCCGGTGCGTGATGAACAGGCCGCGCTCCGTCTTGGCGCTGGCCGGAATCACGCGACGGTAGGGTTGCGGGGCGGCGGCTTCAGCGCCTGCGCCGCCGCGGCCGAATCCGCCGCGTCCGCCGCGCTCGGCGGCGGGCACGGCCCGTACGGGAGCAGCGGTGGGTGCGGCGGGCGTCGGAGCGGGGGCCGGTGCCGGCGCGGGCTTCGTCGAGCCCGCGCAACCGGCGAGCAATGCCGCCGCGAACAAACGGACAGTACGAGGAGACATGGGAACCGAGGGGTTGAGGAGTTGGAACGGCGGCGGGCGACTGGGGGCACCGCAGGCCGAACAGGCGACGCTAACATGTGGTATGTACCACGGGCGCAACAGGGGCGGTGGTGGCCAAACGCCTGGTTCGTCGCCAGCCTGAAGGTGGGAGACCATCTGCCCTGCACACCGCGCCCCTTCCCGCACCTCGATGCTCTGTCTGCTCGTCGCCGCCCATCTCGCCGTCACCCCCGTTCCCACGCCCCCGGCGCGGCCAGCGCGCTATGCGTCCGCGGCGCTGCGCGTGCTGGTTGCGCGGGCCGCGGCGGCGAATCGGAGTCCGCCTCCCTCACTGGACGGCTACCGGGCGCGCGTGGAGTCGGAGTTCGCGTTCGTCCTGCACGACACCCTCGGGCAGGAGCACGCGACCCAGGTGGAGCAGCTCGAGGCACAGGCGAGCTGGCAGCGCAGCGGGAGCTACGACCTCCACGTGATCGGCTACCGGCTCCAGAGCTCCGGGGCGCCGTTCTCGACGCTCTCCATCGTGCGCGGGTGGACGGTGCCCGTGCTCTACGGGGAACGGCTGTCGCTCGGTGCCCGGTCGCCGCAGACGCACTCCGCGGAAGACACCCTGCCGGCCGTGCATCCGCTGGCCCCGGACCGCAACCGGTTCTATCGCTTCTCCGGAGGCGACACGATTGCCGTGCTGCACGCCGCGGGGCGCTCGATCCCGGTGGTCCGGATCGCCGTCACCCCGGATCCCGCCGATTCCACGCCACCGTTCGTCGGCTTCGACGGGGATCTCTACGTGGACGCGACCCGGGGCGCGATCGTGCGCATGCGCGGGCGGATCCTGGTGGTCGGCGAGCCGCACGGCGGCCGGCCCCTGTGGGCGCGCCTGTCGGGAACGGTCGGCGCCGCGTTCATCGACTTCCAGAACGCCGAGGTGGACGGTCGCTACTGGCTGCCGGCCTACCAGCGCACGGAGTTCCAGGCGACGGTCCCGCTGGTCTCCCCGGGGCGCGGGGTGCTGCGGATCGTGTCGCGGTTCCGACGCTACGCGATCCAGGCGGCGGTCGAAGGGCACGGGGCGCCCCCGCCGCCCCCGGCTCCGCTCGCCCCGCCGGCCGCCGGCGATCCATCCGTCGATTCCACCCACGCGGTCGTCACGTGGGCCCCGCACGACAGCCTGGACCACTTCGACGGCTGGGCGTCGGAGCTCGGCATCGCCACGATGCAGGTGAACGCCAGCGACTTCAACGCGCTGGCGCCGGATGCCTGGCGTCACACCGGCGGTCCGCGGCTGCAGCTCGTGCCGAACCATCCCGAGAAGATCCTGCGCTTCAACCGGGTGGAGGGGGCGTTCACCGGGTGGGGCGGCACGCTGCGAATGCGCAACGCGGCGCCGGGGTTGACCGCGGCCGCCTTCGGCGGCTGGGCGTGGGCCGAGCGCACGGCGCGCGGCGGCGGGACCCTGTCTCTCAACCGGCCGCCCTGGATCCTGGGCCTCCGCGCCGAGCGATCGCTGGCCTCGACGAACGACTTCACGTCCGGACTGTCGACGGGCAGCGGCGATCTGACGGCGCTCCTCGAATCGATCGACAACTACGACTACGTGGATCGCTGGCGCGCGACGACGTCGGCGACGCGGGTGTTCGGATCGATCAACCGGGCGCTGGCCACGGTCCAGCTCGGGGTAGGAGAGGATCGTCCGGAAATCGCGCGGCTCACCCGGGGGCCGTTCGGCGGTCCCGCCTTCCTGCCCAACCGCGGCGTGCTCCCCGGTCGCTACGCATTCGCGTCGCTCGACGCGGATCTGCACCCGGACGTGTCGGGCGCCTTCGTGTCGCCGGGCATCGGGGCGCACCTGCACTACGAGGTGGCTGCGGGGCAGCTGGCGTGGCAACGGGCGGAGCTCTCGCTCTCCACGCGCCAGTACTGGGGGCCGGTGACGCTGGCGGCCGACGCCGACGGCGGCATCGTGGCGGGCGCGACGATCCCACCCCAGCAACTCTTCGAGCTGGGGGGTGCGCAGTCTCTGGCCGGCTATTCCTACAAGGAGTTCGCCGGCGACCGCGCCGCGTTGTTCGGCACCGTCCTGTCGTACCAATTCCCCCTGTGGACCACGCCGCACCGCGTGTGGCACGGATACTTCGTGCCGGGCCTCGCCCCCGGGATCGCCGCCGGTGTGGAAGGCGGATGGTCGGAGCTGTCCACGGCCGCGTCGCGGGCGGCGGTGAACGCGCTGGGAGCCGGGTGGAGTACGGTGCCGGTGTCTCGCGCGACGGACGGCGTGCGGGCCAGCGTGGCCCTGGGACTGACGTTCTTCTCGGGCACCTTCCACGTGGGTGTGGCGCGGCCGGTGGACCACCCGGGCCCCTGGCGCGTGGTGGCCGGGTTCGGCCGAGCGTTCTAGTTTCCGGCCGGGCGCCCCCGGCGCCCACCCCGGACCGCCGCCACCCGCCGAGGACTGCCATGCCGTCGCGTTTGAGAACCGTCGTGTCCCCCCGTTTGCTGGCCGTGCCCGTCGCGGCTCTCGTGCTGGCCGCCGTCGCGGCGCCGCCCGGCGCGGCGCAGATCCCGGCGCACGTGGACTCGGCGCTGCACACGATCTTCGCGTCGCGCACGTACGCCGGCCAGCGCTTCGGCCCGGCGCGGTGGGCCCACGGCAGTGACTCCTACTTCACGCTCGAGCCCTCGCCTGGCGGACGCGGCGTGGACCTCGTGGAGTACGACGCCGCGACGGGGCAGCGGACAGTCAAGGTGACCGCGGCGGAGCTGACGCCGCCCGGACGGAGCGAGCCCCTCGTGCCGCAGAGCTACGCGTTCTCGCCCGACGGGCGGCGGCTCCTCGTTTTCACGAACACGCGGCGCGTGTGGCGCGAGAACACGCGGGGCGACTACTGGGTGCTCGATCTGACCACCCGGAAGCTGCACCAGGTGGGCGGCCCCCACGTGCCGGAGTCGCGGCTCATGTATGCCAAGTTCTCCCCCGACGGGTCGCAGGTGGCCTACGTGCTGTACGGCGACCTGTACGTCGAGCCCGCCGACGGCGGTCCGATCACGCGGCTCACGCACGACGCCTCGGACACGCTCGTCAACGGCATGAGCGACTGGGTCTACGAGGAGGAGTTCGGGCTGCGCGACGGCTTCCGCTGGTCGCCGGACGGCCGCTCGATCGCCTTCTGGCAGTTCGACATGGCGGGGATCCGCGACTACCTGATGCTGGACGTGACCGACTCGCTCTACCCGTTCACCGTGCCGGTGCAGTATCCGGTGGCCGGGACGACCAACTCGGCGGTCCGGGTGGGCGTGGTGCCGGCGGCCGGCGGACGCGTGACGTGGGTGAAGCTGCCGGGCGATCCGCGCAACAACTACATCCCGTGGATGGAATGGGCGGGTCCGCACGCGCTGCTCATCCAGCACATGAACCGGGCCCAGAACCGCGATGCCGTAATCCTCGCCGACGCGCGCACGGGCGTCCCGCACACGGTCTTCACCGAAACCGACAGCGCGTGGGTCGATCTGGTGGACGACGTGCCGTGGGTGAACGGCGGCCGGGACTTCCTGTGGTCGAGCGAGCGGGACGGATGGCGGCACATCTACGAGATCTCGCGCGACGGGAAGACCACGCGGCTGCTGACGCCGGGGGCCTACGACGTGGTGAGCGTGGCGGCGGTCGACCAGACCGCCGGATGGCTGTACGTGATCGCATCGCCCGACAACGCCACACAGCGGTATCTGTACCGCGTCTCGCTGAAGCATCCGGGGCCGCCGGAGCGGGTCTCCCCGGCCAACGAGACCGGCGTGCATGCGTACGAGTTCTCGCCCGACGCCCACTGGGCGTTCCACACGTTCTCCAGCTTCGACACGCCGCCGGTCATCGATCTCGTGCGCTTCCCCGACGACATGCCGGTGCGGATGCTGGTGGCGAACGCGCGGCTGCGGGCGGCGGCCGCCGACGCGATCCGCACGCCGGTGCAGTTCCTCAAGGTGAAGGTGACCGACGGGGCGACGCTGGACGGGTACATGATCCGGCCCAACGATTTCGATCCGTCGAAGCACTACCCGATTCTGGTGTACGTCTACGGCGAGCCCGCCGCCCAGACGGTGATGGACCGGTGGGGCGGGAGCCAGATGCTCTGGCACCAGATGCTGGCGAACCAGGGCTATCTGGTGGTGAGCTTCGACAATCGCGGGACGCCCGCTCCCAAGGGGCGGGCCTGGCGCAAGGTCATCTACGGATCGATCGGCCCCCTGTCGAGCCACGAGCAGGCCGATGCGGTGCTCGCGTTCGCCCGCTCGCATCCCTACGCGGACAGCACCCGCATCGCCATCTGGGGATGGAGCGGCGGCGGATCGAGCACCCTGAACGCGATGTTCCGCTACCCGGACATCTACAAGGTGGGCATGGCCGTCGCGCCGGTGGCCGACCAGCGGCTGTACGACACGATCTACCAGGAGCGGTACATGGGGACGCCCGAGGAGAACCCTAAGGGATACCGGGAGGGCTCCCCCATCAATTTCGCTGACGGCCTGAAGGGGAAACTCCTGATTGTGCACGGCACCGGGGACGACAACGTGCACTACGCGGGGACGGCGCGGCTCATCAATCGGCTGGTGGCACTCGACAAGCAGTTCGATCTGATGATCTATCCGAACCGGACCCACTGCCTCTGCGAGGGCGCGGGGACGACGCTGCAGCTGTACTCCACGCTCACGCGCTACCTGTTGACCAACATGCCGCCGACGCGGTAGGCGGCGGCACCGCGGTGTGATTCATGGGTGTTCCACGTCTTCTCTCGGCGCGCGGGGCGTACGCCGACGTTCGCGGCCGCGTGACCGGGCTGTATGCGCTGTTGCTCGCCGCGAATCTCGGGGCGTGGGCCTGGGCGCTGGTCACGTTCCGCCAGTATCCGCTGCTTCTCGGCACCGCGCTCCTGGCCTACGGCCTGGGTCTCCGGCACGCCATCGACGCGGACCACATCGCCGCCATCGACAACGTGACGCGCAAGCTGATGCACGACGGCAAGCGGCCGGTCGGCATCGGCTTCTTCTTCTCCCTCGGGCACTCGACCGTGGTCGTACTGGCCTCGGTGGCGATCGCGGCCACGGCGATGGCGCTCAGCACGCGCCTCGATTCCCTGCGCAACGTGGGCGGTGTGATCGGGACGATCGTCTCTGCGCTGTTCCTGCTCCTGATCGCGGTGATGAACCTGTTCATCCTCTCCGCCGTGTATCGCACGTTCCACCGGGTGCGCCGAGGGGGCACGTACGTCGACGAGGACCTGAACGCGCTGATGGCGGGGAGCGGCTTCCTGGCCCGGATCTTCCGCCCGCTCTTCGGGCTGATCCGCGAGAGCTGGCACATGTACCCGCTGGGTTTGCTGTTCGGCCTCGGCTTCGACACGGCGACGGAGATCGGGCTGCTCGGCATCTCGGCGGCCGGGGCGACGAAGGGCATGTCGCTGTGGGCGATTCTCATTTTCCCGGCGCTGTTCACGGCCGGGATGTCGATCGTCGACACCACGGACAGCGTCCTGATGCTCGGCGCGTACGGCTGGGCGTTCGCGAAGCCCATTCGCAAGCTCTACTACAACATGACGATCACGTTCGTTTCGGTGCTCGTGGCGCTGCTGGTCGGGGGCATCGAGGCGCTGGGCCTGATCGGTGCACGGTTCGACCTGCACGGATGGGTGTGGGACGTGGTCGCGCGCCTCAACAACAACTTCGGCAGCATCGGCTACCTCATCATCGGCGTGTTCGTCGTGAGCTGGGTGGCGTCGGTCGCGGTCTACCGGCTCAAGGGCTACGACCGGCACGAGGTGGTGGAAGTGTCGGAATGAGCGGCTGACGCCGTCCTTGTAGCACCTTTACCGCATCTCCCGGCACCCCGTGCGGCGACCGGGGTAGGACGCGACATCAGGGCCCGGCCGCCGCGCAGCGGGGGGCCCCGCCGGCCCGCGGTGACGTCCCCCGCGCAACACCACGCCGGCGTCCGGTGCCACGCACCGGCCCGCGGTGAGCCTCCAGCCCGCGGACGGGCGAGCGGCACGCCATGCGCTTCCGAGCATCAGGTACGGAGCCCCCGGCTCCGGGAGGTCGTCCCATGTCCGTTCGCTTCATGCAGCGCGCCGCGCGGCGGCGCAGCCCGCGCGCGATACTCTCATCCACCGTCGCCCTGATCGCGGCGACCATCGTGATGGCCGCGCCGGCCGGCGCGCAGCAGGCGATGCGCAGTCCCATCCCGCCGCTGTGGTTCCGCCCGCTCCTGGGCGCATTCGTCCCCACCGGGCAGCAGCGGAATCTGCTCGACAGCTCCATCCTCACCGGCGCGCAGCTGCAGTGGAACCTGACGCCGCGGTGGGCGCTCACCGGCACGTACGCCTGGACCCCGTCGCATAACCGGACCACGACCCAGCCGTCGAACCCGCTCTTCATGGGCGACCAGGCGCCGGTCAACGTGCGGCAGTGGAACGCCGGGGTGCAGGCCTATCTGGCCGACGTCCACCATACGCAGCAGACGGGCGACTGGTACGTCCGGCCCTTCCTGGGGGCGGGCCTCGGCGGGCGCACGTATCGGTACACGCAGACCACGGTCGTGCGCGAGACCGTCGGGCAGACGAGCGCCAACGATTTCGAGGGGTACGGCGCGCTGGGCGCGGACTTCTCGCGTGGAGGCGAGCCGCTGGGGATCCATCTGGAACTGCGCGACGACGTCTCCCGGTTCAAGGGCACCTACGCGCAGTTGGCCACGTCGACGACGCGCAACGATCTGATGCTCGTGCTCGGCGTGAACATGATGATGTTCTGAGAACGGGCGGCGGCCCCGGGGACTACGCGTCGTCGGCGACGCGCAGCACCCGGGCGCCGCGGATCGCCTCGCCGGAGCGGAGCCACGCCAGCGCCGCGTTCGCCTCGGAGAGGGGCACCTCCGAGACGGTCGGCTCGAGGTGCATGTGGGCCGCCCCGTCGAGGAATTCGCGTACGTCCACCCGCGTCACGTTGGCGACGCTCTTCACTTCCCGCTCCCGCCACAGGTGGGTGGGATAGTCCAGCCGCAGCAGCTCGTGCTGGTCGCGAGACTCCTTCCGGATGGCGTTGATCACGAGGCGCCCGCCGGGCGCGAGGTTGCGCAGCGCCTCGACCACCGGCTTCCACGCCGGCGTCGTGTCGACGATCGCGGCGAGCGGCTCGGGGGGCGTGTCGGCGGTGTCGCCCGTCCACGTGGCCCCGAGCTGCCGCGCGAAGTCGCGCTCCCCGGCGCTGCGCGCGAACACATAGACGGGAGAATTGGGATAGCGATGCCGGGCCGCCTGCAGCATGAGATGCGCGGACGCACCGAAGCCGGTGAGGCCGAGCGGCTCGCCGTCGGTGAGATTCGTGAGCCGCAGTGAGCGCCATCCGATGGCGCCGGCGCAGAGCATCGGCGCCGCGTGGACGTCGGAGATGCCGCGGGGAATGGCATGCGCGAACGCGGCAGGCACGACGAGGTACTCGGCGTACCCGCCGTTGACGTCGCACCCCGTGGCGCGGAACTCGGGGCACAGGTTCTCGGCGCCGCTCGTGCACCACCGGCAGCGGCCGCATGCGGCGTGGATCCACGCCACCCCCACACGGTCGCCCTCGCGGAATCCCGAGGCTCCGGCGCCCAGCGCGGCCACGCGCCCCACCACCTGATGGCCGGGAATCACGGGGTAGGCGGGGGCCGCCAGACGCCCCTCGGCGAGGTCCAGATCCGTGCGGCAGACGCCGCACACGGAAACCCGGACGAGAAGCTCGCGGGCGGCGGGGGCCGGGGCGGGAACGTCCGCCGCCTCGAGCGCGGTCGGGCGCTCCGCCAACGGGGCCGGCTTCCACAGCAGCATGGCGCGCATGATATGAAGGATGAACGGCATGCCCCTCATCGGGAACCCCGCGGGGGCGCGCCGGCGTACGTCCGCACGCGGGCCTCGGGGGTTATCTTCGGAGAGCAACCGCCCGTCCCCCGTCCAGAGGAGTCTCCGTGACCCCATGGGTCAAGCGGCTCATCGCCGCCAACGTGATCGTCTTCTTCTTCGAGCTCGCTACCGGGCCGATCAACGTGTCCTGGGTGACGCAGACGTTCGCGTTCGTGCCGGCGCTGATCCTGTATCGTCCGTGGACGATCGTGACCTACATGTTCATCCACGGCGGGTGGCTGCACATCCTCTTCAACATGATCGTGCTGTTCTTCTTCGGACCGCGCGTGGAGGCGCGGCTCGGGTCGAAGCGGTTCCTCATCCTGTATTTCCTCTCCGGAGTGTCCGGGGCGGCGCTGTCGTTCGCCCTCGCGCCCCAGGAAGCGATCATCGGCGCGTCGGCGGCCATCTTCGGCGTCCTGATGGCCTTCGCCAAGTACTGGCCGCGCGAGCTGATCTACATCTGGGGCGTGCTCCCCATCCAGGCGATCTGGCTGATCATCCTCGTCATCGGGTACTCGGTGTGGAGCGGGGTGCACGGGTCCACGAGCGGCATCGCCGACTTCGCCCATCTGGGCGGGATCGCGGGCGGGTTCGTGTATCTGTGGTGGCTCGACCGGCACGTGGGCTCCCGCCGGTTCCGGAAGAAGGCCACCGCGCCGTCCAAGCCGGTGACCCGTGTGCTCAACTGGCACAAGGTCGATCCGTCGAGCATCCACGAGCTGAACCGCGAAGAGGTGAACCGGATCCTCGACAAGATCAGCGCGCACGGCGTCGACAGCCTGACGCCGGAGGAGCGGGTGTTCCTGTCCAACTTCGTGCCGCCGGACGACCGCACGCCGCCCGTCTCCTGACCGGCAGCCGCTCCACGCCATGCCGGCGGCCCGGCGCCGCGCCGGTGTGCTTGCGCTCCCCCTCGGCGCCGCGCAGACTGGGGCGATGATCGCGAACCTCGCGCACCAGATCGGACGCATCCTGCACGTCGGCCTGTTCACGGTGCACGGCACCACGGTGACGCCGGCGTCACTGCTCGTGTTCGTGGTGCTCGCTGTGGTGACGGTGTGGGTGGCGCGCATCGCGAAGGCCGTGACCCACGGCGCACTGGCCCGGCGGCTGCGCATCCCCGAGGCGTCGGCGCAGCTCGTGGCGCGCCTGGTGCACTATGCCGTCCTGGTCCTGGGCTTCGGCATCGCGCTGCAGACCCTGGGCGTGGATCTCGTCGCCCTCTTCGCCACCGGCGCATTCTTCAACTTCACCCTGTTCACGCTGCACAACACGAAGGTGACGCTCCTGTCGCTGCTCGTGTTCGTGCTGATGGCGTTGCTTTCGGTGTGGGCGGCGCGCCTCGCCAAGGTCGCGACGCATGGGGCCCTCTCGCGGCGTCCCAACGTGTCCGACGGATCGGCACGGGCCGTCGGGCGGCTCGTGCAGTACATCGTGCTCGTGGTGGGCTTCGCCATCGCCGTGCAGACGCTCGGCGTGGACCTGGCGTCCCTGCTCGCCGCCGGCGCCTTCCTGGCGGTCGGCGTCGGCATCGCCATGCAGGGGGTGGCGCAGAATTTCGTCTCCGGCGTCAGCCTCCTCATCGAGCGCACGATCAAGCCCGACGACATCCTCAAGATCGACAACCAGGTCGTCCGCATCACGTCGCTGGGGTTTCGCGCCGCCGTTGCCCGCACGCGCGACGAGGAGGATCTGATCATTCCCAACTCCCTCCTCGCCCAGCAGGTCGTCACCAACTACACGCTCCACGATTCGCTCTTCCGGCTCCGGACGAACGTGGGCGTGGCGTACGAGTCGGACATCGACGACGTGTTCCGCGTGCTCCGCCAGGTGGGGATGGACGCACCCGACCGGGATCCCAAGTACGAGCCGCGCGTTCTGCTCACCGACTTCGGCGGCTCGAGCATCAACTTCGACCTGTCCATCTGGATCGAGAATTCCTGGATCGCGCCGGTGGCGAAGTCACGGCTCAACCACGCCATCTGGCGGGCCTTCAAGGACCGCGGGATCACGATCGCGTTCCCGCAAATGGACGTCCACTTCGATCGGCCGCCGGAGCCGCCACCTCCGAAGTCTCCGCCGGCCAGTTGAGCCGCGCCCGGTCCCCCGGGTGGTGAAACGCGCCGGGAGCGGTCATGTTCCGGGCGCCATGCAACGACCATTACCGATCCTCATCGCGCTCGGCGCCGCGGCGGCGTGGCTGCCGGCGCAGCGTCCGTCCCCCTCGTCCCTCCCGGCCATCCCGCTCCGCGCCGGCCTCGTCATCACGACGTCGGTGCGCATCGTGCCCGGGACCTACGGGCTCCCCGCGCCCGCCTCGCTCGACTCGTCGGTCGTCACGATCCGCGGCGACGATGTGACGGTGGATTTCGCCGGCGCGCGGATGGAGGGCATGGATCCACACGCCGATCCGGACCTCGCGGTGGGCGTGGCCGTCCGTGTAGACAGCGGCCGGAACGTGCGGATCATCGGGGCCCACATCCGGGGCTACAAGGTGGGGATCATGGCCCGTGGCACCCGGGGGCTCACTCTGATCGGGAACGACGTCAGCTACAACTGGAAGCCGCGGCTCTACAGCCTCGTCGAGCACGAGAGCCTCGTCGACTGGCTCTCGTTCCACGACAACGACAAGGACCAGTGGCTGCGCTACGGCGCGGCGTTCTATCTCGAGGACGTGACCGGCGGCGTGCTGCGCGACAACACCGCCGAGCAGAACATGGACGGCGTGATGCTCATGCGGACCGACGGGCTGCGCATCCACGACAACACCCTGTCGTACAATTCCGGCCTTGGCCTCGGCCTCTACCGGTCGTCGCACGATACGATCCTGCACAACCGCATCGACTTCGACGTGCGCGGCTACAGCCACGGGTACTACCGCCGCGGCCAGGACTCGGCCGGCCTGCTGCTCTACGAGCAGAGCGACAGCAACGTCGTGGCCTACAATTCGGTGACGCACGGCGGCGACGGCCTCTTCCTGTGGGCGGGGCAGTCCACGATGGACACGGGCCTCGGCGGCGCCAACGACAATCTCTTCTTCGGCAACGACTTCAGCTTCGCCCCCACGAACGGCATGGAGGCGACGTTCAGCCGCAACGCCTTCATCGGCAACCGCGTGGCGGGGAGCACGTACGGGCTCTGGGGCGGCTACAGCTACGACTCCCGCGTGGTGGGCAACTGCCTGCTCGGCAATCAGACCGGGATCGCGATCGAGCATGGCCAGCGCAACCAGATCACCGACAACCGCATCACCGGCGGCACGACCGGACTCTGGCTGTGGGCCAACTTTCCGGTGCCGGCCGACTGGGGCTTTCCCAAGCACCACGACACGCACAGCCAGGACTATCACGTCGACGGCAACACGTTCGTCGGGCAGCACGTGGCCCTCCGCATCGCCAACACGGCGAACCTCGCCGCGACGGGCAACCAGATGATCGGCGTCGACACAGCGGCGGTCATGAAGGACACGACCGACGTGACCGTGAGCGGCGGCATCCCGGCGCCCTCGGGACCGTCGGCCCCATCGGTGGAGGCGGAGGTGCGGGCGGTCTGCACGCCTCGAAGCC
>JBJKRG010000083.1:0-10688 GCA_046704805.1 Gemmatimonadaceae bacterium
TTTCGAGGTGTCGACCTTGGGCGCGGCCGGAGCAGCGGGCGTGGCCGGAACGGCCGGTGCCGGCATCGGCGCGACGTTCGGGAGCGTTGTCAATTTATTAGTCAAGGGCTGCACGAACGGGGTCAGCTCGCCGGCTCCGTGGGTGGGCAGGCTGCGCAGTCCCCGGCCGGCCGCCCACGCGATCGCGAAGCCGAGGAAGAAGATCACCCCGAGGCTGCCGACGATCGGGCGGTTCCGCAGCCGGCGGGCCGGCGAGCGGTCGAAGAGCGGCAGGAACACCATCAGGGCGCCGACCAGCAGGAACCCGAGGAAGCCCCACCCGCCCAGGTAGTAGATGAGTCCGCGCGACACGTCGGCCACGATCCACGTGGACATGAGCGTATCCGGTGGGTGCGCCGGATCGGCCGCGGCGGCGATCGGCCGCGGGTAGACCGCCGCCAGGGTGATCACGATCGACAGCACCAGCACGCCGACCATCATCGACCGCAGGAAATGGTTCGGGAAGAATGGCTCGCCGGACTCGTCGGCAGCGCCGAGGTCCTCGGCGCCGAGCCGCGCCGGCGGGGCGATCCCGTGCTTGCGCACCAGGCCGAAGTGCAGCACCAGCAGCGCCAGCGCCAGCCACGGCAGCACGATCACGTGCAGGGCGAAGAACCGGCTCAGCGTCGCCCCGGACACGATCGGGTCCCCGCGCAGCAGGTTGACGAAGGCCCCGCCCACGAGCGGTACCCGGGCGAGCACGTCCAGCCCTTCCGTCACCGTCCAGTACGACCACTGGTCCCAGGGCAGCAGATAGCCGGTGGCGCCGAACGCGAACACCACGAACAGCAGCAGCAGCCCGATCAGCCAGTTGGTCTCTCTGGGCGGCTTGTAGGCGCCGCCGAAGAACACGCGGCCCATGTGCACGAGCGCCGCGATCACGATCAGGTTCGCCGCCCAGACGTGGGCATCCCGCATCAGCCAGCCCAGCGTCACGCCCGAGACGATGTGCTGCATGCTCTGGTACGCTTCTTCCGCCGACGGCCGGTAGTAGAACGACAGCAGCACGCCGGTGATGACGAGGGCGATGAAGAGCAGATAGGTGATGCCGCCGAAGGCCTGGCGCCATCCCGCGTACCGCGACAGCCGGTGGCGCAGGGATTTGCGGAAGGCCTGGTCGATCGGCAGCCGCGTATCGATGCGCCCGTACAGCAGCCCCACGAATCGCAGCATCGCCAGGAGGTTGGCGTCGGTGCTGGACTTCAGGTCGTCCCAGAAGCGCCGCGCCCACCCCCGGGTCTCGTCCTCCGTTCGTCCCGGCATGCTATGGCCTCCCCACGTACACGATGCTGTCGCGCACGAAGACGGGATACCGCTGGAGCGGCACCGTCGTGAGCCCCCGCACCACGTTGCCCTGCAGGTCGTACACGACGTACCGGCAGGGGGAGAGCACCCGCATCGACGTGGCGTCCCAGTCCAGGATGCAGCCCTCGATGGGCGACGTTCCCTGGAGCCCCGAGTACGCGTCCTCGCCGGTGCGCACCACGAGGATGATCTGATTGCCCCAGTCCACGACCCGGCTGCCGCCCACCGGGAGTTTCGCTACGGGGGCGACGACGTAGGCGGGTTGCAGCTCGGCGAGTTGGGGGAGTTCGGGAGGGAGGAGGTAGAGGAAGGCGGCGAGGGCGAGTCCGACCACCATCAGGACGATGATGCCGCCAAGCATGTATTCGCTGAAGCCGGCCCCCAGGGGGACATCGGCGTTCTCGGGCTCCGGAGTCGGGCTCGTCACACCAGTACCGCTCCAGGCACGCGGAATTTCATCATGGGGATCGGGAATGAAGTCGCGAGCAGCAGTCTCCTCGGCCTCCCTGACACCGCTGGGGCCGGGCTCGGTGGTCGTGCCACCCTGCCCATCGGAGCCGACGCTGAATCTGCCGGGCGGTTGATTCCCATGTGTCGGGGGTTCCCTGATTCTGTGTCGGGAGCCGGGGGGTGGCAAGCCCGGATCTTGGCACTCCATACGGGGTTCCGCCGATGGCCCGGGCCGGGGCCGCAGCCGGTCCCGCACCGCGAGGTCCCTCCCCGGTCCGACGCCTTGCCCCGCCGTCACCGGGCGTGCAGTGTCAGGTCATGACCGACATTCACACGCCCTTCGTCGCGGCGGCCGACGCGCTGCCCGCAAATCCGGTGCAGGCGGGCACCGCCGCCAGGATGCAGGTGCTCGTGGGGCCCGATCAGGGGGCCCCGAACTTCGTGCTCCGCCGCTTCCTCATGGATTCCGGCGGCGGCATGCCGCTCCACACCAACGAGGTGGAGCACGAGCAGTACGTGCTCCGCGGCCGGGCGCGCATCCGCATCGGCGACGCGGTGCACGAAGTGGCCCCCGACCAGACGCTCTACATCCCGGCCGGCGTCCCGCACAGCTACGAGGTGCTCGAGGCGCCCTTCGAATTTCTCTGCGTGGTGCCCAACGCACCGGACCGCATCCGGGTCGTCGAGAAGGGCTGAGCTTCAGGCGCGAAGGCGGATCTCGCGGCCGGCCAGCCGGTAGCCGCCCTCGATGCCCACGGCGATGCCGAGCATGATCACCAGCACCCAGAGCTTCGCCGGGTCGGTGGCCGCGCTGTGCCAGACGAGCGCGCCGAAGGCGGCGATGCACGCCACCAGGCCGGCCCGCGAGATCCATCGCCGGCTGTTCGTCTCCCGGGCCTGGCGGACGTTCGCGGCGTTCACCGCCGCGAAGATCAACAGGAAGCCCGCGCTGCCCAGCGTGGAGATGCTGGTCAGATCGAAGAGATTGGCCGCCGCGAGCGTGAGCACCGCGGTGAGCAGCAGCCCCTCGATGGGGGCCCCCCACACCTTGCGCTCCAGCCGCGACGGAAGCTCGCCGTCCTTCGCGATCACGAAGCTGAGTCGGGCCGAACCGTAGAGCGTGGCATTGATGGCCGACGCCGTGGACAGGAGCGCTGCTGCCGCGATCAGGGAGAACCCGAACTGACCCAGCGAAGGGCGCGCCGCTTCGGCCAGCGCATAATCCCGGGCCGCGACGATGGGGGCCACCGGCAGGCTCCCCACCGTCACCGCGGCGACGGCGATGTACAGCGCGATCACGAATCCCACCGCCACGTAGTACGCCCGGGGGAGGTTGCGGGCCGGGTCGCGCATGTCCTCGGCGGTGTTCGCGATCAGCTCGAACCCCTCATACGCCAGGAAGATGATCATCCCGCCGGCGACCAGCTCCAGCGGCGAGGTCCAGGACATCGGGGCCAGCCGTGCCGCCCGGATGCCGAACGCGCCCACGCCCACGAAGACGAGCAGGATCGTCACCTTCAGCCCCACGATCCAGTCTTCGGCGCGTCCGATCCATGCCGCGCTCAGCAGGTTGAGCCCCGTGATGCCGACGATGCTCGCCGAGATGAGCACATGCTTGCCCACCGGCTGCCAGGCGGCGGGCAGGAACGTGGCGCCGTAGCTCCCGAAGGCGAAGGCGTAGAGCGACAGCATCACGATGTAGCTCAACCAGAGCAGGACGTTGAGGCTGCCCGTGAACAAGCCGGGGCCGAAGGCGCGGTCGAGGAAGGTCACCGTGCCGCCGCGGCTCGGATACGCCACCGAGAGCTTCGCGTACGAGTACGCGGTGAGCAGGGCAACGAGGCCCGCGACCGCGAACGCCGCCGGCGTCCCGCCATGGGCGAGTTCGACGGCGAGCCCGAGCACGGCGAAGATGCCGCCGCCCACCATGCCGCCCACGCCGATGGCCACGGCGGCCCACATGCCGATCTGCCCGTCGCGCGGCTGAGACATGGCCCCCATTCTAGCGTTTTCGGAGGAGTTCGGCCCGGGCGGCTCGCAGGAAGGGGGGCGGCAGCGGTCGCCGACCGCCTACCGTCTATTGCCTACTTCGCGCCGCGCGACTGGGACCGGCTACGGCGCGCCGCCGCGTGGTTGTCCTTGAGTTTGGATTCGGTGACGGTGCGCTCGTAGAGGCTCAGCACGTGGCTACGCGTGATCAGCCCCAGGTAGCGCCCGTCGGCCCCGTCCAACACGGGGACCGCCGCGGCTCCGCGCACGCCCATCTTGCGGATGGCGTCGAGGAGGGAGTCCTGCGGCGTGACGGTCTCGGTCGGGCGCGCCACGTCGGCCGCCACGACGAGCTGCGCCAGGTTCCGCGAATCGGCGGCCACCTCGCCCAGGTCGGCGAGCGCCACCACGCCCACCAGTTGGCGGTCCTCCCCGACCACCGGGAAGTACACCTGGTCGTTCGTACCGAGGTGGCGGATGAAGTCGTGGACCGGCGCGTCCTCGTCGAGCGTCAGAGCTTCGCGGTCGTAGGCATCGGCCACGCGCAGGCCGGCCAGCGTATCGCGGTCGGCCCCGTGCGCCACGCTCTCGCCCCGCCGGCGCAGCCACCCGCTGTACAGGGAATCGGGCTCCAGGCGGCGCGCGACGGTGTGCGCGATGACCACCGTGAGCATCAGCGGCAGCATGATCGCGTAGTCGTTCGTCATCTCGAACGCCAGCAGGATGCCGGTGATCGGCGCGTCCGTGGCGCCGGCGATCATCGCGCCCATCCCCACCATGCCGTAGACGCCCGGGTGGATGTTGCCCGCCGGCCAGGCAGCAGCGAGAGCGCTCCCGACCGCGCCGCCGGTCGCGGCCCCGATATACAGCGATGGTGTGAACACGCCGCCCGATCCGCCGGAATTGAGCGTGATCGAGGTGGCGACGATCTTCCCGACGGCCAGCGCACCGAGCACGTACCACGGGAAGGTGGTGAACGACTCGAAGTTGATGGCCAGGTGGCCGTAGCCCACCAGATGCCCCTGCGAGGCGAACACCATCAGGCCGACGAGCGCGCCGCCCATGACGGCGATCGTGGGCTTTCCGTACTTGAGCTTCTTGACGAAGTCGCCGATGCTGAAGTGCGTGCGCACGAACATCGCCGCCATGAGGCCCGCGATGAGCCCCAGCAGCGGGAAGAAGATCAGCACCTCGCTAAGGTGCCCGTACGTGAACGCGTTCGAGCCTGCGGGCAGCTGAAAGGCCGGGTTGTTGCCGTAGATGCTGCGGATGACGACGGCGGACATCACCGCCGAGACAACGACGGGGGCGAAGGAAATGCCGGTCATCGTCCCGAGCGTTTCTTCGAGGGCGAAGAACGCGCCGGCCAGGGGGGCATTGAAGGCGGCGCTGATCGCTGCGCCCGTGGCGCACCCCACGAGCACGCGCACGCGTGCCGGCTCGAATCGGAACCGCCGGCTCAGCCAGCTACCGATGAGCGCGCCGAGCACCACCACCGGTCCTTCGTCGCCGGCCGACCCGCCGCTCCCGATCGTCACCGCGCTGGCTGCCGTCCGGGCCAGCGCCGGCCGGGTGGGGATGAACCCGCCGCGCTTCACGAGCGCGAGCTGCACGTCCGGCACGTTCATCCCTTCGTTGCCCTGGCCCGGCCGCAGCATGATCCAGTAGGCGGCGGCGAAGCCAAGGGCCGTGATCACCGGGCGGTACGCCTGTACGCCCAGGGGCGGGATGTACTGCGCCGGCCACTTATAGAAGACATCGAAGGCGAGGTCGATGCTCTTGTAGAACAACGCGACGCCCAGGGCGGCCAGGATGCCGATGACCACCGCGAAGCCCAGAAGCACCCAGTTCTCGGGGAACTCCCGGGCGTTGAACCACTTGACGAACTCGTCCCAGATGATCTTGCCCGTCACCACACTGCGCCGGATCAGCTTCCGCGCGGTGTGGGTGAAACTAGATTTTGGGGCGTCTGAGGCCGGTTCGGTTATCGCTGGCACAGCAGAAGGGGGCTCACCGGGCGTTGGGGTGGGCCAGGCATTAAATTCGTGGTGCGGGCGGTACTGACCGTCCAATCTATATGGATCGAAGCGTTTCGTGCATCGCCGGGGCCGTCGGGCCCCGGTTCACCCTGGGGGAGGTATTGTGATGAAAGTTCGGTTTGGAGCGGGCGTGGCGTTGGCCATGCTGTCGCTGGCGATGGTGGGTTGTGGCGGTGGCGGCAAGAAGGCGCCGGCCGCCGGCAGCAGCGCGACGGCGGCTCCGGCTCAGACGGCGGCGCCCGCCGGTTCGACGAGCACGGCCGCGGCCAGCACGGCCAAGTACATGGCTCCCACGGGAAAGACCTGGGAAGTGAAGATGATCGGTGACGCGAAAGGGTATCGCTTCGATCCGAAGGATCTCACGATCCACGTGGGCGACGCCGTGAAGTTCGTCATGATCTCGGGCGGCCCGCACGACGTGACCTTCTGGGCCGACAGCATTCCCGCCGGCGCCAAGGACCAGCTCGCGGCGAACATGCCGAACAGCGTGGCTCCGCTGCAGGCCCCCTATTCGATCAACCCGAATTCGGCCTACATCGTCTCGTTCGCCGGTGTCCCCGCCGGCGTGTACCACTACTACTGCACCCCGCACCTTGCCCTCGGCATGGTCGGAATGATCACGGTGGAGAAGTAGTGAACGGGAAACTGACGACTGTGGACTGATGACTCTGGACTTGTAGTCGACGGTCAACAGTCAACAGTCGGCAGTAGGCAGTCTGCGGTAGGCAGTCGGCAGAACAGAGCGCCCCGCCATCGACATCGTCGACGGCGGGGCGCTCGCATTCGCGGGAACAATCCGCTCGGGGTGGGGATTCACCTCGGGCGGCGCTGCCGCCGCCGATCACGTTGTTCCAATCTCCACCCGTCCCGGACCATGCGCGCGAACAACATCCTCGAAACCATCGGCCACACCCCGCACGTCCGCATCAACCGGCTGTTCGGCTCTGGCGCCGAGGTCTGGCTGAAACTCGAACGCGCGAACCCCGGTGGCAGCATCAAGGACCGGATCGGCGTGGCGATGATCGAGGACGCCGAGCGGCGCGGCGTGCTCAAGCCCGGTTCGGTGATCATCGAACCCACGTCGGGGAACACGGGCATCGGCCTGGCACTCGCCGCCGCGGTGAAGGGCTACCAGCTCGTCCTCGTCATGCCGGAGTCGATGTCCGTCGAGCGGCGCCGGATCCTCGCCGCCCTCGGCGCCACCTTCGACCTGACCCCCAAGGAGGGCGGCATGAAGGGCGCCATCGAGCGGGCGCAGGAGCTGGTCGCCAAGACGCCCGGCGCCTGGATGCCGCAGCAGTTCGACAATCCGGCGAACCCGGAGATCCACCGTCGGACCACGGCGCGCGAGATCCTCGCCGACTTCCCCGACGGGATCGACTGCCTGATCACCGGCGTCGGCACCGGCGGCCACATCACCGGGGTCACCGAGGTGCTCAAGCAGCAGTTCCCGAAGCTCAAGGCGTTCGCGGTCGAGCCGGAGAAGAGCGCCGTCATCAGCGGCGGCGAGCCGGGCCCGCATAAGCTGCAGGGCATCGGCGCGGGATTCATACCGGGGGTGCTCAACGTGGAGGCGCTCGACGGCACGATCCGGGTGACCGAGGAGGAGGGGTTCGAGTTCGCGCGGCGCGCCGCCCGGGAGGAGGGGATCTTCGTCGGCCCCTCGTCGGGGGCGGCCCTCGCGGCCGTGGCGAAGAAGCTTCCCGAGCTGGCCCCGGGGAGCCGCGTGCTCACCTTCTGCAACGACACCGGCGAACGGTACCTGTCGGTCGACGGCCTGTTCCCGCTTCCCGCCTCCGCCTGAACGCCCGCGGCAGCGGGCGGCGCGAAGCGCCGCCGGAGCGCGAGTGCCCGTGGCGCGCGAGCGGGTCGCCAGCGGCTGCAGCGCCGTGCGCAGCCGGCGCATCGCCGCGGCGATCGTGCGGTCGGTGACGGCCGAGTAGCCGAACATCAGCGCCGGGGGAAGCGACACTTCCTGGCAGTAGCGCGACAGGTGCGGCGTCTCCACGCCGAGCGCGAGCGCCGCCTCGAAGGCCTCTCGGTCGTCGAGGTCCTCGCGCAGCCAGCCCACTACGTGCATCCCCGAGGCGGCGGGCTCCACGCGCAGCAGTCCGCCCGTCTCCCGCTCGGCGGCGGCGACCAGCGCGGCCTGGCGCCCGGCGTACAGCGTCCGCATGCGCCGCACGTGGCGGGCGAAGTGTCCCTCCGCCAGAAAGTCCGCCACCACCGCCTGCTCGACGGTGGGGGACAGATAGTCGGCGAGGGTTCGCCCCATATGGAAAGCCCGCACGAGGTCGCGCGGCACGACGACGTACCCCAGCCGCAGCGCCGGGAAGAGCGTCTTGCTGAAGGTGCCGATGTAGATCACGCGCTCGTCGGCATCCAGTCCCTGGAGCGCGAGCTGCGGCTGTCCGGCGTAGCGGAACTCGCTGTCGAAATCGTCTTCCACGATCCAAGCGCCGGCGCGGCGGGCCCAGTCGAGCAGCTCCAGCCGCCGCGCCAGCGACATCGTGACGCCGAGCGGGTACTGGTGCGACGGGGCGACGAAGGCGGCCCTCGCTGCGGGGGCCCGACGCTGTCCCTCGTCGACCATCAGCCCTTCGGTGTCCACCGGAACCGGGACGATGCGCGCGCCGGCCGCGGCGAGCGTTGCGCGCGTGCTCAGGTAGCCGGGATCCTCCATCCAGGCGGCGTCGCCGGCGTCGAGCAGCACGCGCGTGGCGAGGTCCAGCGCCTGCTGCGTGCCGCGGACGAGGATCACCTGGTCGACCGTGGCCTTCACCCCCCGCGCGGCGCCGATGTAGTCCACGATCTCCTGGCGCAGGGGTCGGAAGCCCGCGGAGTCGCCGTACCGCATGAGGGCGTTGGGTGTCACCCGCCAGCGCCGCTGATAGAGCTGGCGCCAGATCTTGATCGGGAAGGCGTCGACGGCCGGTTCGCCCAGCCGGAAGGGGACCGGAGACCGGTTGGAGAAGGGGGTTCCGATCACCGCGGAGGTGTAGTGTTGGGCGCGCACGGACACGGTGCGCTTGCCGCCCTGACGGTTGCGCGGCCGGCCGACCGATCGCGGACCGGCCGGCCGGATGTCGGGCAGGTGGCGGGAGACGTAGCTGCCCGACCCCGTCGATCCGGTCAGGTAGCCCTCGGCGATCAGGTGCTCGTAGGCGAGGACGACGGTGCTGCGGGCCACGCGAAGCTCGCCGGCGAGCAGGCGGGTCGAGGGCACCTGGGTGCCCGGGGGGAGGCGGCCGCCGAGGATGGCGTCGCGGATGGCGTCGAAGATCTGGCCGTATCTGGTACGCTCGGACGCCGGATCGAGGGTGACCAGCAGCGGCATCGCGCTCGGCGCGTGCCGGCTCATCGGATGGCCTGGGGCCGGCAGGGAAGGGACAGACTCGGGGGAACGGGGGACATGAATGGTATGCTACCATCCGGGCTCCGGGGACGCCACAACCATACCGTTTTGTGATTCCACCCGGGGGATTTACGGATGGGGCGGCCCAAAGTGGTCTGGTCGCCCCGTGCTGCCCTGGAGCTTGTGGGGACACTCCTGACACGCCACCGTTGGCCAACGTCCGCAGCCGGTGACCCCGCCGGGACCGTGTGCGGACGACCCTCATCCCTTCCTCGGATTTCGGGACCCATGGCGCCACGCAACGACAACGTTCGCGTCCTCCGGGCGACGCGGCGGCACCTCGACATGCTCACCGAGCTGTTCGATGCGTACCTGACCTTCTACCGTCAGGCGCACACGTGCGACTGCATCCGCGCGTACCTGGCGGCGCGGATCGCGCGCAAGGAATCGGCGATCTTCATCGCGCTCGAGGGAATGGGATCCGAGATGCGGGCCGTGGGATTCGCGCAGCTCTATCCGACGTTCTCGTCGCTGCGGCTGTCGCGCATGTGGGTGCTGAACGATCTGTACACCATCCCGAGCCGGCGGCGGACCGGCGTGGCGCATTTGCTGCTGGCGGCGGCGCGGACGATGGCCGTGGGGACCTCGGCGACGCACGTGGAGCTGCTCACGGAGCGGACCAATCGCGCGGCGCAGCGCGTGTACGAGTCGGTGGGCTACCGGCGCGACGAGTGCTTCTACCGCTACGAACAGGAGCTGGTGGACGCCGAGCACCCGGCGATCTTCGCCTGAGCCGCGGGCGGCGCAGGCGCGGGAGGCGCAGCCGGGGGCACTGAGTGAGGGGCGGTGAAACGTCGCCGCCGGTGCCCTCGTAGGGATGCGTGCCCATTCACTGTGAGGCTTGTGAGATGTTCACGTTGCTCGGTGCCGCCGTCGGACTCGTTGCTGCGGTCGTGCTCGGGGTCCTGTTTCTGTTCGGACTCCCATTCATCATCATGGCCGTCATCGCGCTGGTGGCGTTCGTGCTGCTGGGCGTGATCTTCGGCCTCGCGATCGGACTGCTGAAGCTGGCGGTGTTCGTGGTGCTGCCCGTGTTCGTGTTGTTCTGGTTCGTGAAGAACGTACTAGGATTCGGGCGAAAGCACGCGACGTCGTTGTAACGCAGGAACCATTGGCGGGCGCGGTGTGTCTCACGACATGCAGGTGCAAGAAGCTCCTGGGGAATGGGGCAGGCGGGCAAGTCGGTGGATGCAGAGCGCCTTGGGTATAGATGCAGGTGTGAATCGGGCGCCGCGTTAGGCGGCTTGTTCGACCGGACTGTGCGGCGTTGTCCGTAGTTGAAGGACCGGAACGCGGAGGTTAGGTTACGCGTTCTGCCGTTGGAGCCGGGTGGCGACCGAAGGGGTACGGTTGCACAGGGACATCCGGAGCCGCGAACGGGACGTAGCGCAGTCCGGTAGCGCACCTGAATGGGGTTCAGGGGGTCGCGGGTTCGAATCCCGCCGTCCCGA
>JBJKRG010000084.1:0-12319 GCA_046704805.1 Gemmatimonadaceae bacterium
CCGCATCGACGAGCACCGCCTCCGGCCGGAGGCGCACGGCGGCACCGACCGCGTCGTTGGCGGAGCGCACCGCCGCCGCCACGCGCATGCCGCACCGGCACAGCTGATCCGCGAGGCCGTCACGCAGAACCCGGATGTCCTCGACGATGAGAACCGAAAACTGGACGGTGGCGTCGGTCGGCGCGGACATCGCGCGCTCCTACCCCGGCGCCTCCCGTCGGTTCCGGCCCCATACGGTTCGGCGATCGATGCGTGCGCGCAGTGCGCGCGCCGACGGTTCAGGGTGCAACTCGTCGGTCCGTGAAACCCCCGATGCTCGCGCGCCAACGTGCGGGATCACGCGCGAGCGGCGGGACTACACCCTCGGGGAATCCGGACCGACGCGCCTCAACGATTCGCCTGCCACGTCCCTTTCAGCGTGTCGCTCACGCTGACGGCCGGTAGCGCGCAGTCCAGGCTCCCGCTCATCTTGTTCGTCGGACTCCCGCTGACCGTTCCCTGGTACGTGCATCCGCCGTCGTCGACGAAACTGACCGACGTGCCCGAGATCTGCCCGCCGGTGAACGTGAGACCGGTCAGGCTGTAGTTGTGGGCCGCGCCCGCGATCGTGCAATTCTCGGTGCCGCCGGTGAAGACCCCGGTGAACGAGTTTCCGCTCTGCGACAGGGTGACGCTGGAGGACGTGACCTGACACGACGAGGCGATCCCGGCGTTGCTGAAACTCCCCGTGAAGTTCCAGGAGCCGCTGATGTTGGCGGACCCACCCGGGCCCGTCGTACCGGTGGTGCTGCTACCGCCACAGGCCGCCAGCCCTGTCGCAAGGATGAGAGACACTGCGAGGACGCTTCGCGAGGACATGGGGGCGCTCCGGCTGGGAGTGTCGTGCGGGCCGGGGGGGCGGCAGGGCGGCGCAGGAATATGGAGATCCCGATTGCAGCGGGCAATGTCTGTTACCAACCGGATACGAGGCCGGGCATTAGCAGACCCGCTAGTATCGGGCGCGTGGGGAGCAAACCGGCTCCTCCTCGTTCGTCCCCCGTCGCGGCGTCGGGCCCGGGCTCGCCTAGAAGAGGAAGCGCACCACCGCGATCACCCCGACCACGACCGCCGCAACGCCGACGACGAAGGCCGTCCGGTGCCGTCGCACGAACTTCCGCATTCGGTATCCGGCGCTGCGGGGGCGTGCCGACACCGGTTGGCCCGTCAGGTAGCGCTGCAGATCGAGGGCCAGGTCGCCGGCGGTCTCGTAGCGCCGGCTGCGGTCCTTCGCCATCGCCTTGCGGAGGATCGCTTCGAGGTCGCCGTTCAGGTGCCGCGTCAGCTCCGCCAGCTCGGTGTTCCGTCGCGCGGCGATACCGGTTCGCTGGTCGCCGAGGTCTGCGAAACGCTTGCTGAGCGTCGGTGGCTCCGTTTCGAGGACCGCGTAGAGGGCGGAGAGCCCGCTCAATTCCTCTTCGCGAAACGGCAGCACGCCGGCGAGCAGCTCGTACAACATCACGCCCAACGAATACACATCGGTGCGCCGGTCGAGGTCGAGCCCGGTCAGTTCTGCCTGCTCGGGACTCAGGTACGCCGGCGTGCCGGGCAGGGGACCGGGTCCGGTCTGGACGATGGCTCTGGTCAGCCAGCGTTCCGTTGCTCGGGCGATACCGAAGTCGATGATCGTCGGACGTGGGGGGGCATCGTCGGCGGCGACGAGCACGCTGGACGGCTTGAGGCCGCCGTGGATGAGTCCCTTCCGGTGAGCGTGCTCCACGGCGCGACACACCGGTACGAACAGCGCGAGTCGCTGCCGGACGGTCAGCGTGTGCTGGTCACAGTACTCCGTGATCGGAACCCCGGGCACGTACTCCACCACGAAGTAGGGAAGACCGGAACGGCTCTCCCCCGTGTCCAACACCGTGGCAATGTTGGGGTCGTCCATTTCCGCCAGCGCCTGCCGCTCCGCCTCGAACCGGCCGAGCACGTCGCGCGTGTTCATCCCCGGCCTGACGACCTTCAGCGCGACCTTGCGGCTCTCGACGCCCGTCTGCTCGGCAAGGTACACGACCCCCATCGCGCCCTCACCGAGGACGCGCAGGACGCGGTAAGCGCCGAACTCACCGGGTGAGGTCACTCTGGCTGAAACTCCCGGAGAGCGAGTACGTCCCGTTGATCTGGGCGAGCGTGGGGGTGTTGGGCGTCGTGGGTGGCGAACTGCCGCCACAGTCCGGCAGAACTGCGCCGACCAGGCCGGTGGCCAGCAACGACATGAGCCGATTGACGCGGTGGAACATGCGGTCCTCCCGAAAGGGTTCGTCGATGAAGCGCGCCGGCAAACTTGCGGCGGGGCGTCATCGCGCCGTGAACGAGCCGTTTGAACAGGCTAGGTCATTCGGGAAGGCGCGTTCCGGCGGAGCCTTCAGGCGGGCCGGAGCCCTAATTCGCCGGGCCCGCTCCGGTTCTGGCGGCCCCGCGGCGTGCCTGTTCGACCAGGGGCGCAAAGTCGGGATCCGCGTGTGCCCACAGTTCGGCGGCTCGTCGGTACGCGGCCGCCGCCTGGGCATTGCGCCCCAGACGCTCCAGGATCCGCCCGCGCAGTAGAGCTGCCGGCGCGACGTACACCAGATCGTAGCCGCCCACGTCCGGGATGGTGCCGAGCCAGCGGAGTGCGTCCCGATCCCGACCGAGGGCGACCAGGCTCTGGATGCGCTCCCACTTCGCGGTGCCCACCAGATAGCTGAGGGGATCGGGGAGAATCTGCGGAGACTGCGGACTCCCCGGCCCGAGCGCCGCCAGCACGCGCGCATGATTGCCGGCGCTAGCCCAGACCGCAGCGTGCAGATCGCGCGTGTACGTGGGGTCGAAGTCGTGCGATGCCGCCCGCCCGCGCGCAATGAGACGCACACTATCGACGGGCTCCCCGAGCCGGGCGGTGAGCATCGCGTCCAGCACGACCGCGCGGGGGGCGTCGATCCGATCGTCAGTGACTGACCAGAGACCGATCGGCGTGCCCGGACGCAGGGGGATCGCGCGCAGCCGCTCGCGGAGCGCCCGCAGGGTATCGGGCGGCGGCGGGACGGGATCCGACAGTGCCAGGAAACAGCGATACTCCAGCGCGCGATACGGATTCAGCGCGCGCAGCGTGTCGAGCTCCGCGTGGGCCTCGTGCATCCGTCCCGCCGACGCCGCAAGCTGCGCGAGCAGCAGCAACCGCGGGATCCGGCGGAAGAGATCGCTCGTGTGCGGGAGCGCACGTACGAATGGGGCGAGGTCGTACGGAACTCTGGCGGACGCGGCGAGCTGCGTCAGCCGCCTCGACTCCAGCGAGAACGAGCCGCCGGTGAGCCAGGTGGCCACCGAGTCAGCGAGTCGGTGCCCTTCGTTGAGGGCCTCGATGGCCGAAGCTTCCATCTGGACGTCGCGGGACGCGTGCGACCGTTCCAGACGACGAACCAGCCGGGCCAGGCTGTCGGGACTCGCGGTGGGCCCCATGAGGCGGACGAGGTGCAGCAGCGCGTCGGCGTCATTGGGGATCAACCTGAGGACGACGCTGTACGTACGGGCCACGGAGTCTCTCGGGATGCCGAGCTGCGGCCCCCAGTGGAATTGCATCTCGGCGAGCCGCAGCCACACTACCGGATCCGGCCCCCGGGAGGCCGCCAGGGCCTCGTATCGCGGGATGGCCCGCTCGACGCCGCCCGTGCCGTAGGCCCGCCAGGCGTCCAGCAGCTTCTCCTCTCCCGCCGTCAAGTCATCCGAGAAGTCGATGGCGCGATCCGACGCCTGCCGCGCGGGCACGGTCAGACCGAGGTTCCAATCCACCACCGACAGACGGTAGTACGCCATCGCGAACGTCGAATCGAGATCGATCGCCTGCTGATACTCGTCGCCGGCTGCGTGTGTCTTTCCCTCCCGGTCCAGGATCCGTCCCTCGAAGTACGGGATGATCGCCCCCGGATCGCGCGTGAATCTGGGAATCGGTCCCCGCGGCGGGAGATCCAGGCCGTTCGGGCCAGCCAAATCGTTGGCGAGCCGGATCGCCAGGGCCTCGATGCCACCGCCCGGCACGGAGGCCGTCGCACGGGCCACGGTCCGCTGCGGATCCTCCGTGGTCGCCAGGTTCACGTTCGCGACCAGACGTCCGTTCGCGACGTGGACCCGTCCCGAGATCAGCCGCCGGTTCCGACCGTCGAACGATGCCGCGGCGATGCCCGCGGCGGGGACCACGAGGCCTCCCGTCCCGGGTTCGAGATAGCGGGCGGTGAGCGCGCCGAGCGCCACGCCGACGATCTGGCCTCCCGCGGCGCTGCCCGTGGTGAAAGGCTCGACGATCACACCGCCCGCCACCGGAGGCGCGGCAGATCGCTTCGGCCACAGGGACCACGCGATCACCGCAATGATCGCGGCGCCGGCGAGCCAGCGGGGGGCGGCCGAGCGCAGCCAGGAGCGGGTGCCGGGTGGAATGACCGCCTCCACCACTGCGGGCGTGCCGTGGCTCGCGGGTGACGCCGGGGTGGGCAACGGGGGAGGTGGCGCGGGCGGCTCGCTCGCCGCGCGAACTCCGCTTCGCAACTCACGCACCAGGCGGAGCGTCGGTTCGGAGGGCTCGATCTCCAAGGTGGCCCGGAGCATCGCGATCCACGCCTCGCCTTCCGCCACGGCTTCGGCTCGATTCCCCTGGCTCTCCAGCAGGAGCAGGCGGTGGCGGAGGATCTCCTCGTCGGCGGGAGCGATCTCCTGTGCCCGCCGCAGGAGCCGGCGGGCGGCGTCGATGTCGCCCGTCTCCTCGCGCGCCCGGGCTGCCTCGCGCAGCGCCCGCAACGCGTCGACCTGGAGAATCGCCCGGGTTCGCCCGGTCCACTCCTCGAATTCGGGAGTCTCGTCAAGATGGAAGCCCGACAGGAACGGCCCCTCGTACAGGTCCACCGCGTCCTGGAACCGCCCGTCGGCGACGGCGCGCCGCAGTTCGACTGCGTCCACGGACAACAGGGTGGGATCCACGCCGATGTCCGTTGAGCCGCGGTTCGTCAGGATCTCGACCCCCGCACTCTGCCGGATCTGATAGAGGCTGTTCCGGAGCGACTGGCGCGCCCGCGCGGTGCTGGAGTCGGGCCAGAGGACGGCCATGACCCGCTCCCGCGACACGAATCCTCCCGGAGCCTCCATCGCCACGTAGGCGAGGAGGGCCACCCGCTTGGGGTGGGCCAGCAACGAGAAGAGACGGGATCCGTCGGCGCGCCGCAGATCGGCGTTCCCGAGCAGCTTCAGGTTGAGCAACGGTCCGTCGGAAGACTTGGTCATGCGCGGAGGCGTGTCTCAGTCTTCACAAGAGAGCGATCAACCCGGACGAGGGCAAGGGAACCAGGAGGTGCTCGAGTCTCTTGCCCTCGAACCCGGCCGCTCCTATACTGGCGGCCGTCCACGAAGGGGCAGGGACCTCAGCATGCGGAGCCCGGCCGCCAGCCGGCCGCCCGCTTCCCGGAGGCATGTCGCCATGCGCACGAACCCGGTGGTCACCCTGGTTGCCGCAACCGTTCTCCTGTTCCCCGCGACGAAGGCGCCGGCGCAGCGCGGCGCAACCGTTCGGGATGCCTGCTCGCTGCTCACCCAGGCAGAAGTGGCCGGGGCCCTCGGCGTACCGGTGAGCGCCGCGAAACACCTCTTTCCGAACGTCACGACGTCCTGCGGCTGGAGTGAACCGGGGAAGGCGGTGCACGAGGCGAAGGGCGTGGTGGCGACCACCGAGCCGCCCGAGTGGTTCGCCAATGCGAAGCAGCCGGCCGCCGGCATCACGAAGACGCCGGTGAGCGGCCTCGGAGACGATGCGCTCTACGTCACCACACCGGGCATCGGCACCGGACTCAACGTGAAGAAGGGAAACCTGGTCTTCATGCTCCGCGTGTACGGCTTCGCGGAAGCGCAGGTCGAGGCGAAGGAGAAGGCGCTCGCGCTGCGGGTGCTCGCGAAACCCTAGTGTACCCGGCGCCCGGGACCGGTGCACGACGCGTCGGCCCGGTACGAACGCCCGTCGTCTCCGGCGGGGGTCACGACTCCAGGAGTCCCGCCGCCTGCAGGTGGGCCATCATGCCATCGACGATCTCGTCGACCGTCTGGCGGTCCGTGCGCGCCACGAGCTCCGGACGCTCCGGCTCCTCATACGGCGCAGAGACTCCGGTGAGATCCCGGATCTCTCCGCGCGCGGCCCTGGCGTACAGGCCCTTGGGGTCCCGCCGGCGGAGTTCGTCCAGCGGGCACTGCACGTAGACCTCGAGGAACCGTCCCTCGGGCAGTCCGGCGCGCACGCCCTGGCGGGCCGCCCGGAAAGGCGACACGAAGGTGCAGAGCACGATCGCGCCCTGGGCGAACAGGAGCCGCGCGATCTCGCCGGCGCGGCGGATGTTCTCGTCGCGGTCCCGCGCCGTGAATCCCAGGTCGGCGTTCAGTCCACTCCGCAGCAGGTCGCCGTCGAGCAGCATGGTCTGGCAGTGGCGGTCGACGAGGCGGCGCTCGAGCGCGCGGGCGATGGTGCTCTTGCCGGCCCCCGAGAGTCCCGTGAACCAGAGGACCGCGGCGCGATGCCCGTTCCGGCGCTCGCGCTCCTCGCGCGAGACGTTCCACCCGTCCCACAGGATGTCGGTGGACCCGGATGGACGGGGCTCCGTGCGCGGCGTTCCCCGCCACTCGCCGCGGATCATGCCGGCCGCCACGGTGTCGTTGGTGCGGGGGTCGACCAGGACGAAGCTTCCCGTGGCCCGGTTCAGCCCATAGGGATCGGAGAACACGGGTTCGGCCGTGGCGATCTCGAGGCGTCCGATGTCGTTGAGCTCCAGGACGTCGGCGGGAACGCGGTGGAGCGTATTCACATCCATTCGATATACGACGCGGTCCACCGTCGCCTGGACCTCGCGGGTGGTGTGCCGGAGCAGGTAGCGGCCGTCCGGATCCAGGGGAGCGTCCCCCATCCAGCAGATCATCGCATCGAGTCCGGCCGTCGCCGCCGGCACGTTGTCGGGACGGGCGATCATCGCGCCACGGCCGGCCTCGATGTCGTCCGCCAGCGTGAGCACGACGGCGTCACCGACCACCGCCTCGCCGGCTTCGCCCCCGGGCGTCAGGATCCCGGTGACGGTGGTGCGGTGCCCGCCCGGCAGCACCACCACGTCCTCTCCGCGCCGGATCACCCCCGATGCCACGCGCCCGGCGAAGCCCCGGAAGTCCTGGTGCGGGCGGATCACGTACTGCACGGGCAGCCGGAAGTCCACGAAGTTGCGGGTGGCGTCGGTCTTGACCGTTTCCAGATGGTGGAGCAGCGTCGCCCCCTCGTACCAGGGCATGTGGGAACTGCGGGTAACGATGTTGTCGCCGTGCAGCGCCGAGATTGGAATGCACACGAGATCGTCGACCGCCAGCTTCTGGGCGAACGCCGTGTAGTCGGCCACGATGCGCTCGAACACGGCCTGGTCGTAGCCCACCGCATCCATCTTGTTGACGGCCAGCGTGAGATGCGGAATACCGAGCAGCGCGGCGATGAATCCGTGCCGCCGCGACTGGGTGACGGCGCCCCGGCGCGCGTCGACGAGAATGACGGCGAGCTCCGCCGTCGAGGCGCCGGTGACCATGTTGCGGGTGTACTGCACGTGGCCCGGCGTGTCGGCGATGATGAAGCGGCGTTTCGGGGTGGCGAAGTAGCGGTACGCGACGTCGATGGTCACGTTCTGTTCCCGCTCCGCTCGCAGCCCGTCGGTGAGCAGCGCGAGGTTGATCGACCGGTCCCCGCGGGCGCGGCTCGCCCGGACGACCGCCGCATACTGGTCGTCCACGATCGCCCGTGTGTCGTAGAGCAGCCGGCCGATCAGAGTGCTCTTGCCGTCGTCCACGCTCCCGGCCGTCGTGAACCGGAGGAGGTCGGTGGGGGGGGACGGATCGGCGGCGCGCATCAGAAGTAGCCCTGCCGCTTGCGATCCTCCATCGCCGCCTCCGAACGATGGTCGTCGAAGCGGCTGCTGCGCTCCCCGCTGCGCGACCGGCTCAACTCGGCAATGACGGCCGGGACGGTCTCCGCCTTCGACTCGATCGCTCCCGTGCACGTGGCATCTCCGACCGTCCGGAAGCGCACCGAGCGCTCGCTGAACCGTTCGCCCTCCCTCAAGGCGACCCCCGGCGCGTCGGCCAGGAGCATCCCGTTCCGCCTGAGCACCCGGCGCCGGTGCGCGAAGTAGAGCGATGGCACGGCGATGTCGCGCGCCGCGATGTAGCGCCAGACGTCGAGCTCGGTCCAGTTGCTGAGCGGGAAGACGCGGAAGTGCTCGCCCGGACCGCGTCGCGCATTGAACAGGTGCCAGGGCTCCGGACGCTGGTGCTTGGGATCCCACTGCCCGAAGGCGTCGCGGTGGGAGAAGATGCGCTCCTTGGCGCGGGCCTTCTCCTCATCGCGGCGGCCGCCGCCGAGCGCCGCGTCGAATCCGAGCTCCGCCACGGCGTCGAGCAGCGTGACCGACTGGAGGGCATTGCGGCTCGGGTTCGGTCCCCGCTCCTCGACCACGCGGCCCCGATCGATCGACTCCTGGACGGTCCGCACGATCAGGCGGACCCGGAGGCGGGCGGCCAGCTCGTCGCGAAAGGCGAGTGTCTCCGGGAAGTTGTGCCCCGTATCGATGTGGAGCAGCGGGAAGGGAACCGGCCCCGGCTGGAACGCGCGGGCCGCGAGGTGCACCAGGACGACCGAATCCTTGCCGCCGGAGAACAACAGGACGGGACGATCGAACTGCGCAGCCGCCTCCCGGATCACGTAAATGGCTTCCGATTCGAGGCGGTCCATACTGGATCGGCGATATTGATTCATGGGGGAACGTTGGTCGCGTATTGAACGTATACCCGCTGGACGTCGTCGAACGCCACCTGTTAAGGAAGCGGAACGCGATTTGTCGCGACTGGCCGGGAGGCCCGGCGTGGAGCGGTCGCCGCGGCCGGGTCCCGGGCGGCGCCCGGTCGCTCGCCGGCTCAACCCTGTGCAGCCGTGATCTACCATACCTACCGTACCATATTCATCCACATCCCCAAGACGGGCGGGAACAGCGTCAGTGCCGCCTTCGGCTTCGGCTGGGCGGCCCATACGGACATCGGTCAGTACGCCCGGACGCTGCGTCCGGAGGTGTTCCGCGGCTATTTCAAGTTCGCCGTGGTCCGCAACCCCTGGGAGCGGATGCTGTCGGAGTACCTGTTCCAGCGCCGCAAGCGGAGGCCGTCCCGTGAGAAGCCGTTCATCGTCGATGAATGGGGCGCCATACGCAGTTTCAGGAGCTGGGTCCAGGTCGCGCTGTCATCGCCAACGCTGTTTCCGGGAGTGAACTGGGCCGGCGACGTGTCGCCCCACATCCATCGCTGGAGCCCGCAACTGGACTGGATCAGCGTGGACGGCGACGTCGCGGTGGACTTCGTGGCACGCGCTGAGCGACTGGCGACGGACTTCGAGGAGATCCGCCGCCGGGCGGGGCTTCCCGCCGGTGCCCTCTCCCACCGGAACCGGACGCCCCACCGCCACTACTCCACGTACTACGACCCCGAAACGCGGGCGCGGGTCGGGGAATACTACGCCAGGGACATCGAGCACTTCGGCTACACCTTCGAGCGCGTGAAACCGCGCGCGTGGTGGCGGCGCTGACGCGGCGGACGGGCCGCTGATCCGTCGGGCCCGGTGCACCGCGGGCCCGGCCGCCCTCCAACAGCGTGCGGCGCGCGCGGCCCGCGGTTTATCGAGATCTTTGCAGCGAGCCGGCGGCCGTGCCCGTGCCGCGCACTATCTTCGACGGAGGGCCGGCCCGTCGGAGGTGCACAGATCCGGGCCGGGGATGGGATGCCGATGAACGGGTCCAGGATTGTGTGGCCGGGCCGGCGGACGGCGTGGTTCGTCCTGCCGGTGCTGCTCGCCGCGTGCGTGAGCGAGAAAGTCGTATACCGCGGCAGCGCGTCGTACACCCCGCCGACAGCCGCGGCCGGCTACGTCGGGTACGTGGACGCCTCCACGAAGCAGACCGTGTGCGGGGCATGCCATGTCGACCAGCAGGCGTCGTGGATGCAGACGCACCACGCCGAGGCGTGGGCCGATCTGCAGGCGAGCGGACAGGCGACGGCGGCCTGCGAGGCCTGTCACGCGGTGGACGCGTACGGCAATGCGTCGGCGGATTCGGTGGTCGGCTTCCTCGCGACCCACGACGCCCGCTACCACGACGTGCAGTGCGAGAGCTGCCACGGGCCCGGGCTCACCCACGTGACGGCACCGGCGCTGTCGAACGTACCCCTCGCGTCGATGGCGGCGGACACCGGCGGAACGGGCGCAGCCGCCTGCGGCGCGTGCCACACCGGCGCCGCGCAGCCCCAGGCGGACAACTGGGTGCAGTCGGCGCATGCCAACAGCATTCCCACGTCGCACATCATCGGCAATGCGTCGTGCGAAGGGTGCCACACGGCGCAGGGCGCGCTCGCGGCCTGGGGCGTGCAGACGAACTACCGCGAAGCGGCCGACGTGACGACGAACCCACTGAGCATCACCTGTGCGGTGTGCCACGATCCCCATGGCGGCCCGAACGCGTACCAGCTGCGCTATCCGATCGACGTCGCCGATACGTCGGGCATGCTCTGCATGCGCTGCCACCAGCGGAACGGCAAGCCGTCGGCGCCATACAGCGGGCATCCGCCGATGGCGCCGGAAGGTCCGGTGCTCCTGGGCTTCGCCGGCTGGTTCCCGCCGAGCTATACCGGGCCGGACACGATCGCCGACACGCACGGGTCGGCGAAGAACACGAATCTGTGCGTGACCTGCCACATGCCGCACGACAGCGTGACCAACGGCAGCGGCGCCCTGGTGGCCGACTACGGCGGCCACCTGTTCGTCGCCGCGCCGTGTCTGGATGCCAACGGCGTGCCGACGGCGGGAACCTGCGACATCTCGCAGCGGTCGTTCGCCTCGTGCGCGACGAGCGGCTGCCACGGCACGCCGGCGGCGGCGATGTCGGCGATGACGGCGGCGACCAGTCGACTGGCCCTCCTCGACTCGGCGCTCAACAGCCAGCTCGTCCAGCTCCCCGACTCGCTCTTCGCGAGTCCGACGGTGAACACGGCCATCGGAGCGCAGTTCGACCTGCAGCTGGCCGAGAAGCCGGGAAGCGAGGTGCACAATCCCTTCCTCATGGAAGTGCTGCTCACGTCGAGCATCTCGCAGGTGCAGCAGGACTACGGGATCGCACCGAAGATCAGCGTGAACCTGACCGACGTGCTGCGCCGGAACGCCGCCCGATATCGGTGACGGCTGCTCGGGACGCCGTACGTGCAAAGTTTTCTTCGCCGCCGTGGGGTTGCGCCGTCCCGGGCGGGCGTTTCAAGATTGCGCAGCCCGTAACGCGGCGAGCGGCCGCCCGGATCGCGCCGTGCGCCGGTCCGGAGTGCTCTGCCGCGAGGGGCGGGCGTTCGCCCGCCGTGCCACCCCAGATCGAGGTCTCCCCGTGAGTGTAGAACCGGAATCCATCGACCAACCCCGCTCCCCGGTGCGACGGAGGGTGATCTGGGCGCTGGGGGTCGTGGCGCTCCTGGTGGTCGCGCTCTATGCGTGGCCCACGCCGTACATCTTCATTGCCAACGGGGGCGGGGCGTACGCGATGCGCGCGACACGATGGGGGGGGCACGTGCAGATCCTGACGGCGGACGGCTGGCTCTGCATGCCGAGCGACAAGCAGCAGCCGCTGCCGCCGCCGTGGCCGGAGCTGGCCCACCTGGTCGGGCTCGGGTGCAAGGCGCCGCAGCCCCAGCCGAAGCCTCAGCAGCAACCGCAGCCGCGGTGACACCGCCCGCGTCACCGGGCCTCACCGGTGACGTACTCCGGTGGTTGAGCGGTCCGCGCTTTCGGGCATGAGGGGAGCGGACGCGGTGGACGGCACGCAAGAAGCGGGGGAAACCCGACTGGCTGTGGGGACATCGCCGGTGGTCGGCACCGCGGGGCTTCGGTCAGCTTTCCGAAGACCCTCGAACGCCGGAGGCCCCGCCGTGACGCACCGGTTTCGCGCAGCGCCCCCCACGGACCCCGATCGGCCACCGCTGCACGGGGGCGGCAGCGCGTCCGCGACGGCGGTCCGGGGCAGAGGGCGGGGCGGCCGCGTGCGCCAGCTCGAGCGGGAGGACCTTCCCGCGCTGGCCTCGCTTCGCCTGCGGGCGTTCGGCAATTCCGCCCACGGCTCGCTCGCCGACGCCGAGGCGTACTTCGCCCTCGTCTTCTTCGGAAACCCGTGGCGCGAGCTGGGTCTGCCATCGCTCGTGCATGAGGATCGGGCCGGCAGACTCACCGGGT
>JBJKRG010000085.1:0-2858 GCA_046704805.1 Gemmatimonadaceae bacterium
GGTGAAGGACGGCCTCTCGGCACTCGACCTGATCATCGACCATGCCGTGGCGATCCTCCGCGGCGACATCACGGAGCACGCCAAGGGCGGGGCGGCATGACGGTCCTCATCACGCTCAACGACGTCGAACCGGCCGTCCGGGTGAATGCGGAGCTGGAGCGCGACGGCATCCGGACCGCGGTGGTGTCGCCGCTCGACGACATGCGGGCGGCGCTTCGGCGCGAGCGCCCCGACGTCATCGTCTTCAGCGGCGACCTCACCGACGCGCAGACCCTGGCGGTGGTGCGGGAGGAGCTGTGGGCGGGCGTGTCGAGCATCGGCATGACCAGCATCAGCGACCTCGACCAGCTCGATCGGATCCGCGCCAGCGGCTTCGTGGAGATCTACCGGAAGCCGGTGGACGTGGACGACGTGGTGAGCGGCGTGAAGCGCGTACTGGAGCGACGCCGGCTGCAGAAGGAAACGGGGCTGGTCGGGGAGAGCGAGGCGTTGCGCGAGGTGCTGGTGAAAGTCGAGCAGATGGCGCCGGTCTCGAGCACCGTGCTCGTCGAGGGGGAGAGCGGAACCGGCAAGGAGCTCGTCGCACGCGCGCTGCACCGGCTGTCGCCGCGGAAGAACAAGCCGTTCATTGCCGTGAACGTCGGGGCGCTGCCCGAGACGCTGCTCGAGAGCGAGTTGTTCGGACACGAGAAGGGCGCGTTCACGGGCGCGGCGGAGCGCCGGCTGGGCCGATTCGAGCTTGCCGATGGGGGCACGCTGTTCCTGGACGAGATCGGCGACGTCCCGCCGTCCACGCAGGTCAAGCTGCTCCGCGTGCTCGAGGATCGTGAGGTGATGCGGCTGGGCGCGACGCAGCCGATCAAGGTCAACGTGCGGGTGGTCGCTGCCACGAACCGGCCGCTGCGCGAGCAGGTGGAGGAGGGGAGCTTCCGCGGCGACCTGTTCTACCGCCTCAATGTGTTGAGCATCTATCTGCCGCCGCTCCGGGCCCGGAAGTCCGACATCCCGTATCTGGTGCGGCAGTTCATCCGCAAGTTCTCCGTCGAGCACGGGAAGGAGTTCCCGGGGATCTCGGCCGAGGCGATGCAGCTGCTGGTGGACTACCCGTGGCCCGGCAATGTGCGGGAGTTGAAGAATCTGGTCGACAGCATGGTGGTGCTGGCGCCGGGGCGCGAAGTGCAGCCGGACGATCTGCCGAGGCAGATTCGCGAGGGGGGATCGGCGCGGCTGCTGCCGGTGCGCATGCCGATGCTGCGGACCCAGGATGGCGGCGGGTCCGGGGGCCAGGAGCTGGAATTCATCGTGCGGAGCCTGCTGGAGCTGAAGCTGCAGGTCGAGGAGCTCCGGCACCGGTTGGATGCGGAGCGGGGCGGGATCGGGATGCCCCGTGGGTGGCTGGGAGAGATCGGGGGTGAGGAGGGGGGCTATCAGCGCGGTGGGCCGGTGGTCGCCGCCATCGAGCCCCGTGGCGCCGAGCCGCCGCCCAACGAGGTGGTGATCCGGCCGGGCACGCCGATGGCGGAAATCGAGCGCCGGGTGATCGAAGCGGCGCTGCGCGAAACGGCGGGCAACCGGAGAAAGGCCGCCGAAATGCTCGGGATTGGAGAGCGCACGTTGTACCGCAAGATCAAGGAGTACCGAATGCCCGAACTGCATGACTTGCCATAGGCATTGATCGTCCCGATATTGGCGTTGCCTGCCTGGTTCGCGGGTCGACGCCGGCAGCGGCAGACGGACGGCAGCGCACACGCTGCGCCGTTCGATTCCCGCGCCATTCATCACCGCCAGGAACCCCGGAGCCGCGTTGTCCGTACCCGCCAATTCATCGTCGTCATCCGGCTCCTCACCGATCGCGGGGAGCGTCCTTCCGATTTCGAGAGCCGAAGAGCTGCTCAGCACCCTGCCGGGCGTGATCTCGGTGCGCATCGTGGCCGGCGCGAGTGGCGCCGTGGAAGAGATCCACGTGCTGACATCGGACGAGGTGGCCCCGAAGGCGACGGTGCGCAACGTGGAGAGCGCCCTGATGGCGCACCTGGGGATGCGCGTAAGCCACAAGAAGATCTCGGTGGCGACCACGCGGGACACGGGACGCCGCGTAGCGGCCGAGCCGCCCCCGGCGCGTGACACGCCTCGGGACCACGAGGCGGCGGCAGCGACGGCGGCGATGGTCCATGAGGCGGCGATGGCGCGTGAAGCCGCGCTGGCTCGCGAGGCCGAGCTGGTCCGGGAGGCGGCGCGGATCCGGGAAGCGGCGTTGGCCACGGCGGCGGCGGAAGCCCGCCGGCGGCGGCTTTACTTCGAGGATATCGAGGTCCGGCGTTCTCGGAGCCAGGGGGTGACGTGCCGCGTGACCCTCCGGAAGGGTGACTCGTCCTACACTGGCGAAGCGGAGGGTGTGGAGAGCCAGCGGGTTCGGCTGGAACTCGGTGCCCAGGCAGCGCTTGCAGCGATCATGCAGTCAGAAACAGATGAATTGGGGACATTGGGGCTGGAGGGGTGCAAGGTCATTGGTGCGTTCGATCACGAGTTCGTGTTCGTGGGGATCACGGCGCGATTTGACCGTGAGACCGTATTGATGACAGGGTCGGCAGAGGTCAAAGAGACACTCGAGACCGCGGCGGTTCTGGCGGTCCTGGACGCCACCAACCGGTGGGTTGAATACGGCAGGCAATGAAGACATAGCAGCGACGGGTTGTACGCGACGCCGTGTGCGCCCCGTGACGGGCCATCTCACCTGAAAGCCAGCCGGATCCTAAACGACAATTGACGTGACCCCCTCCCTCGTGAAGCGAAGGCGAGCGGAGGAATTTTTTTCCCCAGGTAGTTGAGCGGAGCCAACCTTAGCGGAGCACTGCAGA
>JBJKRG010000086.1:0-3430 GCA_046704805.1 Gemmatimonadaceae bacterium
ACGCTGCGCGTCGTGCGCCGCCGTCACCTCCGCGCGGCGCGCCTCGACGAGGCTGGCCAGGGGGGTGGCGGGGGCACGGCGCCTCCCGGACGGGGGTTCGCGGGTGGCGGGGGCACGGCGCCTCCCGGACGGGGGTTCGCGGGTCGCGTCGCTGGCAAGCAGCCTCCGAACGGAGGCGGCGATCTGTTCAAGCGCCACCCTCCCGCTCGCGGCGGCCGAACGCCGTGCGGGGACGTGCCACAGCGCCATGCCGTACTTGAGCGGGTCGATGTCGACGACGTAGACGGCCGCGTCTGGCGACGGACGGTTGTTGACGGGGATGTACGGGATGTCGCTGTCCACGATCAGCACCACATCGGCCTCGGCGAGCAGCGGGTTCTGCGTCCGGGTGTTGAACTGCCAGCCGCGGTGCATCGGATGGTCCGCGGGGAAGTTCACCAGGAAGGCGCCCGACTCGAGCACCGGGATGGCGAGCAGGTCCGCGAGTTCGACGAGTCTCGGCACGGCCTGCGGGTCGCGGCCGAGGTGGCCGGTGATGATCACCGGGTGCCTGGCGCCGGCCAGGGCGCCCGCGATCTCGTCAGCCAGTCCCGGGGTGAGCGCGGCCGGCTCGACGGGCCGGTAGGCCGCCGCGTCGACGACGTGCGGCTCGAGCGGTTCGTCCATGACCTCGCGCGGGGCGGTCAGGTACACCGGGCCGGCCGGCTCGCTCGCCGCGATCTGCAGCGCGCGGTGCACGAGTTGCTTGACGTTCCGGCCGGTGCGGATCTCGTTGTCGTACTTCACGTAGCCGCGCATGATGCCGCGCTGGTCGTGGACGTCCTGAATCCAGTGGATGAACTCGTTGCGGCCGGCGCGCAGTTCCCCCCGCATCGTGTAGGGGGCGGCGCCGGCGAACACCAGCACGGGGACGCGGCCACGCATGGCGTTGCCGATCGCACCGCCCAGGTTCTGCGTCCCGGCGTCCACGTGCACGACGACCGCCTGCGGCTTGCCCGTGACGGCGGCGCAGGCGTGCGCGGCGCTGAGCGCGACCATCTCGTGCGGGCAGACGATCAGCCGCGGGAGATCGCCGGCCCACCCCTCGGCCGCGGCCTGGGCGAGCGCCTCGATCAGACCTGGGTGGTCGCTGCCGAGGTTCGCGAAGATGTACCCGACGCCCGCTTCGGCGAGGGCCTCGAGGAACGCGGTGCTCGTGGTGTAGTAGCGATCGGTCACGCCCTCATTGTGCTGGCTGGTCAACCGCGTGGCCAGGGCGGGAACGGCGCGCTGTGGCCGCGCCCCAAACGCGGGGGCGCGACGTTGGCGTCAGTACCGGCCGGCCGCCTGCATGGACATCGCGTGCTCCACCAGCGTCACCAGGGTGGCCTTCGTCGACTCGCGGTTGCGCGCGTCGCACGGGATCACCGGGACGGTCGACGGGATCGCGAGCGCCTCACGCACGTCGTTCGAGCGGTGCGGGAACTGCCCGTGGAACCCGTTGATGCCGATCACGAAAGGCAGGCCGCTCGCCTCGAAGTAGGCGACCGCGGGGAACGAGTCGGCCAGACGCCGGGTGTCGACGAGAACCACGGCGCCGATGGCACCCTGGATCAGGTCGTCCCACATGATCCAGAACCGGTGCTGCCCTGGCGTGCCGAACATGTACAGCACGAGGTCCTTCTCCAGCGTGATACGCCCGAAGTCCATGGCGACCGTCGTGGTGTTCTTGTCGGGGACGTGCGAAAGGTCATCGACGTCGGTACTCGCGACGGTCATGACCGCCTCGGTGGTCAACGGAGTGATCTCCGACACCGAGCCCACGAAGGTCGTCTTACCCACGCCAAAGCCCCCGGCGACGACGATCTTCACCGACGTCATCGCTGAAGCGTCACCTCCGGCGTGCGGCCGGGCGACGCTAGATCTTACGGAGTCCACTAAGCACCCTTTCGAGCAAATGAAGGTCGGGGCGGCCTTCCGAATCGTCACGCTGGTGGATACGCACGAGACCGTCCGCGCTCATGTCCGCGACCAGGATCCGTGCCACGCCGAGCGGCAATCGCAGCACCGCCGAGATCTCCGCGACAGACCGCCAGTCCAGGCAGAACTGCAGGATCGCCTGGCATTCCGGGGCCAGTACGGAAAGATCACGTGGCTCGTAGACCGTGGCGGTGACCAAGGCCTCGAGTGCGAGCTTGTAGCGCGGCTGGGTGCGGCCACCGGTTACGGTGTACGGCCGGACCAGCCGGGTAGAGCTGCTCTCCTCTTCGGCAGGAAACGCCTGAACCGCAGAGTACGGCTGCCGCTGTTGCGGTTCGTCCCACGGCCCGGCCCTGCCGGGTCCCTGCCAGGCGGGCGGGAGGCCGCGGTCGTCACCGCGGCCGGGACTCGCCACCACGCCCTCCAGTGATCGACCCTCCCGCTCTGCTCATCATCGCCTTCCATCTCCCGGCATGGCACCTTGCATGACGCCGCCGCGCGCGGCCGGGGTGAGCACCCTCCCGGCGCGCTCCACGAGCAGCGTCATCTCGTAGGCAACCAGTCCGAGATCACAGGTGGATGCCGCGAGCACGGCCAGGCTGGCGCCGTTGCTTATCGCCATGATCACCAGCACACCGCGCTGCATCTCCACCACGGTCTGCACGACCGCGCCGCCTTCGAAGACCCTGGAAGCCCCTTGGGTGAGGCTGGTCAGGCCCGACGTGACCGCGGCGAGCTGATCCGCGCGTTCCTGCGGGAACCCCGCGGAGAACGCGAGCGGCAATCCGTCCGAGGAAACCACGACCGCGTGGGCCACGTCCGGGACCCGCTCCACGAAGTTCGTGATCAGCCAGCTGAGGTCCTGGACCGGGCGTCCTGGCGTGCTCACGCGCGCTCCTCTCCTCGCCCGCTCATACAGGCTCCTACTCGTGTTCTGAGGACTCTATCCGTGGATCTCATCCGATTTAAGGCTCCTCGATCTGGGGTGCGGCCGCGCGAGCCTCGCGCACACCACGCTGGAAGCTCGCCATCCGGGTGCGGATCGTATCCGCCGACCGGACCGGCGCCGCGACTTCACTATCTTCGCCTCCACCAACCGATCCGGGCACGAGATTAGCTCGCGGGACTCGCTTAGGCAGCCCGGCTGTCGTCGTCTCCCCCGCCGCTGGCGCCGCGGCCACCCGTGCCGCACGCCAGCCTTCGTCCGCCGGCGAAGTCCAGGTCTCCGTGTTCTCCGGCGCGGTAGCCGAGCTCAGCGACTTACCGCTGCGCCGGAACCAGTCCGACTCGAGCGAGTCGAAGATGGGCAGTCGCTGGTCCTGTGCCGGGCCGCCGACCGGCGGGATCGTCACCTGACCACCGCCGTCAGGGCCGCCGTTGCCGTTCCCGGATCCCAGGGCCGGCGTCGGCCCCGTGCTCGCGGCCCTGCCGTCGCCGAACGCGGGCATCCGGGCGGTGCCGAAGTCCGAGC
>JBJKRG010000087.1:0-9255 GCA_046704805.1 Gemmatimonadaceae bacterium
TTGCGAGACAGCGCATCACGAGCGCGCCGAGCGCCGGCGGGATCGACGGGCGGCGCTTCGTCAGGTCCTCGGGCGCCTCCGTGGCGTGGGCCGCGAGCAGCGCCGCGGCGGGCCGTCCGGTAAACGGGGGGCTGCCGGTGAGCACCTCGTACGCCAGCACGCCCCACGCGTACACGTCCGCCCGGTGATCCAGCATGGGATCGGCACTCGCCTGCTCGGGTGACATGTAAGCCGGCGTTCCGATGGCGACGCCGAGCGAGGTGACCGTTCCCTCACCCTGGGTCGCGGAGGCGCTCAGTGCCTTCGCGACGCCGAAGTCGGTGACCATCGCGCTCCCGCCAGAGAGCAGCACGTTGTCCGGCTTGATGTCGCGATGGACGATGTCCGCTTCGTGCGCGTACTGAAGGGCACTGGCGACTTCCCGGAGGATGCGCACGGCTTCGGCGACCGGCAGCTCGCCTTCCCTGGCGAGGCGCGCGCGCAGCGATTCGCCCTTGATGAAGGGCATGGTGAAGTACGGCAGCTCGCCGACTTCCCCCGCGGTCAGCAGCGGGACGATGTGCGGGTGCTGCAGCTGCGCGGCGAGCGAGATCTCCCGCTTGAAGCGACCGACGGACACCTGCCCGGCCATCTCGCCCGGCAGCACTTTGACGACGACCTGCCGGTTGAGCGCGGTCTCGGTGGCGAGGAAGACGCGGGACATGCCGCCGCCGGTGAGTTCTCGCTCGATGACGTAGGCACTTCCCAGGGCGTTCTGCAGGGCGTTGCGAACGTCGTCGGCCACAGGGTCCCCCGCGTAGACGGCCCAATATAGAGCCTCGACTTCCCGTGGTCGAACAGGGGGTGATCCGCTATGGGGCGCCGGGGGCGCCGCGCGTTTCCGGACAGCACGGCGGTGGAATGGTTTGACTAGTCAGACTATATTGGCTACCGTTCGGGCATGCGCACGACTTACTCCCTCTACGAAGCCAAGGCGCGGCTGTCCGCCATCGTCCGCCAGGTGCGCGAGGGGCACTCCGTGATCGTCACCGTGCACGGGGAGCCGGCGGTGGAGATCCGGCCGGTCGGGCCGCCCCCAGCGGATCTGGCGGCACGAATCGAGGACCTCGTGCAGCGGGGGGCGCTCGTCGAGCCGCGCGACGCCGAGGCACCCCTGGCCGTCGGTCCGCGCCGGCGCGGCGCGCTCAAGCGCTTTCTGGCCGAGCGGGACGAGTGAACGTCGCGTACGTGGATACGTCGTGCCTCGTGGCGCTGGCCTTCAACGAAGGCGGAGCCTCGGCGCTGGCTCGGCGGCTTGGCCGATTCGATCGCCTGGTGGCATCGAACCTCGCCGAGGCGGAGCTTCGCGCGGCGTTCGTTCGCGAAGGACGGGCCGGCGTCTTGACGGCGCTCGATCGGCTGTCGTGGATCGTGCCGGACCGTCCCCTCTCGCCCGAGATCGAGCGGGTGCTTGCCGCCGGCTACGTGCGCGGCGCCGACTGCTGGCACCTGGCCACGGCGCTGTACCTGGCGGCAGATCCCAAACAACTGGCGTTCGTGACCCTCGACCGGGCGCAGGCCACGGTGGCCCGGGCCCTCGGGTTCAAGTAGCAACGCCGGTCGCCATGTCCGGGGCGAAGATTTCCTTGCCCCGGAGTCGTCTGGGGCGCATGTTCTTCCATCGGCCGCCCCGTTTCGCCCGCCCCCGCCCCCGCCCCCGCCCGCACCCCCAAACGGCCGACTGGTCGACGAGGACCGTGTTGTGACCGCATTCCGACGGCGAGCCCCATGGTGACCGCAGGCATCTGCGCTTTCCTGACCGCGGCGGTCGCGGCAACGGAGCGCCGGTCATGACCGGCCTCCCGGACCGCCTCGCCGCCGCTCTGGCGGACCGCTACCGCATCGAGCGCGAGCTCGGGGCGGGTGGGATGGCGACCGTCTTTCTCGCGCACGATCTCAAACACGACCGCAAGGTCGCCCTCAAGGTGCTGCGCCCGGAGCTCGCTGCCGTCATCGGCGCGGAGCGGTTCCTGAGCGAGATCAAGACGACGGCCAACCTGCAGCACCCGCACATCCTGCCGCTGTTCGATTCCGGCGAGGCGAACGGTTCCCTGTTCTACGTCATGCCGTACGTGGAAGGGGAGACGGTGCGCGACCGTCTGGATCGGGAGAAGCAACTCCCCGTGGCGGACGCGCTGCGCATCACGTCCGAAGTCGCGAGCGCCCTCGACTACGCGCACCGCCACGGCGTGATCCACCGCGACATCAAGCCCGAGAACGTCCTGCTGCACGACGGGCAGGCGCTGGTGGCCGATTTCGGCATCGCACTGGCGGTTTCGACCGCCGGCGACACGCGGATGACCGAGACCGGCATGTCACTTGGCACGCCGCACTACATGAGCCCCGAGCAGGCGATGGGAGAGCGCAAGGTCACCGCGCGCTCCGACGTGTACGCCCTCGGCGCCGTGTTGTACGAGATGCTGACCGGAGATCCGCCGTTCACGGGCTCGACGGCACAGGCAATCGTGGCGCGGGTGGTGACCGAGACGCCGCGCCCGATGGTGCCGCAGCGGCACACGATCCCGGCGCACGTCGACGCCGCGGTGATGAAGGCGCTGGAGAAGCTGCCGGCGGACCGGTTCGCGACGGCGGCGGAGTTCGCCGACGCACTGGCGCGGCCAGAGCTGATGGCGGCATCGACAACGGCTGCGGCCGCGGGGGTCGACAGGGCGCCCGCCACCCGTCGACTGTTCATCGGCATGGCCGCGGCCCTGGTCGTCGCGACGGGTGCAGCGGTGTGGGGGTGGGTCGGGCGAAGTCATGCGCCGGAGTCGCCGACCACGCGGCAGTACATCTCGCTGGGGGACAGCGTCACCCTCGATCCCGAGAGCCCGTCGGCGAGCCTGGCGCTGTCGCCCGACGGACGAACCCTCGCGTTCATCAACGCCGAAGCGAACGCCTCCATCTGGATCAAGCAGGCCGGCCAGCTCGGGGTGCGACGGGTCCCCGGGACGGACGGGACGAACAACGTAACGTTCTCGCCCGATGGCCGGTCGCTGGCATTCGTGACGGACGGAAAGCTGATGAAGATCGATCTCTCGAGTGGCACGAAGGTGCGGCTCGCCGACAGTGTGGCCGCGGGGTTCGGCGGAGCGGCATGGATGGACGATGGGACACTGGTCTACGTGATCACATCACAGCTCGGTGTTCGACGTGTTCCGGCGGGCGGCGGGCCGAGCACACCCGTGTATACGCAGGCCGGGCAGGCCGGCACGGGCGGCATCGGTTATCCGGTGGCACTCCCGCACGCGCGCGGCATTCTCTTCCAGTTCTGCAGCTCGGGTTGCGTCACCCAGAGTGTGCGAGTGCTCGACCTGAAGACGAGGGGAATGAAGCTTCTGGTCGACAACGCGGTCACCGCGTGGTACATGCCGAACGGATACCTGATGTACGTCACCTCGGCGGGGACCCTCCTTGCGGCACCATTCGATCTCAGGACGCTCTCGATCACCGGGAGCGCGATTCCGCTGCTCGACGGGATATGGGTGGAACCGCAGTACGGCCTCGTCCAACTGGCATGGTCTCCATCCGGCACGCTCGTGTACTTCACCGGCGGGCCGGCGATGGGGCAGCGGACGATCGTGCGGGCGACCCGGGACGGGCGTTTCCAGCCGATCGATACCGCGTGGGCCGGCAGCTTCAATTCTCTTGCCCTCTCGCCTGACGGGCGCCGGCTGGCCGTCGGGGTCGGCGCGTCGTCCAATCTCAACATCTGGGTGAAGCAGCTCGACCATGGACCCTTCACCCGCCTGACGTTCGGCGACCACGACCGGCGCCCGGCCTGGTCGCCCGATGGCCGGTCCATTGCGTTCCTCCGGGACACGGGGCAGTCGGGCGTCGTGTTCGTGCGCGCCGCGGATGGAACGGGGAAGGCGCGCCTCGCCGCGCGGCTGAACGAGTTCGTGCAGGAAGTGACGTGGTCGCCCGACGGCAAGTGGCTGGTGCTGCGCACGGACAACGCATCCGCGGGCGCCGGCGACATCGTCGGGGTCCACACGAACGGCGACACGACCCCGGTACCGCTCGTCACGTCGCCCTACACGGAGCTGGCGCCCGCGGTCTCGCCCAACGGCCGCTGGATCGCATATGAGTCCAACGAGTCGGGGCAGAACGAGATCTACGTGCGGCCGTTCCCGAATACCAACGGCGGACGATGGCAGGTGTCCGTGCAGGGCGGCGAGCAGCCCGTCTGGGCGCACGACTCCCGGTCGCTGTTCTACCTCCGGAGCGACCGTTGGCTCATTCAGGCGGAACTGGCGCCCGGTCCGGCGTTTGCCGTGGACACCCGCCAGCCGCTGTTCGACACGAAGGACGTCGCGAACCCCGGTTTCCACCAGTCCTACGACGTTGCGCCCGACGACAAGTCCTTCCTGTTCATGCGCTCGGGCTCGGGTCGGCCGGGCAGTAGCGGCTCCAAGCTCGTCTGGGTGGACCACTGGCTCACCGGTCTCCACCAGATCCTGAAACGGTGACCGCCCCGGGCGTCGAGCGGACATGCTGAGCTGACATTCCGGGAAGAGCCGCGGCGCGCCGCGCTGGCGAGCCGGCACCCGGAACCGCATTTTCGTGCCCATGGCAAGCGACGTCGCCCGCCTCTCGGCCGCCCTCGCCGACCGCTACCGCATCGAGCGCGAGCTCGGGGCGGGTGGGATGGCCACGGTCTATCTGGCCCACGACCTGAGGCACGACCGGAAGGTCGCGCTGAAGGTCCTGCGCCCCGAGCTGGCGGCCGCGATCGGCGCCGAGCGATTCCTGTCGGAGATCAGGACGACGGCGAACCTGCAGCATCCGCACATCCTGCCGCTGTTCGATTCGGGCGAGGCGGATGAGTTCCTATTCTTCGTGATGCCGTACGTCGAAGGCGAGACCGTCCACGACCGGCTGAATCGCGAGAAACAGCTCCCGGTCGCGGACGCGACGCGTATCACGTCCGAAGTCGCGAGCGCGCTCGATTACGCGCACCGGCACGGGGTGATTCATCGCGACATCAAGCCGGAGAACATCCTGCTGCACGACGGGCAGGCGCTCGTGGCGGATTTCGGCATCGCGCTCGCCGTCTCGACGGCGGGCAGCAGCCGCATGACGGAAACCGGGATTTCGCTGGGCACCCCGCTCTACATGAGTCCCGAGCAGGCCATGGGGCAGCGGGAGATCACCGCGCGCTCGGATGTCTATGCCCTCGGGGCGGTGTTGTACGAGATGCTGACCGGGGATCCGCCGTTCACGGGCTCGACCGCGCAGGCGATCGTGACGCGCGCGGCGATGGAGAGCCCGCGCGCGATGGTGCCTCAGCGGCACACGATTCCGGCGCACGTGGAAGCGGCGGTGATGAAGGCGCTGGAGAAGCTGCCCGCCGACAGGTTCGCGACGGCGGCGGAGTTCGCCGACGCGCTGGCGCGGCCGGAGCTGATGACGGCCACGACGTCGACCCACACCGCGGCGCAGCCCGGGCCCGCCGGACGGCGTCCGCTGGTCATCGGGCTTGCCGCGGCCCTCGTCGTCGCCACTGGAGTTGCCGTCTGGGGATGGGTCGGACGCCGCGGCGCGCCGGAGCCGCCGATGGCCTGGCAGTATGTCTCGCTCGGGGACAGCGTGCGGATCGATCCGGATGTCACGTCGCAACAGATGGCGCTGTCGCCGGACGGTGAGCAGTTCGCCTTCGTGAATCCGCAGGCGAATGGGTCGTTGTGGCTCAAACGCACCGACCGGCTCGATGCAGTACCCATCGCGGGCACGGAGGGGGCCAGCGATCCGACCTTCTCCCCCGACGGGCAGTGGCTGGCGTACGTCGACGGGAGCAAGCTGTTGGAGGTGAACATCGCCAGCGGCACGAGGATGACAGTCGCCGACAGCGCGACGGCGCCGTTCGGCGGGGTCGCCTGGCTCGACGATGGCACGCTCGTCTACGTCGGCACGTCGAACTTCACCCTTCGCCGCGTGGCGGCTGTGGGCGGAGGGCCGAGCACGCGCATCTACACACAGGAGGGAAACGCGGGGGCGGCGGGTGGCATCAGCTATCCGGTCGGACTGCCCGGGGGGCGTGGCGTCCTGTTCCAGTTCTGCGGAGCGGCGTGCGTCACACAGCAGGTGCGGGTGCTCGACCTGAAGACCGGGCGGGCCAGGCCGCTGATCGCGAGCGCCCTCGTCGCGTGGTACATGCCGAACGGGTTCCTGATGTACGTGACGCCGGGGGGCAAGCTTCTGGCGGCGCCGTTCGACCTCGGGTCGCTCTCCATTACGGGCCCGGCGGTCCCGGTCGTCGACGGACTGCGAACGCAGGCATCCATCGGACTGGTCCAGGTGGCCTGGTCGCGTTCGGGTTCGCTGGTCTACTTCGCCGGCGTTCCGGACCTCAGTCGGTCGTCGATCGTGCGCGTGCAGCGGAACGGACAGTTCCAGGCGGTGGATACCGCGTGGACGGGGGCGTTCAACTCGTTGGCGATCTCCCCCGACGGCCGCCGGCTGGCGGTCGGGCTCGGGGGCAGCGCCGGGTTCGAGATCTGGGTCAAGCAACTCGACCACGGACCGTTGACGCGGCTCACCTTCAGCGAGCAGGACCGCCGTCCGGCGTGGTCGCCGGACGGCCGTCGCATCGCGTTCATCGACGACAGCGGGACGACCGGTGGCGTCTTCGTGCGCGCGGCCGACGGCACGGGTCCCGAACGTCTGGCCGCCCGTCTCGACCGGCGGGTGCAGGAAGTCGCCTGGTCGTCCGACGGAAAGTGGCTCCTCATGCGCACCGACCGGGCGACGCCCGGAGCCGGGGATATCGTGGGTGTTCGAACGGACGGCGACACGACGCCGGTGCCCCTCGTCGCGTCGCCGTTTACGGAAGTGGCGCCTGCGGTCTCACCGGATGGCCGGTGGATCGCGTACCACTCCAATGAGTCCGGCCAGAACGAGGTGTACGTGCGACCGTTCCCGCACACCGATCAGGGGCGATGGCAGGTCTCGGTCCATGGAGGCACCGAGCCCGTCTGGTCTCGCGACGGGCGCTCCCTCTTCTACCGGCGTGCCGACGGCTGGCTCGTCGAAGCCGTGTTGAAGGGAGGTGCCACGTTTGCCGTGGCCGCGCACCGGCCGCTGTTCGATGCCTCAGGGTTTCTCGACCCCGGATTTCACCAGTCGTACGACGTCGCGCCCGACGGCAAGTCGTTCCTGTTCATTCGACAGGGCGCGGGCGCGGCGGGCAGCGGCCGCTCCCTGGTCCGCATCGATCGCTGGCGCGCCGCGTTGAACGGGTCCGTCACGCGGTGACGACACCCGCCGCCGAGCAGCGGCTCGATCGCGCGATCGGTCCGTGGTCGCTCGGCGCCAATGCAGTGAACCTCACCGTGGGCGCCGGGATCTTCGCGCTGCCCGCCGTGGTGGCCGCGATCCTCGGGCCGGCGGCGATCGTCGCGTATCTGTTCTGTGCGGCGCTCATCGTGCTCGTCCTCGTCTGCTTCGTCGAGGTCGGGAGCAGGACCACGCGCTCCGGCGGCGCGGTCGCATACGTGGAGGATGCATTCGGCCCGCTGGCGGGCTTCGTGACCTGGGTGCTCTTGGTCATCCTCTACGAACCGGCGGCCGATCCGGCGATCGCGGCGGTGGTCGTGGGATCGCTCACGGGACTCGTGCCGGCGCTCGCCGGCACCGCGACGCGGGTGGTCCTGCTGGCGGTGCTCTTCGGCGGGCTGACCGCGATCAACGTGCGCGGGGTGCGGGAAGGTGTGGGGTTGTCCGTCGCGACGACCGTCGCGAAGCTCGTGCCGCTGGTGCTGCTCGCGGTGGTGGGAGCATTCGCCATCCGTCCGTCCAATCTGGCCTGGCACGGTGTACCGTCTTTGGGCGAGTTCGGCACGGCTGCGCTGACGCTCTTTTTCGCGTTCGGCGGCATCGAGACCGCGCTGACGCCCAGCGGCGAGGTGCGCGATCCTGCACGCACGGTTCCTCGCGGCGTGTTCGGCGCCGTGGTCGCCGTGGTGGTGCTGTACCTCGCGCTGCAAGTGGTTTCGCAGGGCGTGCTCGGCGCCGGCCTGGCGACGCAGGCCGAGACGCCTCTCGCGGCCACTGCAGGGCACGTGATGGGTGGGTTCGGTCGCACGATGGTGCTGGTGGGGGCGGTGATCGCCGGATTCGGCGCCATCGCGGCCGACTTCGTCTGTTCGCCGCGCGCATTTCTTCCGGTGGCCGAGCGGGGCCTGTTGCCGAAGGCGCTGGGCGCGGTGCACCCGCGCTTTCGCACCCCGTGGGTCGCCATCGTGGTCTACGGGGTGATCGACTTCGGGCTTGCGGTGAGCGGCGGCTTCCGAGCGCTCGCGATGTTTGCCGGCATCGCGCTGCTGCTGGTGTACCTGGGCGTGTGTCTGGCGGCGCTGCGAATGCGCTATACGCGCGCGGCGGCGCCGGGCAGCTTCCGCGCGCCGGGCGGACCCGCGGCGGCGATTCTCGGATCGATCGCCGTCGTGTGGCTGCTGGCCCACTCGGGCTGGCACGAGGCGTCGGCGACCGCCGCGGTGATCGCGGTCGCAGCCACCTACTATTGGATAGGGGTGCGATCCGGCCGGGTGCTTCGGGGCGCCGGCAAGAGCACAGGAGCGTAGCCGGCACAGCGCGGTCACGGCGAGCAGCGTCCGCCGTGCTGGCGCCTCGGAGCCTGTGGGGTCATTTTCGTGGCCATGGCAAGCGACGTCGCCCGCCTCGCGTCCGCCCTCGCCGACCGCTACCGCATCGAGCGCGAGCTCGGGCAGGGCGGGATGGCCACCGTCTACCTCGCCGAGGACCTCAAGCACAACCGCAAGGTCGCGATCAAGGTGCTGAAGCCCGAGCTGGCGGCGGTGCTCGGCGCCGAGCGGTTCGTGCAGGAGATCGCGACGACGGCGGCGCTGCAGCATCCGAACATTCTGCCGCTGTTCGATTCGGGCGAGGCGGACGGGTTCCTGTTCTACGTGATGCCGTACGTGGAAGGGGAGACGCTGCGCGCGAAGCTCGACCGTGAGACGCAACTCGGTGTGGAGGAGTCGGTCAAACTGGTGAGCGAGGTGGCCGACGCGCTGCAGTACGCGCACGAGCACGATGTGGTGCACCGGGACATCAAGCCGGAGAACATCCTGTTGCACGCAGGGCGCCCGATGGTGGCGGACTTCGGCATCGCGCTCGCCGTGAGCGCGGCGGCCGGCGGGCGAATGACCGAAACCGGCCTCTCGCTCGGCACGCCGCACTACATGAGTCCCG
>JBJKRG010000088.1:0-19641 GCA_046704805.1 Gemmatimonadaceae bacterium
CCACTTCAACTCCGCGGGGTCGGTCACTCCTGCCGCGGCCAGTTCGAGCGCCACCGGTGCCAGGTCGGCGGTGAGGATTTCCGGCTGGTCGTGCGGCACGAGGTGGTGGTCTTCATGCTCGTCCCACAGCCGGTAGCACACCCCGGGCGCGAGTCGTCCGGCCCGTCCGCGGCGCTGGTCGGCCGAGGCGCGAGAGACGCGCACGGTCTCGAGGCGCGTCATCCCCGTGCGCGGCGAGAAGCGCGGCACGCGCGACAGGCCGGCGTCGATCACCACGCGAACGCCTTCGATGGTGAGGCTGGTCTGCGCGATGCTGGTGGCGAGCACGATCTTGCGCCGGCCGGGGGAACTCGGGGCAATGGCGCGGTCCTGATCGGCGGACGGCAGGTCGCCGAAGAGCGGATATACGTCTGGAGGCGGCGCGGCGGCGCCGTGACCGGGTGAAGGCGCGAGACGGTGCGTCAACTGCTCGGCCACGCGGCGGATCTCGGCAGCGCCGGGAAGGAACACCAGCACGTCGCCCTTGTCCTCATGCACGGCGCGAGCGACGGTCGATGCCACATCGGCTTCGAGACGCGCGTCGGGGCGCCGTGGCACGTACCGCGTGTCCACGGGAAACGCCCGCCCCTCACTGCGCACCATCGGCGCGCCGCCGAGCATGCTGGCAATCGCGTCGCCGTCCAGTGTGGCCGACATGACCAGAACGCGCAGGTCGTCGCGCAGCAGTTCCTGCGACTGCAGCGCGAGCGCCAGCCCGACGTCGGCGTGCACGCTGCGTTCGTGGAATTCGTCGAAGATCAACAGGCCGACGCCGTCGAGGCCCGGGTCGTGGCGGATGCGGCGGGTGAGGATTCCCTCGGTCACCACCTCGATGCGCGTCGTCCGCCCCACGCGCGCCTCACCGCGCACGCGAAAGCCGATCGTGCCGCCGGGGGATTCCTCCAGCGATCGCGCCATGAACCGGGCGGCGGCGCGGGTGGCCAGCCGCCGCGGCTCCAGCATCACGATGGCCCGGCCGGCAAGCCACGGCTCGTCGAGCAGGGCGAGCGGAACGCGCGTGGTCTTGCCGGCGCCGGGGGGCGCCTGGAGCACCGCGCTCGGATGGGAGCGGAGGGCGGTCCGGAGCGCCGGCAGGGCCTCGTCGATGGGGAGGGGGAGAGGGTTCACGGAAGTTGGGGTCCGGTCTTCAAATTGCGTGTGCCGGGGAGAATGTTTAGGCGCACTGGCCACTGCGAACTGTCTGCTGCCCACTGCCCACTGCCCACTGCCGTCTTCATGACCACGCGCCTCTACTACAATGATGCCTACCTGACCGACTTCGCCGCCACGATCGTCGAAGTCGCGGATGGCGGGCGCCGTATCTATCTCGATCGCACGGCGCTGTATCCCACGTCGGGCGGGCAGCCATTCGACACCGGCACGCTCGGCGGGCGGCGCATCGTCGACGTGATCGACGAGGAGTCGCGCATCCCTCACGTGCTCGATGAACCGCTGGCGCAGACGGAGGGCGCCATCGAGGGCCGTGTGGACTGGGAGCGCCGCTTCGACCACATGCAGCAGCATACGGGGCAGCACCTGCGGAGCGCGGTGCTGGAGGATCTGTTCGGCTGGAAGACGGTGAGCGTTCATTTCGGCGACCGGACCTCGACGCTCGATGTGGACGCCGACGCCACGCCGGCGCGCAAGCTGGAAGCGGCGGAAGCACGCGCGAACCGGGTGATCGCCGAGAACCGCGCGGTCACCGTGTCGTTCGAGGATGCGGCGTCGGCCATCGGGCTCCGCAAGCCGTCGGAGCGGGCGGGAGAGATCCGCGTGGTCACCATCGCCGACGTCGACCGCAGCGCGTGCGGGGGCACACACGTGCGGACCACCGGGGAGATCGGCGGTCTGTTGCTCCGGCGCACCGAGAAGGTGAAGCAGGGCATGCGAATCGAGTTCGTGTGCGGATTGCGGGCCGTGGCCCGCGCGCGTGCCGACCATGCCGCGCTTTCGGCCATCGCTCACACGGTGTCGAGTTCGGTGGACGAGGCGCCGGCGGTCGTGGAGGCGAAGCTCGCGGCCGCCCAACAGGCCGAGTCGGCTCGACGTAAGCTGTCCAGGGAACTCGATGCATATCGCGCGCGCGAGCGTTACGATAGCGCCGAGCCCGGCGCGGGCGGCGTGCGTTGCGTGGTCGAGACGCGCACCGATGGCACCCTCGACGACCTTCGTGGCTTCGCGCACGCGCTGTGCGCGCTGTCCCGGGTGGTGTTCGTGGGCACGGTGGTGAGCGGACCGCAGGCGCAGGTGATCGTGGGAACGTCCGAAGACTCGCGCCTCGTGGCCGGCGCGGTGTTGCAGCAGGCGCTGTCGGCTGCCGGGGGACGCGGCGGCGGTTCGCCGCGCATGGCCCAGGGCGCGGTGGCTCGTGACGAGGTGGATTCCGTGGTGCAGGCGATCCTCACAGCATGGGGTCGCGAACCGTGAACGTCGATCGATGGCAAGGAGTGAGGATGAGCAGACGGACCCTGCGCAGCGCCGCCGGCGCTGCCCTGTTGCTGCTGGCGCTGCCGCTCGCGGCCGGCGCGCAGCATGCGACCTACGACTCGACGCTCTGGTCGGGGATGCATTACCGGCTGATCGGCCCCTTCCGGGGCGGACGCGTGACGACGGTGACCGGCGTGGCGTCGCAACCGCGCACGTTCTACATGGGCTCCACGGGCGGCGGCGTCTGGAAGACCACCGATGCCGGCGCAAGTTGGCACAACGTGTCCGACGGCTATTTCGCGGTGGCGTCGATGGGCGCCCTGGCCGTTGCCAACACGGATCCGAACATCGTGTGGGCCGGCACCGGATCGTCGAAGATCCGGAGCAACGTCTCGATCGGGCGCGGCATCTACAAGTCGACGGACGCCGGGCGGACCTGGACCTTCATGGGGCTCAAGGACGTGGGGCAGATCGCCACGATCCGCATCAACCCGACGAACCCCGACATCGTCTTCGTGGCGGCGATCGGCAATCCCTTCGTACCGAACGTGGACCGCGGCGTCTTCCGGACCACGGATGGCGGGCAAACGTGGAAGAAGGTGCTGTACCTCTCCGACAGCACCGGCGCGGCCGACCTGGAGTTGCAGCCGGGCAATCCGAACGTGGTGTTCGCGACGATGTGGCACGGGCAGCGCAAGCCGTGGACGATCATCAGCGGCGCCTACGAGGGCGGCATCTACAAGAGCACCGACGGCGGCGACACGTGGGCCAAGCTCGGCGGTGGCCTCCCCGACCAACTGTTCGGACGGGCCAACGTGGCCATCTCGAACGCGATGCCCAACCGGATCTACGCGCTGATCGAAGCCAAACCGGGCGGCGGCCTCTATCGGTCCGACGATGCAGGCGCCACCTGGACGCTGGTCAACGGCGCGCAGGACCTGTGGACGCGTCCCTTCTACTACAACACGTTGGGCGTGGATCCGAACAACGCCGACATAGTGTACGTCGGCGACGAGAACTGGTTCAAGAGCACCGACGGCGGCCGCACCTTCCGGGTCGAGCGCACGCCGCACGGCGACAACCACGATGTATGGATCAATCCGAACAACTCCAACTACATGATCCAGTCCAACGACGGCGGCGCCAACGTGTCGACCGACGGTGGGCGGACCTGGAGCACGCAGCTCAACCAGCCCACCGCCGAGATCTATCAGGTGGCGGTGGACAGCCAGTACCCATATCGCGTGTACGGCGCCCAGCAGGACGACAACACGCTCATCGTGCCCAGCCTGCCGCTGGGCAACGGCCAGGCGTGGCGCAGCGGGCCCGGATGCGAGACCGGCCCGATCATTCCAAACATCACCAGCCCCGACACCGTGTACGGCGGGTGCAAGGGACAGTTCAGCCGTCTGAACCTGCGGACCGCCAACGAGCAGCAATACTGGGTGGGCGGACAGTCGCTCTACGGCAACGGCGGCGCGACGCTGATCTACCGCTTCCAGCGCGTGGCGCCGATGGAGGTCTCACCGTTCGACCAGAACACCGTGTACTACGGCTCGCAGTACGTGCACCGGTCGCGCAACGAGGGCGTGACCTGGGAGCGCATCAGCCCCGACCTCACGTGGGATCCCCCGGGCGTGCCGCAGGAGGCGAGCGGCGAGCCGATCACGCGCGACGCGACCGGCGAGGAGATCTACAGCACGCTCTACGCGATCCGCGAATCGCCGGTGCAGCGCGGCGTCATCTGGACGGGGTCGAACGACGGCATCGTCGCGGTGACGCGCAACGACGGCAAGACCTGGACGCGGGTGACCCCGAAGGGACTGAAGCCCGGCGGCCGCGTGCAGAACATCGAGCCCGACCCGCACCACGCGGGCGGTGCCTACGTGGCGATCTACCGCTACCTGCTCGGCGATTTCGCGCCGTACAACTACCACACCACCGACTTCGGCAAGACCTGGACGCTGCTCACCGACGGGAAGAACGGCATCCCGGGCGACAGCCCGACGCGCGTGGTGCGCGAGGATCCCGATCGGGCCGGCCTGCTATACGCGGGCACCGAGTTCGGCATCTACATCTCCTTCGACGACGGGGCGCACTGGCAGTCGTTCCAGCAGAACCTCCCGATCACGCCGGTTACCGACATCAAGGTCGCGCACAACTCCCTGGTCATCTCCACGCAGGGCCGCTCCTTCTGGGTGATGGACAACCTGTCGCCGCTGCACCAGCTCGACGCGCACGTGGCGACGTCGGCGGCCTACCTGTTCAAGCCCGAGCATGCGATTCGCCATGGCGGCCGCGGCGGGTTCGGTTTCTTCGGACGGGGAGCCGCGGGTCCGGAGTATCCCGCTCCGGGTGCGCAGATCGACTACTACATCGGCCACACGCCGGCGGGAGACGTTTCACTCGAGATCCTCGACGGGGCGGGGCAGGTGATCCAGCGCTTCTCCAGCGCGGCGCCGGCCGGCGGGCGGGCAGGCCGCGGTGGCCGGGGTGGATTCGGCGGGTTCCGCGGGCGGGGCGCGGCCGCTCGGTTGGAGAAGAGCGTGGGGATGCACCGTTTCACCTGGGACCTCCACTATCCGGGGCCCTGGGAGAGCCCGTCGCGTCCCGAAGGCGGCAATGGTCCCATGGCCGTGCCGGGACGATACGCCGTCCGGCTCACCGTGGGTTCGTACACGTCCACGCAACCGCTGACTGTCGTCGAGGACCCGCGGATCACGAAGGACGGGATCACGACGGCAATTCTCCGCACCCAGTTCGAGCACAACATGCGCGTCCGCGATCTGGTGAGCGACGTGAACAAGCTGGTGGCTCGGGTCCAGGCCGCACAGCTGCGCCTCGGCGGAGCGACGGGCGCGGCAGCGGACACGCTGGCGAGGGTGAACGCGTTGGCCAACGAGCTGATCGCCTCCCCCGTCCGCTACAGCGAGCCGAAGCTCCAGACGCAGATCACCTACCTGTACGGTATGACCACCCGGGCCGATCAGGTGATCAGCCGCACCGCCGTCGAGCGGTACGAGACGCTGCGGAAGCAGTTGGCGCAGCGGGAGACGGAGGCCGACGCGATCCTGGGGAAGCGCTAGTGGGAGGGTCCGCTTCGTGAAGCTGCTCTCGATACTCGGCTACGCGCTCATGGCCGCAGGGATGATCGCGCTGATCGCGACCCACGCGCTGTTCTCGCGCGCGCCGGTTGCGATCGGCGTGCAGGCGGTGGCGGTCGCGCTCATGATATGGGCGCGGTTCACCTTCGGCATCCGGAGCTTCCACGCCACCGCCAATGCGACCGCGGGGGGCCTCGTGACCACGGGGCCGTACCGGTTCATGAGACATCCCATCTACACCGCCCTGGTCCTGTTTGGCCTCGGCGGCCTGGTGGGCCACCCGTCGTGGGTCGCGGCCGGTCTGGTTCTGGTGATCCTGCTCGGCGCCGTCGTGCGGATGCTGCTCGAGGAGCGATTCCTGGTAGGGCGGTACCCGGAGTACGCGGCCTACGCTGCGCGTACCAAGCGGATGGTGCCGTTCATCGTGTAGGTCCCAAGCCGGGGTGGTGCACGCCATGGTTGCGCCCGCGGGCAACCGGCCGCATGATTGGATGTGCACAAACTCGCATACAAGGCGCTCGGTGCATGGATCCTCGCCGCGGCGACCGCGCTGGGGGTTGCCGCGCCGGGCGCCCACGCGCAGCAGAGCCGCCTGGAGGCACGAGTGGTCGACACCACCGGCACTCCGGTCGAGGGGGCCGACGTCGTCGTGGTGCCGGACAGCCTGCATGCGACAACCTCGTCGTCGGGACGGTTCTCGGTCGGCCCGGTGCGGAACGGGCCGCACACCATCCGGATCCGCCGGCTCGGATATCAGCTCGTGGATACGACGGTCACCACCCCGGCGGCAGCACCGTTCGTGTTCCGCATGGTGCAGATCCCGGTCACGCTGCAGGCCATCGTCGCCAATGCGCTTTCAGCGCGTCTCCCGCGGGTGGTGCTGCGCCAGCAACACCACATTGGAATCCAGATCTACGGCACCAGGCTCGACAGTCTCCTCCATCGCGTGTCCGGCACGACGGTGGAAGAGGACCTGACCTTCGACAGGGCCGCGGGGCGCAAGCTCCTGGCGACCTCGCATCGTGACTGTCTGAGAGCCGTCTACGTGGACGGGGATTCCACACGGGCGCCGATCCGGTACTACATCAGCAAGGACGAGATCGCGGCCATCGAGGTCTTCGACTCCCCCGACTTCGTGAACGAGCCGTTCTCGGATGAGATGGACTCCGCGAAGATAATGGATGCCTGCGTGCAGTTGATCCTCATCTGGTCCAAGTACTACAAGCAGCCGCGCTGGGCGGGGCACTGACGACGGAAGGCCGCCCTCATGAGGCGGCCTTCGTTGTACAGACGGGTGACCGGTGGTCGCGCTACCGCTCCCGAATTCGCACCGCCCCGTTCACGGTCGTCGCACGGATCGTCGGCCCGCCCTTGCCGAGCGTCGTCGTGATCCGACGGCTGAACGCCCCCTGAATCGTGATCGGGAAATCGGTGGTGAGGCTCCCGTTCGTCGTCCCCGTTTCGAGCCGCGCGTTGTAGCCCTTGGGCAGCCGGAGCGTCACGCTGCCGTTCGTCGTGCGGAGGTCGAGTCCCTCGCCGTCCCACGCGGTCCCTGACAGTGCCGCGGTGACCCCGCCGTTGGTGGTGTGGGCGCGCACATTCCCGGCGACATCGGTCAGGTGGATCCCGCCGTTCACCGTGCTCAGGTCCAGCCGGCCCTTCACCTGCTCGACGCTCAGCCCGCCGTTCTGGGTGCTCAGGTCCAACCCCCGCGCCTTCGGCACGTACACGTCGTAACTCACCGACCACCCCTCGCGCCGGCGGGTGGAGGGGCCGTCGGACTCCACGCGCGACCGATCGACGGTGATCTTGATCCGTCCCGCGAGCTCCTTCGCGTCGGCGTCGTCTTCACCGTTGGCCTGCACCTTGGCGATCACAAGCATCGTCGGCTTGTCCCACCCGAAGACGCTCACGCCCCCGTTCGGCCCGGCGTCCACACGGATCGAGCCGGCCGGGTCGTTGATCGTGAACTGGCGGACGTCGCAGAACCGCCCGCGGTCACCCCAATCGTTGTTGCGACAGTCGTTCAGCCAGCGATCGGCGCGCTCCTGCTGGGCGCGCGCCGGCGACGGGAGGGTGAGCAGCGCGCCAATGGCGAGCGCCGAGAGGGCGGGGAGGTGTCGCATGCCGGACTCCGGATTCGAGGGAAGAGGTGGTACCGCTGCTGAGACAGCGGGGCGGTTCCCCGGGTTTGAACGCGGCGCCCGGGCAGCATAGCTTTGGGCGATCCACGGCAGCGCCTGGACCGCCTCCCTCCCATCCGACCAGAACCCCCATGCGTCCGTCCCTCGTTCCCGCCGCCCTCCTGGCCACCGTGCTGCTCCCCGCGTCGGCGGCTGCCCAGCAGTGCGCGCACCACCCCGGGCTCGTCCTGCCGAAGGGGTTCTGCGCGACGCTTTACGCCGACAGCATCCCGATGGCCCGGCACATGGTCGTGGCCCCCAACGGCGACGTTTTCGTGGCCGCACTCTCGGGGCGGCCCGGGTACCCGCAGGCCATCACCGCCCTGCGCGATACGAACCACGACGGGATCGCCGACGTGCGGCACTCGTGGGGCGAGTTCAGCTCCAGTGAGGTGCGGCTGTTCGACGGGTATCTCTACGCCGAGAACGGGACCGGGATCGTGCGCTACCGGCTCCCCGCCGGGGCGATGGAGCCGTCGGGGCCGCCCGATACCATCGTGAAGGGCCTGCCGCCGCGCGGCAATCATCCCCTCAAGACCTTCGTGATCGCGCCGAACGGCGTGATGTACGTGAACGTCGGCAGCCGGACCAATGCCTGCCAGTCGCGCGACCGCCAGAAGGGCTCGCCGGGAATCGATCCCTGCGTCGAGCGCGAGACACGGGGCGGCATCTGGAAGTTCGACGCCCGCAAGAAAGACCAGACGCAGGCGATGGGTGAGCACTACGCGATCGGGATCCGCAATTCCGTGGGGATGGACCTCGATCCCGTGGACCACTCGCTCTGGGTGATGCAGCACGGGCGGGACCAGCTCAACCTGTGGCCGGAATACACCGACGTGACAAGTGCGGAATCCCCCGCCGAGGAATTGCTTCACGTGAAGGAGGGCGGGGACTACGGGTGGCCGTACTGCTACTACGACGTGCCGGAGCAGAAGATGCTGTTGGCGCCCGAGTATGGTGGGAACGACGCCCGCCAGGGCCGGTGCGCCCACGTGCTCGGTCCGGTGGCGACCTTCCCCGCGCACTGGGCGCCGAACGGCCTGCTGTTCTACCGCGGCGGCAACTTCCCGGCGCACTATCACGACGGCGTGTTCATAGCGTTCCACGGCTCGTGGAACCGCGCGCCCGAGCCCCAGGCCGGCTTCCGCGTGGTGTTTCAGCCGTTGCGGAACGGACGGCGGAGTGGAGCGTACGAAACCTTTGCGGGCGGGTTCTTCGAGAACGGAAAGCCGACGGCGCTCGGCGGGCGCCCGACGGGTCTCGCCGAGGGGCCGCACGGGGCGCTCTTCATCGCCGACGACCAGCAGGGTCGCGTCTGGCGCGTGGAGTACGTGGGCGGCCGCTGAGCCGCCGCGGGGCCCGCGCCCGCGGTCACGCCCGGGAAACGATGCGGCGCGCGGCCCCCGCCGCGGTGACCATCGCGGCCGGGCCGTGGTATGTTGAGTAAAACGGGCGCGGTGCGCCCCGCGACTTCATCCCAGAGCAGGCCTATGGAACGGAACCGACTCCAGCAACTCCACGACGCCGGCCAGTCGATCTGGCTCGACTTCATCGAGCGCACGATGCTGCACAACGGTGATCTGGCGCGACGGATCACCGACGTCGCCCTCACCGGCATGACGTCCAACCCCACGATCTTCGAGAAGGCGCTCGCCGAGGGCGACGCCTACGACGCCCAGATCCGTGAGGCGGAGGGCGACCTCTCGGCGAAGCAGCTGTTCGAAGCGATCGCGACGACCGACGTCCGGGCGGCGTGCGACGCGTTCGGCGACATCTACCGTGCCAGCACGGCGGGCGACGGCTACGTGTCGATCGAGGTCGCGCCGGCCGCTGCCAACGATGCGTCCGCGACGATCGAGGAGGCGCGGCGGCTGTGGAAGACCGTCGGACGCCCGAACGTCATGATCAAGGTGCCCGGCACCGTCGAGGGCGCCAAAGCCGTGCGGCAACTCATCGCCGACGGCATCAACATCAACATCACTCTGCTGTTCGCGATCAGTGCCCACGACCGGGTGATCGAGGCGTACATGAGCGGCCTCGAAGACCGGCTGGCGGCCGGGAAGCCCATCGGCGGCATCGCTTCGGTCGCGAGCTTCTTCGTCAGCCGGGTGGACACCGAGGTGGACAAGCGCCTCGACGCCGCCGCGCAGGCCAAGCCGGCCAAGGCGCCAACCATCAAGGCGCTGGAAGGCAAGGCGGCCGTGGCCAACGCGAAGCTGGCTTACGCGCTGTTCCGGGAACGCTTCACCACCGACCGGTGGCGGGCGCTCGCGGCGAAGGGCGGGCGGCTGCAGCGTCCCCTGTGGGCGAGCACGAGCACCAAGAATCCGGCCTACAGCGACGTGCTCTACGTCGAGGACCTGATCGGCCCCGACACGGTCAACACGATGCCGCCGGTCACGCTCGAAGCGTTCCGCGACCACGGAGAGGTGCGCCGCACGGTCGACGCGAACCTGGACCGCGCGCGGCGGGAACTCGCCGACGTGGAGGCCGCCGGAGTGTCGATCGACGACGTCACGGCGAAGCTGCTGGTCGACGGGCTGGCGAGCTTCCAGAAGTCCTACGATTCCCTGATCGGCGGGCTGGCCCGGAAATCGGCGCAGCTCGGTCGTCAGCTCGTCACGCGGTGAGGCGCAGCGCCGAGTGACGACAACGACAATCGAATCGCGGGGCGGCGCGGCCGTGACCCGCTGCAGCACCAAGATCGTGGCCACTCTCGGTCCCGCATGCGCCACGAGCGACGCCGTGCGCGGGCTCATCGAGGCGGGCGTGAACGTGGCCCGCATCAACTTCTCCCACGGCACCCACGAGCAGCATGCGGAGACGATCGCGCGGGTGCGCGCCGTGGCCGAGGAGATGCGCCGGCCGATCGCCATCCTCGGCGATCTGCAGGGCCCCCGCATCCGCATCGGCGACCTCTCCCGGCCGTTCGAGCTGGCCGAAGGCGCACAGTTCGTGCTGGCACCGGAGGCCGACGCGCACGAGGGCGAGATCCCCGTGACCTACGACGACCTCGCCCGGGACGTGTCGGTGGGCGACCGCATCCTGGTCGACGACGGGCTGCTCGAGCTGGCGGTCCTCGCGGTCGACGAACCACGGGTCCGGGCCAGGGTCGTCCATGGGGGGATGCTCAAGAGTCACAAGGGGATGAACCTGCCGGGCGTGCAGGTCTCGGCGCCGTCGATCACCGACAAGGACCGGCAGGACGTCCGGTTCGCCGTGGACCAGGACCTCGAGTACCTGGCCCTGAGCTTCGTGCGGCGCGCCGAAGACGTGACGGCACTGCGCAAGCTGATCCCGCGCGAGATGCTCGTCGTCGCCAAGATCGAGAAGGACTCGGCGCTGGAGAACATCGAAAGCATCGTACAGACGTCGGACGGCGTGATGGTGGCGCGCGGCGATCTCGGGGTGGAGCTACCGTTCGAGGAGGTACCGTTCGCGCAGAAGCGCATCATCGCACTCGCCAACAAGCTGGGACGCCCGGTGATCACGGCCACGCAGATGCTCGAGTCGATGATCACGCATCCGCGGCCCACGCGCGCCGAAGCCAGCGATGTGGCGAACGCCATTCTCGACGGGACCGACGCCGTGATGCTCTCCGCGGAGACCGCGGCGGGCGAGTATCCACGGCTCGCCGTGGAGGCGATGACCCGCATCATCCGCGAGATCGAGCACCGGCGCGGCGGTCAGCCGCGACAGGCCTGGCGCGAGCTCGAGGGGAAGGTCTCCAACGAGTTCGCGATCGCCGCGGCCAGCGTGGCCGCCGTGAACATGCTCCACGCCCCGGTTCTCATCGTGTTCACGAAGAGCGGGTTCAGCGCCCGCATCGTCGCCTCGCAGCGCCCGCCCGTGCCGATCCTCGTCCTCACCGACGTACCCCGCACGTACCGGCACCTGGCGCTCGTGTGGGGCGTCATCCCCGAGCTGGTGCCGCACTGCAACACTTACGAGGCGATGGTCCGCGTGGCGCTCGAGGTCGTGGAGCGCCGCGAGCTGGCCCGCACCGGCGACCGCGTGGTCGTGACGGCGGGCGTGCCCTTCGACGTTCCCGGCAGCACCAACACGCTCAAGGTGGAGAAGGTGTGAAACTCACCTTCCTCGGCACCGGAACGAGCTTCGGCGTTCCGCAGCTGGGCTGTCACTGCAGGGTGTGCAGCTCGGCGGACCCGCGCGACAAGCGGACGCGGGTCGGGGCCGTGGTGGAGGTGCAGGGCGGGGCGCGGCTGCTGATTGACACGCCGCCGGAGCTGCGCCTGCAGCTCATCGCCGCCGGAATCGACCGCGTCGACGCGGTGCTGTTCACCCACGACCACGCCGACCACACGCACGGCATCGACGACATTCGGGCGATCACGGTGCGCCGCGATGCCCCGCTGCCGTTCTATGGCTCACCGGAGACGCTGGAGAGACTCCGCGCCAAGTTCGGATACGTCTTCGACGAGACCATGCGTCCGCTGCCGGGCACGTCGAAGCCGGAAGGGCGCGCGATCGCGTTCACGCACGGCGAGCCGTTCACGGTCGCGGGCGTGGAGGTCCTCCCGTTCGCGGTGCCGCACGGCCGCCTGACCGTGACCGGCTTCCGTATCGGGGCCCTGGCCTACGTGACCGACGCCAAGACCGTCCCCGACGACGTGCTGTGCCTGCTCGCGGGGAGCAAGGTCCTCGTGCTGAACGCGCTGTTCCGCACCGAGCACCCGACACACCTGAGCATTCCCGAAGCCATCCGGATTGCCGCCCAGGTGGGCGCCGAGCGTACGTACCTGACCCATCTCACACACGACAACTTCCACGCCGACCTCGAGGCGGAGCTGCCACGCGGGATCAGCCCCGCCTTCGACGGCCTCACGGTGAGGATCGACTGACCATGACCATTCGCATCGACTACACGAACATGCTCTCCGGCGCCGTGTCGGGGGGAATCCCCACGGACGCATGGGACGCGGCCCAGCAGGGCTTCGGTGCCACGCACGCCGCCGTCAAGCAGCTCCGCGCGTCGGGCGCGTTGGGCTTCCTCGATCTGCCGCGCGACCGGGCGCTGCACGACCAGTCGCGCGATTTCGCCCAACGTACGCGCGGGAAGTTCGACGACGTCGTGCTGCTCGGGATCGGCGGCTCGGCGCTGGGGCCGATCGCCCTCCACACCGCGCTCAACAAGCGCGACTGGAACACGCTGACCAAGAAGGAGCGGCGCAACCGGCCGCGGTTCCACGTGCTCGACAACGTCGACCCGGGCACCATCGCCGCGCTGCTGGCGCGCCTCGACCTCGACCGCGCGCTGTTCATCGTCATCTCGAAGTCGGGCGGCACCGCCGAGACGATGGCGCAGTACCTGATCGTGCGGGGCGCGCTGAACGAGCGGTTCGGGGCGGCGGCGAAGGAGCATCTCGTCTTCGTCACCGATCCGGAGAAGGGAGCGCTCCGGGCGATCGCCGGCCGCGAGGGGGTGAGCGCACTCGACATTCCGCCGAATGTGGGGGGCCGGTTCAGTGTGCTGACCCCGGTCGGCGTACTCCCGGCGGCGCTGCTCGGCATGAAGACGGTCCAGCTCCTGGCCGGGGCCGCCGACATGGAGAAGCGCTGCCGCTCGGCGACGCTCGCCGAGAATCCCGGCGCCACGTTCGGCACACTGCAGTGGCTGGCCGATACCCGCCTCGGCCGCGGACTCCACGTGCTGATGCCGTACTCCGACACGCTGCGCGATCTCGCGCCGTGGTTCGTGCAGCTCTGGGCCGAGAGCCTGGGCAAGCATCGGGTGCCCGACGACGCAGGATTCGGCCCCACGCCGCTAGCCGCGCGTGGCGCCACCGACCAGCACAGCCAGGTGCAGCTGTTCATGGAGGGCACGCCGAACAAGACGGTGAGCTTCGTCCAACTCGGCGACCACCCCGTGGACGTGCCCATCCCGCGGCTGCACCAGGACGTGCCGGAGCTGGCCTATCTCGGCGGCCACCATCTGGGCGAGCTGATCGACATCGAGCGCCGGGCGACCGCCGGCGCCCTGGCGCGCCGCGGCCGTCCGAATCTCACCATTCACGCGGACCAGGGCGACGAATGGCACGTCGGCGCGTTGCTCATGCTCCTCGAGGTGGCGACGATCTACGCCGGGCAGTTCTACGGCGTGAACGCGCTCAACCAGCCCGGAGTCGAGCTGGGCAAGCAGTTCACCTACGCGATGCTGGGCCGGGCGGACGCCGAGGCGGCCCGCCGCGAGTGGGAGACGCTCCCGAAGCCCGATCCCATACGATCGGTGTGATCGACGGCTTGATCCCGATCGGGAGTTCGGCCAAGTTGAAGAAGCAAACCGACTTCCGGTCCCGGGGGCGCAGCGCGCGCCCGTCCGGACCGGACCTTCGAGGACGTGATGCCTGATTCCATCGAGACACTCAACGGTCTGTTCGGCTCGGCCCTGGCGGTCAGCGCCGAGGGCGTAACGGTCCACGCTCCGGCGCCGCTGGCTGGCCCCCCCATGGACCAACTGGCACGTGCCGCCGCGTTCGGCAGCGACGAGGAGAAGGCCCATGCGCGGTGGCTCCTGTGGGAGATCGGCCAGGCCGTGGGCGTGCAGCCGGCGTCGATCCAGGAGCTGTACATGGCACGGGGCCGTGGCGAGGTGCACGGCTTCACCGTGCCGGCGATCAACGTGCGCGGCATGGCCTACGACACGGCGCGGGCGATCTTCCGTACGGCCATCCGGATGAAGGCCGGCGCGTTCATCCTGGAGATTGCCCGTTCCGAGATGGCGTATACCGACCAACGGCCGGCCGAGTATGTGGCGGTGCTGCTGGCGGCGGCGCTGCGGGAGGGCTTCCGCGGGCCGCTGTTCATTCAGGGCGACCACTTCCAGGTGAACGCCAAGAAGTTCGCCGCCGACCGCGGAGCCGAGGTGAACGCCGTCAAGCAGCTCGCCGTGGAGGCCATCCATGCCGGCTTCTACAACATCGACATCGACACGTCGACGCTCGTCGACATCAGCAAGCCGACGCTCGACGAGCAGCAGCGGCTGAACTACGAGGTCGGGGCCGACATCCTGCAGGTCGTGCGCCGTGTGGAGCCCGACGGGGTGACGATCTCGGTGGGCGGCGAGATCGGCGAGGTGGGCACCGCGAACAGCACCGTGGAGGAGCTGCAGGCGTACATGGATGGGTTCCTCCGCACCGTGCCCAGGGGCATGGTCGGCGTCTCGAAGATCAGCGTCCAGTCGGGCACGTCGCACGGCGGCGTGGTGCTGCCGGACGGATCGATCGCCGACGTGAAGCTGGATCTCGACACGCTGCAGCGCCTGTCGAAGGTCGCGAGGGACCAGTACGGGCTCTCGGGCGCCGTGCAGCACGGGGCGTCGACGCTGCCCGACACCGCGTTCCACAATTTCCCGAAGCGCGAGACGGCGGAGATCCATCTGGCGACCAACTTTCAGAACATGCTCTACGACCATATCCCGGCGGCGCTGCGCGACGAGATCTATGCCTGGATCTCGGCCAACCTACAGGGGGAGCGGAAGGCCACCGACTCGGAGGAGCAGTTCATCTACAAGACACGGAAGAAGGCCCTGGGCCCCTTCAAGCGGAAGTTCTGGGATCTCGACGCCGGCACGAAGGCCACTCTGGCCCGGGTGTACGACCAGAAGTTCGGGTTCCTGTTCGAGCAGCTGGCCATCGGCGATACGGCGCCGATGGTCGCCAAGTACGTCCACGCACCGTCGATCCACCGCGTCGCACCCGATGGGAGCGCCGTGCCGGTGGTGGCGGCGCCGGATGACGCCGACGCGGGAGAGTAGCGCCCGACGGCGGTTCTCTTTTGTGGGAGGTGACGATGCGCGACGACATGCGCGATGACGATCGCAGAATCGTGATCGAGAAATCCGGGTCCGGCGTCGTGCCGTTCCTGGCGGGGTTGGCGATCGGAGCGGGGGTGGCCCTGCTGTATGCGCCGCAGTCCGGCGAGGTGACGCGGCGCGACCTGGCGAAGCGCGGCCGGCGGGCGAAGGTCCGGGCGCGCGAGATGGCCGAGGATTTCCGCGATCGGGCGGAGGATTCCTTCAACGACGCCCGCTCGCGGGTCGAGGACCGGATCGATTCGGCGCGTGATGCGGTCAGCCGTGGCCGCCGGAAGGTCAACCGCGCCGTGGGCAGTGGCCGCTCGGCGGCCCTGCACGCCCGCGAGGACCTGGAGCGGCGGTTGTCGGCGGCCAAGTCGGCCTACAAGGCCGGCACGGAGTCGCCCGACCGCGACGACGCCAAAGAGTAGGCGACCGCCCATCCGCCCCCCGGCCGCATCACGCGGAGTATGAGCGTTCGCGAACGCACCTCCAGGATGCGGTGGACGGTGCGCGACTACCTCGTGCGCATGTGGGACAATGCGTACGAGGACAACGTGCTGTTCCTGTCGAGCGGCGTGGCGTTCGACGTGCTGCTCGCCTCGATCCCGTTCGTGATCACGCTCGTCTCCGGCGTGACGTACGTGCTCAACCTCTCGCCGGCCATGTCGACCGCCGAGATCACCGACGTGATCGATCACATGCTGCCGCCCCACAGCGAAGCGCTCGGGCTGCCGGTGCATCGCATCATCGACGACGCGCTCCGGGCGCACCACGCGCTCGGCATCTGGAGCGCGCTGATCTTCATCTTCCTGTCGACGCGCCTGTTCGCGTCGCTGCGGACCGTGCTCGCCGAAGTGTTCGACATCGAGGCCCGGCGCAGTCTCATCGGCGGGAAGCTGTTCGACATCGAGATGACCCTGCTGGCGACCGTGCTCTTCGGGGCGAACACGGTCGTGTCGGCCTACCTGGCCATCGCCCGGTCGCGCGGCATCGAGATCCTCCAGGATCTCGGCCTGCGGCAGGACGTGATGGGCCCCGTCGAGTATCTCGTGGGCCGCCTCGTCGCCTTCCTGTTCCTGCTGCTCATGTTCTTCGCGATCTACCGCTACCTTCCGGCCCGGCGCGTGCGCTGGCAGACGGCCGTGGTGGCGTCCGTGTTCACGAGCGTCCTCTTCGAGGTGGCCAAACAGCTCTTCTCGATCTTCGTGCGGCATTTCAATACCGCGTCCGTGTACACGGGCGCCCTGGCGGCGATCGTGATCGTCGTCGTCTGGGTCTACTACTCGGCCATCGTGTTCATTCTCGGTGGCGAGGTGGGCCAGGTGTTCGAGCTCCGGCACACCCGCCGGCTGCAGCGCGAGGTCTTCACCGAGTGAATCTCATTCCGACATGACTTCGATCGATCTTCGCAGCGATACGGTCACGACGCCGTCCCGGGAGATGCGCCGCGCCATGGCGCAGGCCGAGGTGGGGGACGACGAGCGGGACGGCGATCCCACGACCCTGAGGCTGGAGCGGCGCGTCGCCGAGCTCCTGGGCAAGGAGCGCGCCCTGTTCTTCCCCAGCGGTGTGATGGCCAATCAGGCGTCGGTGAACCTGCACACCACGCCGGGGACCGAGGTCATCCTCGACTACGACGCGCACATCATCCACTGGGAGATGGCCGGGGTGGCGGCGCTGAGCGGCGCGCAGATCCGCCCCGTCCTGCCGACGGGAATCGTCGCGACCGCCGAGGACATGCGCCGCTACGTGCGGCCCCGTGCCCGCCACATGACCCGGCCGAGCCTGGTGTGCGTCGAGAACACGCACAACGGGGCCGGTGGCAAGGTGATCCCGCTCAGCGAGATGCGCGCCATCCGCGAATTCGCCACCGAGTTGGGGCTGCCGGTGCACCTCGACGGCGCGCGGATCTGGAACGCTTCGATCGCCTCGGGCGTGCCCCTCGAGGACTTCGCCGCCGCCGCCGACACCGTCATGGTGGCCTTCTCCAAGGGGCTCGGGGCCCCCATCGGGGCGGCCGTCGCCACCTCCGCGGCCGCCGCCGAGGAGCTGTGGGGGATCCGCAAGCGGTTCGGGGGGGCGATGCGCCAGTCCGGGATCATCGCCGCCGGTGCCCTCTGGGGGTTGGAACACAATCTGTCCCGCCTGGCCGAGGACCACGCGAACGCACGCGAATTTGCGAAGATCGTGGAAGGGGCGGGGGGCGCCACCGTCGTGGCCCCCGATACCAACATCGTAATGGTGGACCTGCCGGCCGGCCGGACCGCCGCGCCGGTGGTCAAGGCCTGCTCCGCCCAGGGCGTGCTGGTATCGGCCTGGTCCGTGGCCCGGATCCGGGCCGTGACCCATCTGGACGTGTCGCGGGAACAGGTGAAGCACGCCGCGGAGGTCCTGGCGGGGGCGCTGGAAACGAAGTGAGGGCTTGGGCCCGGAGGACACGGTTGCCAGTTGGCGGTCGGCAGTATGTCGTGCGCAGCGCACACGGCCAACCGTCCACTGCCAACGGCCGGGCGGCGGCGACGATCCGGACCCGGCAACGATCGCTTGAGGGGGCCACCGGTTGCGTGTAGTTTTCAGGTGTTCCAGGCCCCGGAGGGCGTGAGCCTTCTAACTCCGTCAGGGCCCCGAAGGCAGCAGCGGCATGAGGTGTCTGACGTCGCTTCGTCAGGCCTGGGACACTGCGCGGGCGGTCGATCTCCCCTCGGGGAGGTGCCGCCCGCGCTTCGTTCGCAGGACGCCCGGCGCATTCCTGTCGGGCGCCCGGCGCCGGTGTAGATTGCGATCACGACCAGCGGTTGGCCGCTGGCGGTCGGCGGTCGGCCGTGATCGGCGGGCCGCCGGCCCCATGTCCCACCCCCGTCCGTCCGTCCCGTGTCGATTGCCCTCGCGCGAAAATATCGCCCCAAGACCTTCGCGGACGTCGCGGTCCAGTCGCACGTGGCCAACACGTTGAAGGGGGCGATTGCACGCGGGCGGGTGGCACACGGGTATCTCCTCTGCGGGCCGCGCGGCGTGGGGAAGACCACGCTGGCGCGCGTGCTCGCGATGGCCCTCAACTGCGAGAACAAGCGGCCCGACGGGGAGCCCTGTGGCGAGTGCACGAGCTGCCGGCGCATCTGGAGCGGTAGCGCATCGCTGGACGTGGTGGAGATCGACGCGGCGAGCAATCGCGGGGTGGACGACGCCCGGGAGCTGCGGGAACGCGCCATGTACGCGCCGTCGGGGGAGCATGGGTACAAGGTCTACATCGTCGATGAAGCACACATGCTCACTCGGGAGGCCTGGAACGCGCTGTTGAAGATTCTCGAGGAGCCGCCCCCGCGGGTCGTGTTCGTGTTCGCTACGACGGAGCCGCAGAAGATCGCTCAGGCGGCGGCCCCGGTGCTGAGCCGGCTCCAGCGATTCGATTTCAAGCGCCTCGGCGTGGGCGACATCCGCGAGCGTCTGGAGACGATTCTCGCGGCCGAAGGGGTGAGCGCCGAACCGGAAGCGCTCCGGATGATCGCGCGATCCGCGGACGGCTCGATGCGCGACGCGCTCAGCCTCACCGACCAGGTGCTGTCGATGGACGAGGGAACGCTCACGGCGGCCCGCGTGCGCGAGGCCCTGGGGCTCGTGGCGGAGGACGAGTTCATCACGCTGCTCGACCTGATTGCCGAGCGGCGGGCGGGGGACGTGTTCCCGCAGGTCGGCCGGTTGGCCGACGCGGGGATCGATTTCGGCATCTTTCTCACCGGCCTGGCGGACATGCTGCGGGCGCAGCTCGCCGTGGCACTGGGGACGCCGGCTCCCGAGGTGTCCGACGCCGCGCAGCGCGCCCTCGCGGAGCGGGTGGGACGGCTCTCGGCCGGGGACCTGCTGCGGATGCTCCGCGCGGTCGCCGACCTGGAGCCACAGTTCCGCAAGAGTGCACAGCAGCAGATGCTGGTGGAGATGCTGCTGGTCCGATTCGCCTTGATGGACCGCACCGTGGAACTGGAGGACATGCTGCGGGCCGTGGGCGCAGGGGGCTCCGGCGGGCCGGGTGCCGAGGGCGCGGGCGGTGGAGCGGGCGCGGGGGGCGCGACGAAGC
>JBJKRG010000089.1:0-9485 GCA_046704805.1 Gemmatimonadaceae bacterium
GGCTCACGAAGTACAGGCGGTCGGGATCGGTGGTCGAGACGCCGAAGTTGACGTAGTACGAGTCGCGCTGGAGCATCATGTGGTCGTGGCTGACCATGGTCCACGAGGCGCCCGCGTCGTCGGAGCGCTAGAGCGTGGGCTGGCTGTCCTGCACCAGCGCGTACCAGCGATTGGGGAGGCTGTGCGCGATGGCGACGGCCACCTTGCCCACGACGTGCGGCGCCGCGGGCAGCCCGTGGCCCGCGAGGTGCGTCCAGGTGTCGCCGCCGTCGCGGCTCACGTACATGCCGCCGTCGGGTCCGCCGCTATTGATGTTCCAGGGATACACGCGCACCTGCCACATGCCGGCGAGCAGCGTGTTGGGATCGGCCGGATCGATGGCCAGGTCGTTGCATCCGGTGTCGGCGTTGGGGCCCAACACCAGCTTCCAGGTCTTGCCGCCGTCGAGCGTGCGGTAGACGCCGCGCTCGGGCTGGGCCTTGAAGAGCTGGCCCAGGGCGCAGACGAACACGCGCTGCGGGTCGTGCGGGTCGATCACGATGCGGCCGATGTGGCCGGTGGCGTCGAGCCCCATGTGCTCCCAGTGCGCGCCGCCATCAGTGGACTTGTATACGCCGTCGCCCATGGGATAGTAGGGGCGGATGAGCCAGGTCTCGCCGGTGCCGGCCCAGACCACGTTGGGGTTGGACTGCGACACCGCCAGCGCGCCCACGGCGGAGACGTCCTCATGGTCGAAGACCGGCTTCCAGTCGACGCCGCCGTTCTCGGTCTTCCAGATGCCGCCCGAGGCGGCGCCCACGTACATGACGGCCGGATTGCCCGCCACGCCCGCGGCCGCGGCGGCGCGGTTCCCGTACGGGCCCACGAAGCGCCAGCTCATCTCGCCGAGCGGGCCGAGGGGGCCGGCCGCTTCCCCGCGACCACCGCCGCGCTGGGCGCGGGCGGGGGTCGGGGCCCCGGCCAAGATCGATGACGCGAGGACCAACGGCGCGAGGACCAGGGCAGCCCCCCGCCAACCGAGTCGCGAGTGCGAAGTGCTCATTCGAATGTCTCCTGGTGAGGCGGCGGGGGGAGCCGGCTCGACGCTGCCGATGGGAGCGGGAGATGTCAAGGCGGGAGGTGGGGGCGAGGAGGAGGGCCCCGAAAAACAGAACGCCCGCCGCAGAAAGCGGCGGGCGTTCGATACTACGCGGGCACCTAGCGGGGGAGTGGCAAGCCAGGTTGACCCGTGAGCCGAGTCAACGTGGGTGGGAGAGCGTGGATGGTGGCTATTTGACAGTCGAGCGCCCGCAGCCCGAGGTGGCACGTGGGTGCCGGGGCGGCGGGACGCTGAGCTCGACCAGCGTTCTATTAGAGAACATTAGAACCGCATCGATAGCGTCACCCCCGCGGTCCGACCGTCGCACAATCGCTACAGCCAGTTCCCGGCCCGGCATACCGGGAAACCCCGACCTCCTCCGATCCCGCTGAGTCGCGGCTTGCAGACCCGCGCGCCCGCGTGCACTATAGAGTCTCGCGAACTGGTATAGTACGGACGGACGCTCGGTGACCGGAGGGGGCGGAGTCGTGTTCCTTGAACGACAATCCGCCACCCGCATGTCAGACCGACGTCAGAACGAATCCGCACCGCGGTCTCCCCACCAGCCGGGCGATGCGCTCTCTCTCGAGACGCTTGGCACGGTCGCGTTGCTGTCCACAAGCGCGGGCGGCGAGCGTACGACCATCTTTGGGGCGAGCAAACCCCTTGCGCTCATCGTGTACCTGGCGTCGGTTCCCGGCAACGCAGCTACGCGTGAGTTCCTGATCGACCTGCTCTGGGCGGACGTCGGCGCCGAAGCCGCACGCCATGCCTTCCGCCAGACCCTCTGGTACGTCAAGCAGAAGGCCGGGAGGGCACTGATCAGGGCTGACGGCGACATGGTCTCCCTGGCCGAACCGGTCCCGTCGGACCGAGCCGAGTTCCTGAAGGCGGCGGAGCAGCGTGATTTCGGGCTCGCCGTTTCGCTCTATCGGGGCGATTTCCTCCTCGACTTCGCGGCGCCAGGAGGGGTCGAGTTCGAGCATTGGGCGGATCTCGAGCGGCGGCGTCTGCGTGACGTATTCACGCGCTCCGCCGAGCACGAGGTGCGGCGCTGCCTCCGCAGCGCGAGGCAGCGCGACGCGGTGGCGCTCTCGCGTCGTGCCCGGGACGTGGATCCGCTGAGCGAGCAGAGCTGGCGCCTCGTGCTGGAGAGCCTGGTGTCCGCGAACGACGCGCTCGGCGCTGCGGTGGAAGCGGACGCCCTGGAAGCGATGCTCGCGGCCGAAGATCGAGTCCCCGAGCACGCGACCCGCGCGATGCTCCGCACGGCCAAGCGCGTCGCTTCGGAGGCCCTGGAGCACGGGCCGGCCCCATCCGCCATCGTCGGGGAACTGGTGGGGCGTCAGAGCGAGTTTGCGAACTTGTGCGCGGCGTGGGACCTCGCCCGGAACGGAACGGCCCAGAAGATCTCGGTCATCGGTCAACCTGGAATCGGCAAGACGCGGCTCCTCACCGATATCGTCGCGCGGCTGCAGGCAACCCGGGCACGCGTCGTCGCAGTTCGAGCGAATCCCGGTGAACGCGACATCTCGTACGCATTCCTCAGCAAGCTGGCGGGGGCCCTCGGCGGCCTGCCGGGCGCCGCCGCCGTATCTCCGGCCTCGGCGGCATCGCTGATCGCGCTCAACCCGACATTGTCGGCAGCTTTCAACGCGGAGCCAGACCGCTCCGCGGGACCGGATGCGATGAGGCTGCGGACTCTGGCGGTTCATGAGCTGTTGGTCGCAGCAGCCGACGAAGCGCCCATCGCAGTGATGATCGACGACCTGCACTGGGCGGACCGCGAATCGATGCGGGCGCTGGCCGGCGTGAGCGCCCTACTGGAATCTGAGCGGGTCCTGCTCGTGGCCGCCATGCGGCCGTCCAGGGTCTCGATGCCCCAACCTGCGCGTGACACGGAGGTGATCCACCTCGGAGCGCTGACGGTCGACGACACCGCAGCCCTGCTGGCGAGCATCGGGACCCTGCCGGTCACGCCCGTCGGAGAGCGATTGCCGGCGCAGTTGCAGGAGGCCACCGGTGGCGTACCCCTGCTGGTCATCGAGACCCTCGAGTACCTGCTCGACACCACGGCGATCGTGCTGGAACGGTCGACGTGGGTCGTGGCGGACGAGGCGCGGCTGCTCGAGGCGCTCAGCGTGGGCGGTGCGCTGCGCCGACGGGTGGAGGCACTCGAAGATTTCGAGCGTTCCGTTCTCGACGCCGTGTCTCTTGCGGGAGTGCCCGTGCCCATCGGGTTCATCGCCGATGCCGTTGGGCGTTCGCTCCCGAATGTTGCGGCCGTGTTGCACGGCCTCGAGATGCGCGGAATGGTCGGCCAACTGGCCGGTCTCGGATGGGAGCCTGCACACGACCAGATTGGTGAGCTCGCGCTTGCCGGAATGAACGAGAGTTGCCGCCGATCCACCGAACTCGGCGTAGCCAGAGCGTGGCTCCATGGCTCCGGGGACGACACTTCGCTACGGAGAGCGGGAACGCACTTCCTGCGCGCGGGGGACGAGCGGGCGTTGAGAGGCGCGTTCGTGGCCTGGGCTCGAGCCCTCAGGCAGCGCGGTGACCATCGGGCGGCGCGCGAGCTGGCGAGCGAATTCGTCAACGAAATGGATGAGGCGCACACTCAAATGCTGGCCGCCGCGCTGCCGTTCCCGATGCGATATCCATCAGCAAGATGGTACGTGGCGGCTCTCGTCGTGGTCGTCGCCATTGCCAGTGCCGCAGCGATTTGGCAATGGGCGTTCAGACCGGCCGCCGCTCCGGATGAACAGTTCCTTGCCGTCACGGTAGATTCGAACCAGGACACCAGTGTCTACCGAGTGGGGATCGATCGCAACGGCTGGCAACCAGGCGTCCCGCTGCGTCTGGCCCAGGTGGGCAAGCGCGTTCGCGTCGCACTACCCGCCTCACTGAAGGACTATGCCGTTACGCGCGATGGTGCCTCCTGGATCTCCTCCGAGGCGATGCCGGATTCGGGAGATGGAGACCTTGTCCTGGAGCCGATGACGGGAGGGACCCGGCGGTTGACGTGGGCGCCGGGCGACGACGGGAGCGGAGATCTGGCACCCGACGGGTCGCTGCTGGTGTTCCAGACTGGCCGGTACGATTCGCTGAGCCACGCGCATCTCGCGATCATGGATCTCGCCACGCATGCCGTCCGCGAGCTAACGGGAGGGTCAGGGGTCGACCTGGCGCCCAAGTGGAGTCCCAGCGGCCTCTGGATTGCCTTCGCCCGCCGCAGCCTGAGCGGAGCGCCGGACTCCGTGTGCGTGGTGGCCCCCGACGGAACGGGGTCGCGTTGTCATGACGTGGGGCCTTCTCCCATCACGCTCGGGTGGCTGGATGGCAACCGCGTCCTGGTGAGTGCCATGCTCGACACGTCCACCATTCTCGAAACCGTCGACACCCGCGACGGTGCGGTTCAGCGCCTTGAGCAGGAGGCGTCGGCTCAGTATGAGTTGAGCGGAGATGGACAGTGGGTTGTCTGTGAATGCCGGGGAGTGGGAGCGGTTCAGCTGGAGACGATCGTGTTTCCGATCGATCATCCCGCTCTTGCGAGACCTATCGAGCGGGGAGCAAAGACCCGGCAGCTTCTTTCCGTGCTCTGGCCCACACGACGTCCTGCTTGGTACGTGACGAGACTGAGCGTACCGCTTCCGGCGCGCGGAATCCCGATCGGAGCGGCTTACCAACTCGGTGTCACCGGCGTAACCGTCGACGGGCGGCAGGTCGCCGTCCCGACGGCCGAGGTTGTGTCGATCGACACGTCCGTCCTGCGCGTGGCTCCCCATCTCCGTCTCGTCCCCATGCAACCCGGGCCGGCTCGCATCGTGATCTCCGCTGGAGGGTGGCGTTTGGATACGCTCGTCACGAGTGTCGTGCCCGAACGCGATTCCGTCGCCCTGCAGGAAGACTGGGAGGGCGGCATCGAACCAGACTTCGTGCCCTTCGGAGATCCGATGCCAGTCATCGTGGCCGGTGGCGACGGGCGGCCTGCGTTCTGGAATCACGGGAACGGCAGTTATCAGAGCGGCGCCTACACCAGCGGCCGCTTCGACGCCACTCCCGGGTTCGGAGTCGAGATGACCATGTCGACTCCCATCAACTTTGTGCAATGGCAGCTTCAGTCGATCACCCTTCAGCCACCAATGGCCGCAAAGGCGCTGGCACAGTGGGACCATCGAACCGGTTATCCGCCCTTTTACGAGCGTCTCCAAGATGGTGTGTGTGCCACAACGTACCCAGCGATCGAAGGGCCACGGAACGTATACACCCTCCGTGCGGGCGGTCCAATCGTGAATCCGGATACGATCTTCCAGCCCCCCATACACGACGGCCACTGGTACACGATGCGCCTGCAGCTCTTTCCCGACGGGCGTTGCGGCGTCGCGATCAACGGCCGCCCCATCGCGATCTGGAACACGGGGGTACGCCCGACGAAAGGATACTTCGTTTCGATCGCCGGGAAGTCCTACCACACCCGCATTCTGACGGGACCGGTGACGGTGTGGACGGGGATTCGGCCGGGGGTTGATTGGCTCAAGCTGGACACGGCGGCGAGCGAACGGACGGCCGCCAGCAGTAACTCGCGCTAGTTCGGGCGCCGGACACGCAGGCCCGCAGGGGCGCGGACTGTCTCGCAGTAAGTGACGAGCAGTCCGGAGGATCCAACCTCGGACACCGGTAGCCCGGCCGGCAGCCGCAGGGAGAACAGAGGCCCGCTCCCTTCCTGCGCCCAGCAGTGACCGCGAGGATCCGGACGCCAGCGCCCGTGCGCCATCAACGGTGAAGGTTCACGTCCGGCCTCCACCCGTGCCCCATCACGCCGTCAGACGCCCGTCAGACGCGACGGCTAGCCCGCCGGCACGGGTATCAAATGCGGAATGAGACGGAGCCATGACGCCGTCGCCGATGTTGTCAGGGTTCAAGTTGATGCGTCTGGCTTCATCCAGTGAGCGTCGAATGAGAATCGGAGAAGATGACGCGATCGGCGGGCCCGCTCCATCATGCCTTCTCGCACCGCCGGTGCATGGCGCGGCCAGCCCTCCAGAGTCGCGTCTGGGGCACAGCACTTGCCGCGACGGTTCGATCCATTCGTCCTCACAGGCACCAACGCTGTCTGCCCCACGCCGGCTGGCTCTCGTCGCGTTGATGGTTTTGGCGATTGGATCACTGGATCTGGCGGCGTGCGCCACTGCCCCGCCCGAAGGGGATCCAGCCCCATCGCGGATGCCCACCCACCAGTGGGGAGTGATCACCCGCCGGGAGATCGTCGCGGACGGCTACGAAGATATGTCCGTCAGTGAACTGGTACAGCGAGTGGACCCGGGAATGCTGATGGACCATGGAGTCCCCGGTTTGAGCACTTCGGGTGTGGTCGTCTTCGTTGACAATAGCCCGTTTTCGTTGAGCGCGCTGGGGCAGTTGCAAGCGGGCGCCGTCGAGTCAATTCGGTACCTGTCGGCCGTGGACGCTGAAACCATGTTTGGCGAACAGGCCGGAGGGCATGCGGCACTCGTGATTCAGACCCGACATGACTAGGCGTTGATGATACAGCGGGTGTGCCCCTGCGGGCAACGCCTTGATCGAGTGCCAGGGCTGCGTGACTCGCCCGCTACGGGCGGCGCCCACGCGGCCGCATGGCCGGTGGTCGATCGATTTCGTGCAAGACACGCTCGGGGTCGGATCAGTGTTGGAGACCCGGGGCACCCGACTCGTTTGGCAGACCCTCGAGTGTTCGCCACTCACACCACAGATCCGCCAGGAATCGTTTGACGGCGAAGCGTTGGGCGTCGAGGTACCGGCGGCCATCGGGCCACTCCGGGTGTACGGTTGCGGTCCTGGCGCGACGAGCCGCGTACAGCTCGCGGTAGTAGTCCCCGCGGCGCACGAAGGACAACCCAATCAGGTAGCACACGACTTTCGCGTTCGGGTTGTACCGCAAGCGCTCGCCTCGCACGGCACGCGGCATCGATACGCGCTCCGACTCCCCGGTCCTGATCAAGGGGTTCGCGCACCAGATGCCGGAAGGAGACCGGTGAACGCGGGGCGGAGTCCGGTGCGCGATCACCATCCGCGCGCCGCAGGCGTCGCAGAGATGCACGATGCCCGGCGCGGTGGCGAGTCCACAGTACGTCCAGAACGACGACGGGGTCTTGGCCTTGCGGATGTCCAAGCGGCTCACCAACCGTGCGGCGAGCACGTGTCCGATCCCGCGTACGCCCTGGAGCCACGGCCACGCCGGATGCTGCTCGATCGCCCGCTGGAGGTGCCGCGTCGCCACCCGTTCCTGCTGAGCGGCGACCGCAGCAACCGCGTCGATCGCCGCCAGCGCGCCCTCGAATCCGGCGCGCTGGAATCGCCCGCGCTGCGCGTCACTTCGGATGCGAAGTGTGAGCGTTGTTTCATAGGCTGCGACGGCCGGCCGCAATGTGATGGGGGCGACCGTGCCCGGGCGCAGGCTGCCGATTGTGTTGTTCGGGTGAATTAACAGCTTTTGGGTGGGCTCGGCAGCCCGCGTTCGTCGGGAGGGCACGTCGCTATGGCCTCGGGGCTACCGGCACAGGCGGCGAGAAGCAGGAGCCAACCAGCGCCCGCGGCCGTGCGAGAGTCCGGGGGCTCGCCATCGTGTAGGACCACCGGGCTGTCGCAGCACTCTACAAAGATCGAAGCGCGCGTCAGACCCCTGTCAGACGCCACCGCTTCAGGGTATCGGCCGGGGCAGCCGGCTCGACGGCGCCGATGGAAGCGGGGGATGTCAAGGCGGGAGGGGCGTGAGCCAGGAGGCCCAAAAACAGAGAACGCCCGCCGCGAAAAGCGGCGGGCGTTCCATACTACGTGTGCACTTGGCAAGTGATTGAGAACGTAGGGCGAATAGGGCGCCGAGTCAACACGTGGTTTGGGGGGTCGTGCCCGGAGCGGGACTCGAACCCGCACGCCCTTGCGAGCATGCACTTGCCAAGTGCACGTGTCTACCAGTTCCACCATCCGGGCACGTGAACGAGGATGGTGGAAGCGGGTCGAGCCACCTGGCAAGTTTCTCTTCGCTACCCCTCGGGAGCAGGGTAGCGACGTTCCCGGGACGGCTCATCGCCCAAAGAATGCCGAACCAACCATTTCGACGGGGTGAAGATGCCCGCAACGAGAACGCCCGCCGCGAAAAGCGGCGGGCGTTCTACGAAATGCACGCACCTAGCAAGTGTTCAGAAAGTACGCCCGGCATTTCGCCGAGACAAGGAGCTGGAGCGGCGCCGGACGGTATGGGGCGTGCGGGGGCGGTATCGGGGGGGTGGCCTGCCCCGACCTTGCCGCACGCGTGACCGACATCCATAATCGGGGCCATGACACATACCTCTCGTCACTGGATGCGCCTGCCCACGGCGTCGATTGCGATGCTGGTGCTGGCGGCGATCCCGCTTGCCGCGCAGGGGCGCGGCCGCGGCCGGTTGGGCCCGCAAGGGCATCCCTACGATCCGAGCATGACCGATGCGCCGCCGGTGGTGACGCATCATTCGATCGAGGTCGGGGGCCGGACCTACGCGTACACGGCGACGGCGGGACGGCTGCCGGTGCCGGACGCGACGGGCAAGACCGAGGCCCACATCTTCTTCGTGGCCTATACGCTGGACGGCCAGCAGAGCCCGAACCGGCGTCCGCTCGCCTTCATTTACAATGGCGGGCCGGGAGAGCCGGCCATCTGGGTGCACGTAGGCGGGTTTGGGCCGCGCCGGATCGTGCTGCAGGAGAACGGCACGCTGCCGCCGCCGCCCTACAAGATGGTGGACAACCAGCAGACCTGGCTGCCGTTCACCGACATGGTGTTCATCGACCCCGACGGCACGGGCTACAGCCGCGCGGTGTCGGAGAAGGCGCTGGCCGCGACGTCCGGGGTGGCGGGCGACCTGCAGTCGCTTGGCGAGTTCATCCGCCTGTACCTCACCAAGTACGATCGCTACAGCTCGCCGCTCTACCTCGCGGGGGAGAGCTACGGCACGTTCCGCTCGGCGGGGCTGGCGGGATACCTGGCGCAGCGCGGCATCGCGCTGAACGGCGTGATCCTGTTGTCGAGCGTGCTGAACATGGCGACGCTCGACGAGAACACCGACAACGATCTGCCGAACGTGCTGTACCTGCCCACGTAGACGGCCACGGCCTGGTACCACAAGAAGCTGCCGCCCGACCTGCAGAAGCTGACGCTAAAGGAAGTCGTGGCGCAGTCGGAGCACTGGGCGACGACGCAGTACATCCTGGACCTCTATAAGGGTGACGCACTGCAGGGTGCGGAGCGACAGCAGGCCATCGCCCAGATGGCGCGCTTCACCGGCCTGCCGCCGAAGCTGATCGACGACTACAACCTGCGCATCAGCTCGTCGCTGTTCGACGCCACGCTGCTGCAGGGGCAGAAGGAGTC
>JBJKRG010000090.1:0-2519 GCA_046704805.1 Gemmatimonadaceae bacterium
AGTCGGCGCTTCGCCCACGCCGGGGCGAGTGTGCCCGGCACGCGTACGCCGAGCGTGGCGGCGATGATGCCGAGCGCCCAGGCGACCATGAGCGTGCCGGCGAGGACGGCTGCCCCACGACTGAAGCCGGCGAACCGGCCGAGATCGTCCACGCGGGCGCCGATCGCGCCCGCCGCGATCCCGAGCGCCACGTACGACACCAGACGTCCGGCGTTGTAGGCCGCGTGAGCGGGCGTGTTCGCGAGGCCACGCGTCCTCGAGGCGCCGGCGTACACGCAGACGAACCCGCCGCACATCCCCGCGCAGTGGATGCTGCCCGCGAGGCTGGCGATCAGCACGCCGAGCAGGAGCGTCACGTGCCCGCTCCGGTCGGGATCGCCTCGACGCGGGACGTGGCGGTGAATCGCCGGCCGCCCCGCACGACGTCGAAGCGGAGCTCCCACACGCCGCGGTGCCTGACCGGCAGAACCGCCGTGTAGCCCGACGAGTCCCGGAGGAGCGTCGTGTCGTAGACGTCGTTGGCGCGCGCGTTGAAGAAGGCTGCCACCCGGATCGTCGCATCCGGAATCACCACCCCCGACGCGTCGGTGAGCGTGACCTCGAGACGCGCGCCGTCGCGGAGGCTGAACCGCCCCAGCGACGGCGACAGCCGCGAGGCGAGCGCCGCGTACTCCCGCATCTGGGCCATCGTGCTGTCCCAGTTCACGGCCTTCCGGTAGTAGTCCGGCTCGATGGCGAACGAGGGATCGTCGTTGGCCACGCCCAGCATCCAGAAGTTGAGGCCCACGCTGGCGACCAGGATCGCCACGATGCCGATGGGCCAGCCCATGCCGCGTTTCATCGCTCGGGCTCCTCCCGTTGGGGGGACTCGTGTTCGTGCGCTTCCTGTTCGGGGCCGACGAGGCGGTAGGGCAGGCCCTCTGAGAATCGCTCCCCATCGGTGACGCGGACGGTGACGCGCCGCTCGCCGTCGTGGAATCCGGCGGCCGGCACGAGCACGAACATGGTCATCGTGCCCGTCGCGCCCGCCGCGAGCGCCATCGGGTTGTCGGGGGCGATGACGGCGCTGTCGGCCAGCCCGTCGATGCCCACGTGGTACACATGGTCGGTATTCGAACGGTTCGTGATCTTCACCCGGAGCTGGTTCGCCACCCGCCCGTCGGGCTCGACCACGTACGGCTCGCCCAGCCCGCGGAGCACGGTGACGTCGGCCGGCTGCTTCGTGCCGAGCGTGAAGAAGAACCCGCCGAGCGCGATGGCAAGGGCTGCCGGGTAGAGCACCACCCGCGGACGCAGCTTGCGGACGCGTTCGCCAGCCAGCGCCGCCTGCGACGAGTAGCGGATGAGCCCCGGCGGCCTTCCCACGCGCGCCATGATCGCGTCGCAGGCGTCGGCGCACTGCGAGCAGTGGATGCACTCCATCTGCAGGCCGTCGCGAATGTCGATGCCCGTGGGGCAGGTGAGCACGCAGGCCCCGCAGTCGATGCAGTCACCGAGATCCGCGCGATCCTTGCCGCGCCCGCGCGGCTCGCCGCGGGTGGCGTCGTAGGCGACGATCAGCGACTGACGGTCCAGCAGCGCCGACTGCCAGCGGCCGTAGGGGCACGCCACGAGGCAGGTCTGCTCCCGGAACCAGGTGAAGTCGGCCATGATGCCGAACGTCGTCAACGCCATGATGGCGAACGACGTCGGGTGGTCGAACGGGGACTGCCGGACCCATTCCACCAGCCGGTCGATCCCCACGAAGTAGGCGAGGAAGGTGTGCGCCAGGAACAGCGACAGCACGAGATAGACGCCGTACTTCACCAGCCGGCGGGCGTGCAGCTGTCCGCGCATCCCCTGTCGATCGAGCTGCACGGATCCGCTCCGCCCGCCCTCCAGCAGGCGCTCGATCGGCCGGAACAGGAATTCCATGTACACCGTCTGCGGACAGGTCCATCCGCACCAGACGCGCCCGGCCATCGCCGTCAGCAGGAAGACGGCGATGATGATGCTCCCGATGAGGAACATCAGCAGCAGCGTGTCGGTGGGCAGAAAGGTCGTGCCGAACAGCGTGAACTGGCGACGCGGCAGGTCGAGCAGCACGAGCGGCTTCCCACGCATCCGCAGGTACGGGATGATGAAGAAGACGAACATCAGCGCGTACGCGACCGCGCGCCGCCGGTGCCAGAACTTGCCCGCGGACGGCTTGGGACGGATCCAGCGTCGGGATCCGTCCTCGTTGAGCGTCGGCAGGACGCGGCCGGACGCCGCCGGGGCGGTCATTCGGGGCGCTTCACCACGACGCCCTGCGGCGCCTTGGGTTTCGGGGGATGGGTCCCGTGCAGACCGTAGTAGACGTACACCGCCACGTCGTCGATCTGCTCGGGCTTCAGGAACTTGCCCCAATCGGGCATGCCCTTGTCGAGCACCCCGTTGGTGATCGTTCGGTGGATGTCCACGAGCGTGCCGCCGTGCAGCCAGTAGTCATCGGTCAGGTTCGGTCCGATGAGGCCGCCGCCGTCGGGGCGGTGGCACGG
>JBJKRG010000091.1:0-7243 GCA_046704805.1 Gemmatimonadaceae bacterium
AATTCGGGATCGCGCACGTCGAGGGCCCGCTCGAGCGAATCGAGTGCGGCCTCCGGCCGGCCCAGCGGGACGTCGATCTGCGCGAGCAGGCTGGGCAACACGAACCGCGACCGGGCGGCCACCACGAGCGGCGCGCGCAGCACCTCGGCTTCCGGGCGCTCGCCGGCCCCGGCGTGTGTCCGCGCCAGGGCGGCCAGCATCTCCGGCGTGCCGCCCGCGAGGGCGATGGCGCGCCGGATCGCAGCGAAGGCCGCCGCCAGATCGCCGGCGTCGCGCGCCATCGTGCCGAGGAAGAACTCGGCCATCGCGAAGGCGCCGTCGGTGGCTGCCGCGGATCGCTCCAGCGCCATCGCCGTCGACAGATCGCCGGCGAAGTAGCGGACCATGCCCGCGCTCGCCTGCATCACCGGCGACAGCGGGTCCAGGTGGCGGGCGCGATCGATCTCGGAGATCGCCGCGGCGAACTGCCGGCGGGGCGCGAGGCAGTCGAGCGCGTAGCGCTGGTGCGCGGCGGCGTGCCGCGGCGCGAGGGCGATCGCCCGGCGGAACGCGTCCTCGGCCATCGCCCAATCGTGCTCGTAGAGTGCGCGCACCATGCCCAGCGTCACGTACGCCTCGGCGAGCGAGGGATCGTGCGTCAGGGCCTCGTTCGCCGTGTGCATGGCCTGCGGCATGGCCTCGCGCGGCGGCACGACGCCGTACAGCCCCATCAGCGCGAGGCTCTCGGCGAGCCCGGCGTACGCGGGCGCATACGCGGGATCCGCCGCGACGGCGGCGCGGTACTGCTCGACACTGCGGCGCAGGCTCTCCTCGGTCCGCTGATTGGCGAGGTAGCGGCCGCGCAGATACGCGTCGTATGCCGTGGCGTTGGTCGCCGTCGCTGCGGCGATCGGACGTGCGGCATCCCCGAGCAGCTGGACGCGCAGCGTCTCGACGATGCGCGTGGCGATCTCCTCCTGGATCGTGAAGACGTCGTCGATCTCGCGATCATATTGCTCGGTCCACAGTTGAAAGCCGGATTGCGCGTCGACGAGAAAGACGTTCACCCGGACGCGGTTCCCGGACCGGCGCACACTGCCCTCGACGATCGCGCCGACGCCGAGTCGCTCGCCGATGGCCCGCGCGTCGTCCTGGCGGGACCGGACGGCGTACGAGGAGCTCCGGGCCGCCACCCGCAGATTCCGCAGCCGACTCAGCGAGCCGACGATCTCGTCGGTCATGCCGTCGGAGAAGAACTCCATTTCCGGATCGGTGCTGCCGTTGGCGAAGGGGAGTACGGCCACCGACGGGACGAGCGGCGTCGGGGTCAGCCTCATGGTGGTCATCGTCACGGACTCGGGGCCGGCGCTCGGTTGGTACGGGTGGGTGAGCGCCGTCGAGAACTCCCGGATGTCGGCGAACCGTTCGCCGGGGTCCACGGCCAGGGCGCGCGCCAGCGCCGTCTCGACGCCTTCCGGCACCTCGGGGCGAAGCGAGCGCAGGAGGGGCGGGCGCTCGACGAACCGCCGCGCGATCATCGCCTGCGTGGAGCCGCCGGCGAACGGGGTGCGGCCGACCAGGGCCTCGAAGACGAGGATCCCGAGTGAGTACTGGTCGCTCCGCCCGTCCAGCGTGTCCTCGCCGGCCGCCTGCTCCGGGCTCATGTAGGCCGGCGTGCCGACCGCCACGCCGGCGCCGGTCTCGAGCTGGCCGCCGGCCGCGGCAACCATCGCCCGCGCGATCCCGAAGTCCGCCAGGACGGCGTGGCCGCGCAGCAGCAGCACGTTGCCGGGCTTCACGTCCCGGTGGACGATCCCCGCGGCGTGGGCGTACTCGAGCGCGTCGGCCACGTCGCGGGCCAGCTCCATCACCGTGGCGACGGGGAGCGGGCCCTCCCGGGCCAGCAGGTCACGCAGTGTTTCCCCTTCCACGTACGGCATGACGTAGAAGGGCAGGTTGCCTGCCATCCCCGAGTCGAGCAGGGGCAGGATGTGTGGATGCGCCAACCGGGCGGCCAACCGGATCTCGCGGAGGAAGCGGTCCACGCCGATCGTGGCCGCCAGCTCCGGCAGCAACAGCTTGAGCGCCACCGGGCGCTCGTGCTTCAGATCGTTCGCCAGGAACACCACCGAGGTGGCGCCGTGTCCCAGCTCGCGCTCGAGCCGGTACCGCGACTCGACGGCAGGGCCGGCCTGTCGGAGGAGATCCTCGTGTGCGTGCGGCGTTGCAGCCTCCGAGGAGGAGCTCGCAGGTTGTCAGTCGAGTGCGGGGGACGAAACATAGGATGTTCGCCACCGCTTGGGCCGATGTCAAACCGGATCAGGGCCCATCCAGCTGCGTCCCGGCGGTCGTTCGGCTCCCAGATACCCGACCCAGGCACCGGACCGGCCGGGTGGTCCTATCTCCGTCCGATCGCCCGGAACAGATAGCTCGCCTTGATGAACAATCCGTCGGTCGTGCGGCGGAGCTGGTCGAAGCGGAGGGCGTCGGGTTCCATGGTCGTGTTCCCGTAGCCCAGGTAGAACACGGTGCCCGGCGTGGGCCGGTAGGAGAACAGCCAGTCGGCGCGCAGCAGGTTCGACACCGTGGCGGGGTAGGGCAGATAGGTGCCGCTGCTGTCGTACAGGATCGGCCCCCCCGTACGGGGATCGATCAACGGCTCACGCTTGCTCGCCGTGTACTGGGCGACGACCCGGAAGAAGATCGAGCGCGTGAGCTGGTACTCGACCTTGAGGTACGGGATGGCGGTGAACAGCGACTGCACGCCGTCGCTGCGACGCGTGAAGCTGCTGCTCTGGTACGTGGCGTCGATGCGGAGCTGCTGCGTGGGACGCAGCGCGAGACTGGCGTTGTAGTCCAGCCGGTGGACGCGGGCAGTCTCGAGGAAGTCCACGTCGTTGCCGGTGGTCACCGACGCCGACGCCGAGTAGTGCTGGAACTGCGGCGTCGAGAGCTTGAATTGCGTGGTGAACGTCGTGATGCGCGGCGACGGCACGAACGGCGTAGCCGCCGCGGACGTCCCGACGAAGTCCGCGGTGTACGCCGCGGGATCGAACGCGTAGCTCCCGAGCGTCGGCGCCACACTGAACGACCAGCCGCCCCGGAAGGTGAACGAGGTATTCGGGCTGGCCTTGTCCTCGAGCAGGCTCTTGCCGGCGAAGAAGTCGTTGTACCGGAACACCGCCGACGTGAGCAGCATGACGTTGAAGCGCTCGAGGAACGCCCCCCGTCCGCCGTACAGCGTGAGCCGGTTGGACGCATTGGGCTCGACGATTCCGGTGCGCTGCACGAAGCCGTTGTCGTCGGCGAACCCGTTGCCGATGCCGAGGATGTTGTAGTGGAAGCCGAAGCTCCGGCCCGTGCCGTCGAGGACGGCCTCCCACATGGGTGCGTCCTGCGTCACGCCGTTCTGCGTGGTGGTGCTCATCACGGCCTGGAACTGCGCATACGTGCGCGGATCGAACACCCAGTGCACGTCTCCGTCCACCACCTGGTTCGCACGGCCGCCGCCCACGCGGCTGCTGTACAGCATGCCGACCGTGCTCTGCGTGCCGAATCCACGGCGCAGGCGCAGGACGTTGACGAAGGGCGACTGCCCGTTCGGGCTCGTGTATCCGGCGTCGAGCGCGGAGAGGACGGCGATGTCGGTCCGCCCCAGGCGGCCGGTGAGCTTCACCGCGCCGTTCGGCTGCACGATGCGGCGCGTGTAGAACAGGGTGTTCGGCACGTTGAACTGATCCGAGCCCTCGACGAAGAAGGGGCGTTTCTCGGGGTAGTACAACGCGAACCGCTCGTCGGGCGCGATCTGGGTGGCGTCGGCCTCCACCTGGGAGAAGTCGGGCTTGACGGTGCCGTTGAGCACGAAGTTGCTCCCCAGCGCCCACTGCACGTTGCCCCCCAGATTCTGCGTGGACGCGTAGTGCCATCCCGTATTGGCGGGCGCGCAGCACGGGGAGCCCGTGGTGGTGTTGGTGAGCTCGGGATTGAGGCCGAGCACCTGCCCGTGGTGCATCCCCGTCATGCCGACCAGCAGGCCTTCCTGATCGATGAAGCTCGCCGAGGCCTTGTGGGCTTCGGTCCACGTCTCCTTGTAGCCGTTGTGCTGGACGTTGCGCTCGATCTGGATGCCCCAGTTCTGGACCTTCGTGCTGGGATAGCGCAGGCTGCTGAAGGGAATGCGGACCTCGACCTCGTAGCCCCACGACGTCACGTGTCCCTTCGACTCCCAGATGTAGTCGGGCGTGAGGTCATCCTGCCCCGGCATGATGTTCGAGCCCGGCGTGTATCCGCCCTGTTCATTGCGGATGCCGTCGGCCTGGACGCCGAGGGGATTGACGATGAAGACGAAGGCGCGATTCCGCTCGTCGTAGGTGTCGAGCAGGATCTCGGTGTTGTCGTCGGAGCTGATGTTGTCGCGCTCGGCGAGCGTGGCGCGCACGGACCCGGTGGGGCTGAAGGCCTTGATGCCGAAGTAGATCGCGTTGTGCGAGTACCAGACGAGCACGGCGGTGGAGTCGGGCGAGGGCCGCTGGTCGACGGGCTCGTATTCGGAGAACCCGGTGAGCATGGCGGCACGGTGCCACACCGGCTCGTTCAGGTAGCCGTCGACGGTGATGGTGTCGTTCACCAACGGCGCGTGGACCGAGGTCTGGCCCAGGCGGGCGTTGTATATGGTAGGCTGCGGCACCGGCGTCGCGGCAGCGAGCTGGAACGCGCCGAGGATGGCGAGAAGCATAGATGGGGGAATATATCGCCGGGGCCGGGGGGCATCTGCATGAGTACGGTAAGGCCCCGGGGGAGGCGTCAGGCCAGAGCCGGCATCAAGCGGGGAACGACAATTCCGCGGAAGTCGCGGATTACGCGGACGAGCGATGAAGCCCCGGGGAGGGCTCAGGCCGGAGCCGGCATCAACCGGGGAACGACAATTCCGCGGAAGTCGCGGATTACGCGGACGAGCCTGGGAGCGATGGTCCGCCCCGAGCGCTGTGAATGAGGCGAAAGAAGCGGGGATTCGGACCGAAATGCAGGAGGAGGCCGACCTGCAGGTGGGTCGCCGCGAGATACGCGATCAATTGGCGACGAGCTGTGGGTGGCAGCGCCTCGCTCGCCTTTATCTCGACCACCAGCCGGCCGTCCACGACCATGTCCAGCCGCTGCCACCCGAGCTCTGTGCCCTTGTAGAACACGGGAACACGGACCTCCCGCGCGACCAAATGGCCCCTCCGTCGCAGTTCGATCGTGAGCGCCGACGAGTACAGTTGCTCGAGCAGGCCGTATCCGAGGGTCCGATAGACCTCATAGAACGCGCCGATCACCGAGTGGGTGAGACGCGCTTCGATCAGGCGAGTGGATGGCATCTCCTAATCCTCGCCGCCCAGGTCCCACCTGCCGGTATCCAATCGACGCCGCTCAGTGCGGTTTGTCCGCGGCCTCCGCGCCGTCTGCGGGATTGTCGTTCCTCTTTTCGTACTTTATCGCTCCCCGAAGCCTGCCCGGCGAGTCTGGCGCCCACCAGGTCCCGGGCTCACCTTCTCCGATGGCAGTTCACACCCGAGACCCCCTCCCGAGGCTCCTCATGAGGCGCTCTCCTTCCCGGCTTCTCACCTGGGCGCTCTCGCTCGCCGCCCTGGCCTTCTCCGCCCATCCCGCGCTCGCCCAGGGCGAGCTGCACGGCTTCAAGCCCGGCCGCGATCCCCATCAGCCCATCGATTCGGTGTACACGGCCCGGATCCACGAGTACACGACGGAACCGTTCTTCACCTCGCCGCTGGTCGACTACCTGCCGGCCTCGAAGACGGTGCCGACGCCGATGGCCGAGCTGGGGGACATCGCCGGCGCGCGCGACAGCCTGCCCTACTCGTCGCAGGTCTACGCCTACATGCGCATGCTCGCCAAGGCGAGCCCGCGAGTGCGCGTCTGGACCATCGGCCACACGGAGGAGGGGCGCGAGATGATCGCGGTCGGCGTGGCCTCGGAGGCCATCTGGAAGAACATCGACCGGAACCGCGCCAACCTCGCCAAGCTCGGCGACCCGCGCACGATCGGCATGAACGACGCCGTGGCGGAGAAGCTCATCCCCCAGACCGTGCCCGTCTACTACATCACCGGCACCATCCACTCACCCGAAACGGGTGCGCCGACGGCGCTCATGGAGCTGGCCTACCGCCTGGCCGTGGACGAGAGCCCCTATATCAAGAACATCCGTGACCACCTGATCACGCTCATCACGCCCATCGTCGAGGTCGACGGGCGCGACCGCGAGGTGGACATCCAACGCTGGCACCTGGCACACCCGAAGGACACGCCGCTGCCGCTCATTTACTGGGGCCACTACGTCGCGCACGACAACAACCGGGACGCCATGGGCGCGTCGCTCGACCTCACGCAGAACGTGCTCAACACGTACGTGAGCTGGCACGCCCAGGTGCTGCACGACCTGCACGAGTCGGTTCCGTTCCTCTATGACAACACGATCGGCGATGGCCCTTACAACGCCTGGATCGACCCGCTGCTCGCCAACGAGTGGCAGATGATCGGCTGGAACAACGTGCAGGAGATGACGCGGTTCGGCATGCCCGGCGTGTTCGCGCACGGCAATTTCGACACCTGGTCGCCCGGCTACCTGATGTTCATCGCCGCCATGCACAACGGCATCAGCCGGTTGTACGAGACCTTCGGCAACGGCGGGACCGCCGAGACGCTCGAGCGCACGCTGTCGCCGAGCGAGACGGAGAAGACCTGGTACCGGCAGGATCCCCCGCTGCCGCACGTGCTCTGGTCGCTGCGTGATAACAACAACTATGAAGAGACGGGGCTGCTCGTTTCGCTCGAGTACTTCGCCAACAACCGGCAGCTCTTCCTCGAGAACTTCTACACCAAGTCGAAGCGGTCCATCGAGAAGGCCACCACCGAGGGGCCGGCGGCGTACGTCCTCCCGGCCGACGATCCGCGGCTCGGCAACCAGGCGATGCTGCTGCACGTCCTGCAGCGGCAGCACGTGGAGATCTCGCGCGCCACGGCGCCGTTCACCGTGCAGGTGCGGGTCGAGCGGTCGATGGGCGGGCGCGGCGGCCGGGGTGGCCGCGGCGGGGCGGCGAACGCCCCGGAGCCCGGCTCGGCGGCGGACACCGCCGTGATGCCCAAGCCGCAGCCCACGGAAGCGCGGACGTTCCCGGCGGGCAGCTACGTCATCCGTATGGACCAGCCATACTCGCGCATCGCCGACGCGCTGCTGGACTACCAGTTCTGGTCGCCCGACGATCCG
>JBJKRG010000092.1:0-5969 GCA_046704805.1 Gemmatimonadaceae bacterium
CCAAGTACGTTTTCCGTTTCCCCCGCCGGGGTCGAATGGAAGGGCCGTACGTTCCAGAAGGACGATATTCATCGACTGCTCATCAAGAACGGCATCAGCAAGAACGAAGTGATGCTCGCCTATATCGCTTCCGGCGCAGCCGGAACGGGCGCGACCGCCGTCGGCCAACAGTACAGGGCCAAGATCTCGGCCGTGACGAACTCGCTGGATCTGGAGGCGGGGGGGAAGGCCTATGTCCTCGCGGGAGGAATGTCGGAGACCACGGCCTTCGGGCTGTTGACGGACGTGAGCAGGGTGCTGGGACTCCAGGTCTCCTGATTCGCGGGCCCTCGTTCCGGCGCCGGCGACACCCCGGAGCGCCGGCGGCGGAAGCGGGGGTGGAGTTGGCCCGCGATATTGAAACCGGTCAGGCGCCGGGCGCGTACGGATCGACGTTCGCGATTCGCTCCGGGGCGGATCATACGGCAACCTCCCAGCCGAGAACCGTCATGTCGATCATTCGCGTAGTACGCCGCGAGGTCGCGGCGCGCGTAGTGCTCCCGTTCGTTCTGCTGTCGGCGGCCTGCGCCGGGGACCACGGGACGGCCACGGGTCCCGTGACGCGCCCGCCGGACGATCCGCCCCCGAGCTCCATCGCCGCACGCTACGTGCTCACCTCGGCGAACGGGCAGCCGATGCCGGCCGAAGTGTACGCGGGCATCTACCTCGACGAGACCACCGGGGATTTCCACGATCTCCGGGTGGTGGCGATGGAGGGACACGTGGATCTGAATGAAGACGGCACGTTCGCTCACTTCGTGTCGATGCGCGCCGTGGTGGACGGGGAGCTGGTGGGCACGCCCCGGTACGTGGATTATGGGCACTGGTTCGCCATTCCCCACTCGACCGACGTCCGCTTCGAATCGTCGTTCCGGCAATGGCCCGGCATCTTCCACGGCGTGGCGCAGGACAGCACGGTGCAGCTCGACCAGGAGCTGACCGGCGGCGAGGCCGGAGCCGGGAACGTCCGGTACGAGTACGTGCGCGAGACGCTGCGGTGATCCTCCGGGATTGACCGTCCGGGCGGGCGCCCGGGGCCCGACAGCGGGTCCCGGGCGCTGCGACCGTCGCGTCGCGACCTCCTCGTTCCCTCCGCTATCCGGTGGCGGCCGCGCCGCCACCTCCCATGGCGGCGAACCCCTGCCACGCGGCCCAGAGTATCCCCAGTCCGGCGATCAGCCCCGTGTAGCCCGCCACCTTGATGAGCGCGGCCGCCCCCAGCCAACCGCCGAGCGCGAACAGCAAGAAGGTGACCGTGATCGCGAGATTGTAGAGCAGGATCGGCGTTCCCGGTGCCGCCTTCCGTCCGGAGAACAGCAGGCACAGACTCAGCAGCGCAACCAGGATGTTGTACCAGGCCTGATAGCCGCCAGCCGAAGCGCCCATGCTGATGTGGATCGCCCAGAGGACGGCGGCCCAGAGCAAGAAGAACGCTCCATGCCAGGTGTCGTTCCGCAGATACGACATCACCGTCGCGATCACCAGCACGAACACCGCGAACGCGATGACCCCGTTGATGACCGGTGCGTCCCCGGCGCCCGAATACCAGCCCGCGTTCGCCAGCGAGAACATCCACGCCGCCATGCCCAAGGCGCCGAAGCCGATGGCCTGCGGGTTTCCGATGCGACTTTCCATGCCTCCACCTCCACGGTGAGGGTGGGCGTCACAGCGGGATCGGCCAACACCGGCCGCCATGGCGCCGAGTCAGCGATGCATCTGGCGCGTCCACGGTAGGGGGGTTGGCCGAGCGGGGCAACGATGAATTTCTTTACGACAGAGATGCCGCCAGATCTCAGCGCGCCACGGTGTCCCGGATCCTCGTGCCATTCCTCGAGGCGCGGCAGGGAAACCTGTGATACGGCGAATCGTCCAACGCTATAGCAGACCGCCGGCGCGATTCGCTCGCATCCTGTCTCGCACTTTGCAATACACCGAGCTTCGCGTGCGCCTTCGAAGCCTGCAGACCAGCAACGGAGAGAGGGTGTGAGTACCCGAGCTGCCGAACCCCACCCCCCGGTGCACGCCGCACCGCCCGACGCGAGGCACACGGCCGGCCGCGTGGCGCTGTGGATCGCACCGCTGATCGTGCTCGCGGTCGCCGCGCACGCCGTCACGCCCTTCCCGGTCGGTGTGACTTTCGACGATGCCGTCTATGTCGAGCTGGGCAAGGCGTTGGCCACCGGGGCGGGCCTGCACTACCTGCACCTGCCGGGCCTGCCGGCCGCCACCCACTTCCCGCCCGGCTATCCGGCGTTCCTGGCGCTGCTGTGGCGGCTCGTGCCGTCGTTTCCCGCGAACATCCTGCTGTTCAAGGCCGCCAACGCGGCGCTCCTGGCGATCGCGGCCGCGTGGGTTGCGCTGTTCGCGCGGCGGCGGTTCGGCTGCTCGCGCTGGGCGGCCGCGGCGGCGGCGATCGTGCTCTGTCTCGGGGTCCCTTCGCTGGTCATGTCGGCGCTCGTGATGTCGGAGACCCTGTTCCTCGCGCTGCTCGTTCCAGCGCTGGTCGTGGCCGAGCGCGCCGCCGACCTCGACGGACCCATACGGTGGGTGGTGGCGGCAGCGGTGCTGGCCGCCGTGAGCGCGCTCGTCCGGAGTGCCGGCATCGCGCTCGTTGGCGCTCTCGTGCTCGTGCTGCTCCTCCGGCGGCGCCCCCGTTCAGCGGCGGGCGTCATCGCGGCCGCCGCGGTGGTACTGGCGCCGTGGCTGTGGTGGATGCACGTCCACGCGGGCCAGCTGCCGCCCGTGATTCGCGGCACGTACGGGCCGTACGAGAACTGGTTCGCCGACGCCATCGCGAAGGGCGGCCCGGGATACCTGCTGGCCAACGTGGTCGCCAACGGCAAGGGGACACTGCGCGTCGCGGCGAGCTGGCTGGCGCCGGTCGGCTCGACGGCGTCGGGCGTGGTGGCCGCCGTGCTGCTGCTGCCGCTCGCGGCGCTGGGCGCCGGCCGATTGTGGAAGGGGGCCCCGGTGACGGCCGCGTTCCTCGCCGGGTATCTCGCCATCGTGGCGGTGTGGCCGTATGCGCCGGACCGGTTCCTGTTCGGCATCTGGCCGCTGCTCGGTGCACTGCCGCTGCTCGGGGCATACGCCCTGGTCCGCCGCGACGGCGTGCCGGCCTGGGCGGGGCGGCGTGGGGTGCGAGCAGTCGTCTTCGCGGCGGCCGGCGTGGCGGCGTGCGGCTACATCCGGGTCACGGTGGCCTGCTATCGGGGAAGCTGGTGGAACAGCATCCCCGAGCAGCGCGTCTCGGAGCTGCGCGGCGTCATCGCCGAGGTGCGGTCGACCACGCCCGCGGACACTGCGGTGTGCACGGAGGACGATGCGGCGGTCTACCTGTACACCGGGCGCCAGGCGCTTCCCTTCGCGTCGTTCGAGGCCACCGACCACATCCGGCCCCCCACGGCGAAGCGCCTGGCCGGCGAGCTGCGCCGAATCGTGGCCCGGTACCATCCGGACGGTGTCATCGTCACCTCGCCGCAGGAACGCGATGCGGCGGCCATCCTCGCCGGTCGCCGCCCGCCCGTACTCGCCCTCACCGACAGCTTCCCCGGCGGGTTTCTCTACTCGCCGACCGCGGCCCCATGATCAACGCTCAGCCGGCTGCGGCCGCGCCCGAACCGCCCATGCGCGTCCGGTCGCGAGATCGATCGTGAGCACGATCCGGCGCAGGAAGGCCGGATCGAGCTGACCGTCGTACACCATGCCGCGACGCGCCACCGTCGCCGGCACGGGCCCCAGCCCGATCACGTCGAGCGACGTCTCGGCGCGCTTCCCCTTCGCGACGCGCAATCCGAGCTGCTGCAGTGCCTGCGGCGCGAGGAAGACCGGGCCGTTGTTGCCGCTGTCCACCTCGAGCCAGACCGTGCCGGTGTCGGCGCGCGCCTCGATGAACGGGTCCACATCGCCGCCCGGGCCGCGCGCGAGGCGCACGTGGATCGGGTGCATGGCGCGCACGCGGGCCGCCAGGCTGGCGGGGGTCTCGACGATCACGCGACCGTGGGCCAGGTCCAGGGTGATCGCCCGGCCGCCGAACGATTCGAGGCCGATGAGGCCGCCCACAGGCGGCGCCCCCTTGCCGAGCAGGGAGTCGAGGTCGAATACGCCGACTTCGCCGGTAACGGCGTAGCCGCCGATGTGCAGCCGCACCGGGCCGCAACGCCGCAGCGCGATCTGTCCGCCGTCGGCGCGGAACCCCACGATCCGGCCGAAGGGCGCGCATCCGGCGGCGGCGGTCTCGCCGGGGGTGATGACCGTGAAGCCGGCGCCGGTGTCGAAGATGAACTGCCGGGCAGAGTCGCCGAGCACGGCCGTCACCGTGCGCAGGTCCGTGCCCGCGTACGGGTGCAGATGCAACACGATCGGTCCGGGACGCGGATGCGGGTGGTGACCGAAGGCGATCGTCGCGACGAACGGAATCAGGGAGCGTAGCACGGCGGATATGCTGCGGGGTGTTGGGCGATTTGCCAACGGCCGGCGTTGCATCCGTTCAACTTCTTTGCATGGTACGGAGGCCGCGCGCTCGCCGTTTCCGTACGGCGGCGGCGCGAGGCACATCCTCGCCTTCATTACCATGGGTGCGGCCGTCGATCGCGTCCTCGTGCGCCTCCGCTGCGGGGAGAAGCCAGCGCGGAGCATGACGGTGATTCCGGTCGCGGGCCCCGACCCGGCGCCTTGACGCCGCGCCCCGTCCGCGCCATCGTCCCCGCGTGCGCCCAGGGGCGCCCGCGGGTCCGCGCGAAGGACTGAGTCCACCCCTCCAGTACCGATCACTGCACGGCTGTCTCCGTGCTGGCCGGCTTGCGGACCGCTGGCGTTCAGCATGGAGGTCATATGACAGCCAGGCAGTTCCCCGAGCGCCCGAACCTCGAGCAGCTCAAGCGGCAGGCCAAGGACCTGCTGCGCGCCGCCCGGACGCACGACCCCGAAGCGCTCGTCCGCTTCCGCGTCCTCCCGTCCCTCGTCCGCGTCTCCGACGCCGAATTGGCGCGCACGCCGCTCGCGCTCCACGACGCCCAATCGGTGATCGCCCGCGAGCTGGGTTTCGACTCCTGGAACACGCTCCGCGAGCACGTCGAGGAATCGACGCTCGAGTTTCGCGCCGCGGCGGATCAGTTCGTCGAAGCAGCCACCGACGGCCGTCCGGATCGTGCCGAGCGCCTGCTCGCGATGCACCCCCGCATCGCCCGCGCGAGTCTCCACACGGCGCTGGTGCTCGGCGACGCGGAATTCGTGGACGCGCAGCTGGACCGCGATCCGGCGCTGGCCACCAGAGCCGGCGGGCCGCGCGGGTGGGCGCCGCTGCACTACATCTGCTACACCTCGGTTGGTGCCAGCACGCCGGAGCGCGAACGCGGGCTGGTCACGATCGCGCGGCGGCTGATCGCCGACGGTGCCGACCCCAACCTGCGCTTCCCCTGGCGGCATCACGACGTGTTCCGCCCGGTGCTGTGGGGCGCGGTGAGCGTCACGCGCTCGCTCCCCCTGGCCCGCGTGCTGCTCGATGCCGGCGCCAACCCGAGCGACGGGGTGACGCTCACAATCGCGGCGAGCGGCGGCGATCTGCCGGCGCTCGAGCTGCTGCAAGAATACGAAGTGGACGTCGACGTTCCCTGGGCCACCGACGCCTCCACGCCCCTCTACGCGATGCTCGGTTGGAGCCGCACAAGCGACGGCGCGCTGTGGCTCATCGCGCACGGGGCCGATCCGAACGCGGTGTTCGCCGGGAACGGCGAGACGCCGCTCCATGCCGTGGCGCGCGGTTGGGACGTCGCGCTGGCCGAAGCGCTCGTGGCGCACGGGGCCGACGTCACGCGCCGGAGCCGGGACGGCCGAACGCCCTACGCGGTGGCTGAGCTGAACGGCAACCGGGCGGTGGCCGAGTGGCTCGCGGCGCACGGTGGCGCCGGGGACGGCGACCTGACCGAGGC
>JBJKRG010000093.1:0-4850 GCA_046704805.1 Gemmatimonadaceae bacterium
GGATCATGTACGTGTCGGACGCGGGCGGCGGGCCGCTCCACCTCTGGGTGAAGGCGGTCGACGGCGCCGGCGCGGCCCATCGGCTGATCGAGATCGGGGGGATCTACGGCGGCGAGTGGTCTCCCGACGGGCGCTGGATCGTGTACCGCACCGACGCGGCGGTGACCGGCACCCGTGACATCCTCGCCGTGCGCACGCACGGCGACAGCACGCCAGTGCCCCTCGCCGCGACGCCGGCGCAGGAGCTCGCCCCGGCGATCTCCCCCGACGGGCACTGGCTCGCCTATACGTCGGATGTCAACGGCTTCGACCAGGTGTTCGTGCGGCCCTTCCCCGGCGCCGCGGGGAGCGTGTGGCAAGTCTCGTCCGGGGGCGGCCTGGCGCCACGCTGGTCGCACGATGGCCGCAGGATCTTCTACCAGAACCTGCGCAATCAGATGTTCGCGGCCGACGTGAGCACGTTCCCCACGTTCCACGTCGAGCGGCAACGGCTGCTCTTCACCGGTCCCTACCTCGCATATGGATACTACCATATGTACGCCGTGACCCCCGACGACCGGCACTTCGTGATGCTCGAGCTCCCACCGTCTGCGCTGGGCCAGGGCGCGCGTCTGGTCGAGATCGATCACTGGCGCCCGGGGACGTCGCTGAACACGGGGAACGGACAATGACGGACGCCGGTCGGACCGCTGCGGGGAACCACAGTGGCTGAAGCCATGGACCGCCTCGCCGCCGCCCTGTCCGACCGCTACCGCATCGAGCGCGAGCTCGGGCAGGGCGGGATGGCCACCGTCTATCTCGCGCACGACCTCAAGCACGACCGCAGGGTCGCGATCAAGGTTCTGAAGCCCGAGCTCGGTGCCGTGCTCGGCGCCGAGCGGTTCCTGTCCGAAATCAAGGTCACCGCGAATCTGCAGCATCCCAATCTGCTGCCGCTCTTCGACAGCGGCGACGCCAGCGGCACGCTGTACTACGTCATGCCGCTGGTGGAGGGCGAATCGCTGCGCACGCGTCTCGATCGCGAGAAGCAGCTCCCGATTGACGAGGCGGTGCGGATCGCCGTCGCGGTGGCCAGCGCGCTCGCCTACGCGCATGAACGCGGCGTGATCCACCGGGATCTCAAACCCGAGAACATCCTGTTGCAGGCCGACCAGCCGGTGGTGGCCGACTTCGGCATCGCACTGGCGGTGAGCAACGCCGGCGGCACGCGCGTCACGCAGACGGGGCTCTCGCTCGGCACTCCGCAGTACATGAGTCCCGAGCAGGCGACCGGCGACCGCGCGATCGATGCACGCAGCGACATCTACTCGCTGGCCGCGGTCACGTACGAGATGATCGCCGGCGAGCCGCCGCACACCGGTCCCACGGCGCAGGCGATCATGGCCAAGCTGATGACGGCCGAGCCGCAGCCGCTCTCCAAACTGCGCCACTCGGCGCCGGTGCACGTGGAAGCCACACTCGCGCGTGCGCTGGCCAAGCTGCCCGCCGATCGATTCGCCACGGCGAAGGAATTTGCCGAAGCGCTGAGCGGTGTGCGCCCGGTCGCGATGCTGGCTGGCGGAGCGGGGAAGGGGGGCGCCGGTTCAGCGGCCTCGCGTGGCGGCCGTATCAGGCGCGCGGCCGAAGCCGTGCTGACGGTCGTGGCCGTTGCCGGCATCGCCGGGACGATCTACTTCGGCACGCGAAAGGCTCCGGCACCGGGGCTTACGAAGTTCATCGCGGCGCTGCCGGATAGCGTCCAGATCCCGGTCCAGCTCGCGCCCACGATGGCACTCTCTCCCGACGGCCGGGAACTGGTGATATCCGGCAAGCCGCAAGGGCTCGGTTCGGACGACCAACGGCTGTATCTCCGTCGCATGGACGACCCGGCGATGGTGGAGATCCAGGGCACGAAGGGGGCCAGCGATCCGACCTTCTCGCCCGACGGCCAGTGGCTCCTCTTCCGCCGGGACAGCGACCTCGTGAAGGTCCCCGTGGCCGGCGGAACGGCGGTGCGTGTGGTCTCCATCGGGGGACCCTGGGGCGCGAGTTGGGGCGACGACGGCCGCGTGGCGTACGTGGGCGGCACCAACGACTCGGATCTCTGGATCGTGTCGAGCGATGGCGGGGGAGCACGGCAGGTGACGAAGGGAGTCCGCTTCATCGAGCCGGACGTGCTTCCCGGCGGCCGCTTCGTCCTCGGAGTCATCCGCAAGTCTCCGCTCGATTCGTCGGAGCTCGTGCTGGCGTCCGCTGCAAACGGAGCGGTCACCCACCTTGGCGTTCGCGGACTCGAGCCCCACTACGTGTCGCCGGGGCAGATCGTGTTCTCCCGCAGCGACGGGACGGTGCTCGCCGTTTCCTTTTCGCTGGCCAGACGCGCGATCACGGGCGCCCCTGTGCCGATCGTGGAGGGCGTAAGAGCCCGCGGACCCTTTCCGGGGTTTGCGGTTTCGCGGGGAAGCGCGGTCCTGGCGTACGTCCGGGCTTCGTCGGCGGGGCAGCAGTTCGCGATGTATGCCGTTACCCCGACGGGGAAAGAGCAGCGGCTCGCCCCCGCGCCGGAGAATTTCCGCGGACCTCGGCTTTCGCCCGACGCCCGGCACGTCGTGGTGCGCATCGGGCCCCCCGCCAACGGGGGCGATCTGTGGGTGTATGAGCTGGCCACCGGGGCACGTGTCCGCCTCACGACCAACAACCAGTCTCGCCGTCCCGAGTGGATGCCTGGCGGAAAGCGCATCGCGTTCCTGAGCTTCCGGGACTCGGCGACTTATGAGTCGCTCGTGTCGCGTCCCTGGGACCTGAGCCGTGGTGAGACCCTGCTCGTGGCGCGAGCGCCGAACCATGGCGGGGACCTCCAGGAGCTGTCGATGGGGCCGGCCCATACGTGGGCGGCCATTCGCGTCGGCGACCGCAGTCGCGCGCAGGGAGCGGACATCTGGATCGCGCCGACCGACTCGCTCGCGGTCATGCGCCCTCTTCTCACCGGGACGGCCTGGGAAATGGAGCCACGCGTCTCCCACGACGGGCGGATGCTCGCCTACACGTCGAACGAATCGGGTGACGACGAGGTGTACGTCACGCCGTTGCCGGGCCCCGGTCCGCACGTGGCCGTATCGGTAGACGGCGGGGGCCAGCCGGTGTGGTCGCGCGACGACAAGGCGCTCTACTATCGTGGGTCCGGACACGTGATGATGGCGTCGATCGCAGAAGGCTCCCCTCCGCGCGTCACGCGGCGTGATACGCTGTTCGCAGATGACAAGTACCAGAGCTATTCGGGCTTCCCATCGTACGACGTCTTTCCCGACGGCCGGCTGCTCATGATCAGATCTCCCGCGTCGACAGACGAGGGAACGACGAGCGCCGTGGTCGTCCTGAACTGGCAGCGGATGCTCGGAAAGAAGGGGGCGGCACCGTGACGTCGTCGCCCACTCGCCGCCTCGCCACGGCTCTCGCCGACCGCTACCGCATCGAGCTAGGCGCGCGGTACCGTCCGGCCGATCACGATGGTGATGTTGTCGGTTCCGCCGCCGTCGAGGGCGTCCTGCAACAAGGCCTCACACGTCTCCTTCGAACTCTTGAGGGCGCCGAGTCGCTCGGCGATGCGCTCGTTGCACACGTGCTTCGTGAGGCCGTCGCTGCAGAGCAGGACGATCGTACCCCAGTCGCGCACGACGCGTGTCACCGCCGGCGCCGCTTCGTGGCCCCCGATGGCGCTCGAGAGGATGTGCGCCCATCGCGAATGCTCTGCCCGTTCGCGCGTCAGCACGCCCTTCTGAATCAGATCCTCGGCCATCGTCTGGTCGCGCGAGATCTGCGTCAGACGCCCATCATGATAGAGGTATAAGCGGCTGTCTCCCACCTGCAGCAAGTAGGCCTGCGGCCAGCGGCCGAGCCAGAGCGTGAGCGTCGTGGCGAGTTTCCCGGACTTGCCTTCGGCGGCCGCATGCTCCAGAAGGTCCGCGTGGCACTGCATCGCCGCGTCTTCGAGGAGTCGGGCAAAGGACTCGGGCTCCGTCTCGTCCGCGGTATAGAAGACCTGGGCGCTCCGTGCCACATACGACGCAATGGCCTGGACGGCGAATCGCGACGCCTCCTCGCCGGCGCCGCTTCCCACTCCGTCCGCGACCATGGCGAACGATGCCACCCGATCGACGGCGCTGCTCAGCCCCGCGAAGTCCGGGAGACTCGTCTGGTCCACGCGCACCTGCTTGGCGAGCGTCGAGATGAGAAAGTGGTCCTGGTTCTCGCGACGTACCTTGCCGATGTGGGTGAGCCCGTACTGGTCGATGTCGGCGTCGGTCGGCTTGGGGGATGGTTCAGACATCGGTTCACGCCCGGACGGAATTCCCCCCAAGATGCACCCGCCGGGGCCGTCGTGCGAGGGGCGGGGCGCCACCCCGCTGGCCCCTCCCCCCGCGATGTCGTAACGTAGAGCCGTCCCGCATTGGGCTGGTGGCACCGCAAGAGTCCGCGCCGTAGCCCAGACCGCCGTCACGTCGATCCCGCAGACCACAGGCATGCTCCCTGTCCGGCCCATGCTGCCCGCATGACCCAGACCGAGCGTCTTTCGGCCGTGCTCGCCGACCGCTACCGCATCGAGCGCGAGCTCGGGCAGGGCGGGATGGCAACCGTCTATCTCGCCGAAGATCTAAAGCACGATCGCAGGGTCGCGATCAAGGTCCTCAAGCCGGAACTCGCCGCCGTGCTTGGCGCCGAGCGCTTCGTGCAGGAGATCGCGACGACCGCGGCGCTGCAGCACCCGAACATCCTGCCGCTGTTCGATTCGGGCGAGGCGGACGGATTCCTGTTCTACGTGATGCCGTACGTCGAGGGCGAGACGCTGCGCGGCAAGCTGGATCGTGAGACGC
>JBJKRG010000094.1:0-5012 GCA_046704805.1 Gemmatimonadaceae bacterium
GGCGCTGGCTGCCGCAGTTGGTGTTCCTCGACGTGAAGATGGCGGGCATCGACGGCCTCGAAGCGCTGCGGCGGCTGCGCGAGCTCGATCCGGGAGCGGTGGTCGTGATGATCAGCGGGCACGCCACGATCCAGACGGCCGTGGAGGCCACGCAGGCGGGCGCCTACGACATCCTCGAGAAACCGCTCGACACCGACCGGATTCTCGTCACGCTCCGGAATGCCCTCTCGCACCTGGAGTTGCACGAGGAGAACACGCGACTCCGCGAGACGATCGAGTCGCGGTACGAGATCGTGGGGCGGTCGCGGGCCATTCGCGCCGTCATCGACAATATCGACAAGGTGGGGAGCACGCCGGCGCGCGTGTTGATCACCGGCGAGAACGGGACGGGCAAGGAGCTGGTGGCCCGGGCGATCCACCGGCGGTCGCCGCGTGCCGGCCGGCCGTTCGTCGAGGTGAACTGCGCCGCGATTCCCGGGGAGCTCATCGAGAGCGAGCTGTTCGGCCACATGAAGGGCTCGTTCACCGGGGCCACCGCCGATCGCGCCGGGAAGTTCGAACAGGCCGATGGCGGCACGCTGTTCCTGGACGAGGTCGGGGACATGAGCCTCCCCGCGCAGGCCAAGGTATTGCGCGTGCTCCAGGACGGCGTCGTGACGCGCATCGGCGGCGCGAAGCCGGTCTCCGTGGACGTGCGCGTGCTCGCGGCCACGAACAAGAACCTGGAGGAGGAGATCGGCGCGGGGCGGTTCCGGGAGGACCTCTTCTACCGCCTCCACGTCGTACCGATCCACGTCCCCCCGCTCCGGGAGCGCCGGGAGGACATTCCGCTGCTCGTGGCGCACTTCACGGCGGTCCTCACCGAGCGCGAAGGGGTGCCGCCGCGGCAGTTCGCACCCGACGCCGTCGCGCGGCTGGCCGGGCTCGGTTGGCCGGGGAACGTCCGCGAGCTGCGGAACACGATCGAGCGCCTGCTCATCCTCGCGGCGGGCAGCACGGTCACGGTGGACGACGTCGACCGGCTGGTCGGCGGCGTCGATGGCCACGCCGAATCGGCCGCGCTCGGCGCGGTGATGCAGTGCCGCACCTTCGAGGAATTCAAGTACGCGTCGGAACGCGCCTTCCTGCTGGCGAAGCTGCGGGAGTACGATTGGAACGTCTCGGAGACGGCCCGCGGGTTGGAGATGCCGCGGTCGAATCTGTACAAGAAGATCGAGCGGTTCGGGCTCAACCGCGAAAGCGCGGGCTGAGCGCGACCACCAGACAAGGAGCAGCCGTGGCGGAACGCGACTGGTCGAAGGAACTCGCCAAGATCGACAAGAAGATCGCGTCGAAGGCCGACGCGGAGGAGGCGCCGCGGGACATCGCCCGGGCGTCGGAACCGAGGACCAGTGCGGGCGCGACGCCCGCGAAGGGCACGGGCGCGGCCGGCCCCCCGGGCAAGCCGGGTAAGTCGGGCGGGACGGCGAAGCAGGAACCACCGGCCCGCAAGGCACACACGGAATCCGGGTTGTTCGGGGCGTTCGGCGTGTACTTCCGGCTCACGCTCTCCGTGATTCTGGGGCTGGCGATCCTCGTCTGGCCGTACGAAGCACGGTGCGGGTTCGGGCTCGCCGCCTACCTCGGGGCCGTGGCGGTGGTGGCGATCAGCGGCGGCTGGAGCGCCGTCTGGACGTGGCGGCACCGGGCGGCGCGCGCCCACATCCTCTCCCTGCTGATCCTGCTCTGGGGCCTGGTCCTCGGCTCCATCGTGATCCTGCCCCGCATCGGGTACGCGAAGCCCGACCTTCGCCATCCGGCGACCTGGGTCTGCCCGTGAGCGGGCCGCGCCGGGACGTCTTCATCTCACAACGACATCATGACGACAACGTTCAAGAACTTCATCGGTGGTGAGTGGGTCGCGCCCGTCGGCGGCGCGTACTTCGAGAACCGGAACCCGGCGGACCACGACGATCTGATCGGACGCTTCCCGCGCTCCGACGAGCAGGACGTGCGAGCCGCGGTGGCCTCGGCGCAGCGGGGGTTCGCGGCCTGGCGGCGGACGCCGGCGCCGGAGCGGGGCGCCGTCATGCGCCGCGCCGGCGATCTGCTGGTCGCCCGCAAGGACGAGATCGCCGACCTGATGACGCGGGAGATGGGCAAGCCCCTCGTCGAAACGCGCGGCGACGTGCAGGTGGGGATCGACACGGCCTACTACGCGGCCACGGAGGGCCGGCAGCTGTTCGGGCGCACGGTGCCCAGCGAGCTGCGCAACAAATGGGCGATGAGCTTCCGGCGTCCGATGGGCGTGTGCGGCATCATCACGCCGTTCAACTTTCCGCTCGCCATCCCGACCTGGAAGATCTTCCCGGCACTGCTCTGCGGGAACGCGGTGATCTTCAAGCCCGCCGAGGACGTGCCGCACACGGGGCACGTGTTCGTCGAGATCCTGCTCGAAGCCGGCGTGCCGCCCGAAGTCGTCCAGCTCGTGCACGGGGTGGGGGAGGAGGCGGGCAAGGCCCTCGTGGAGCATCCGGACGTGGGCGTGGTGTCGTTCACCGGGTCCACCGAAACGGGGAAGCTCGTGGGCGAGACGTGCGGGCGCATGCACAAACGCCTGTCGCTCGAGATGGGCGGCAAGAACGCCATGATCGTGCTCGACGATGCGAACCTCGACCTGGCGCTGGACGGCGTGCTCTGGGGCGCCTTCGGGACGACGGGGCAGCGGTGTACGGCGACGAGCCGGCTGATCGTGCAGGGCGGCGTCCACGACCGGTTCCTGGGGCGGCTCGTCGACCGGGTGAAAGCGCTGCGCCTGGGTGACGGGCGGAAACAGGGCACCGATGTGGGCCCGATGATCAATGAGGCGGCCATTCGGAAGACGGAGCACTATGTGGATGTGGGGCAGACGGAGGGCGCAGATCTGCTGTGCGGGGGGCGGCGCGCCGGCGCCCGGGAGTTGGAGAAGGGGTGGTATTTCGAGCCCACGATCTTCGCCCGCGTCCGGGCCGGCATGCGCATCGAGCAGGAGGAGATCTTCGGCCCCGTGCTCTCGGTGATCCGCGTGGACGACGCCGACGAGGCGTTTACGGTGAACAATGACGTCAAGTACGGACTGTCGTCTTCCCTGTATACGCAGGACGTGAACCTCGCCTTCCGGGCGCTCAACGAGTTGGACAATGGCATCACGTACATCAACGCCCCGACCATCGGCGCCGAAGCGCATCTGCCCTTCGGTGGGGTCAAGCAGACGGGGAACGGCCACCGCGAGGGCGGGTGGGAGGTATACGACTTCTACTCAGAGACGAAGGTCGGGTACGTCGACTTCTCGGGCGCGCTGCAGCGCGCGCAGATCGACAACTACTAGCCGGTGCTCGGCCGGCGGCGGAACGGGCGGGCACGGGCGTGCCGGGCGGGGTCGCGGGACACCCGGCGCGGCGTTGGGCAGCCCCTGCTTGCATCCGGCGCAGTGGAGGATTAATTCCAGAATGCACCCCCGACGCAGTGCGCGCGTGCAGGCCACCTCCGTGGGATCCCGCCCAGCGCCGGCGCGCCATGAAGCAGGACGCGAGACCGTATGGAAGTGAACGACACCGAATCTTCTGGCACACCGGCGGCGGGGTCCCGGCCCGTCACGCCGGAGCGGCGCGCCGAGGCGCTGCGGGAAGCCAACAGCGGGTCGCGACCGCTCGCGTTCCTCTGGGAGTGGACCAAGATCTTCTGGATCTCGGTGGCCCTGTTCCTCGTCATCCGGACGTTCTTCGTCGAAGCCTTCCACATCCCCACCGGCAGCATGGAGAACACGCTGCTGCCCGGCGACTTCCTGCTTGTCAACAAGCTCGCCTACGGGGCAGAGGTGCCGTTCACGCACGACCGACTGCCGGCGCTGGAGCACCCGAAGTTCGGCGACGTGATCGTCTTCGACTACCCGAAGGATCCCGCCGAGAACTTCGTGAAGCGACTCGTCGGCCTCCCCGGCGACACGCTGCAGATGCGCAACGGCGTGCTCATCCGCGACGGGAAGGTCCAGCACGAGAAGTACGTCCGCCACGACGATCCGGGCTTCGATCCGTCGGGCGCGGAATTCGACTGGCAGCGCCGGTATCTGGTCAACCCCGCCGCTGCCCCGGACTACCACCCGTCGCAGGACAACTGGGGCCCGCTGGTCGTGCCCCCCAAGCACTACTTCGTGCTGGGCGACAATCGCGATAATTCCCTGGATAGCCGGTACTGGGGATTCGTCCCGGACTCCCTTGTCACGGGGCGCCCCATTCTGATCTATTACAGCTACGCGCCGGATTCGTCCGATCAGGCCCTCGCCTGGATCACCCACGTGCGGTGGCGGCGGCTCGGCGAGCTGGTGCATTGAGATCGTGATCCCACCACCCGCGGCTGGCCCGTCCCGAGGACGCGCATAGTCCCTGCCGCTCGTCGCTCTCAGGAGTCGTCGTTCGTATGCCCACGCCCGGCCCGAAGAAGACGTCGTTCGAGGAAGGCTCCCTCGATCAGTACCTCCGCGACATCAGCGCCTACCCTCTCATCTCCCGCGACGAGGAGGTGGAACTCGCCCGCCGCATCCGGAAGGGCGACCAGGACTCTCTGGACAAGCTGGTGCGCTCGAATCTCCGGTTCGTCGTCTCGGTGGCCAAGAAGTACCAGAACCAGGGCGTGTCGCTGTCCGACCTGATCAACGAGGGCAACCTCGGCCTCATCCGGGCGGCGCACAAGTTCGACGAGACCAAGGGCATCAAGTTCATTTCCTATGCCGTCTGGTGGATCCGCCAGGCGATCCTCCAGGCGCTCGCCGAGCAGTCGCGCATCGTACGCGTCCCCCTCAACCGCGCCGGCACCCTCCACCGCATCGGGAAGCGGGCCAACGTCCTGCTGCAGGAGCTGGGCCGCGAGGCCACGCACGCCGAGATCGCCGACGGGATGGACATCAGCGAGGAGGAGGTCGCGAAGACGATGTCCATCTCGCAGACCCACCTGTCTCTCGACGCCCCCCTGACGCCGGGCGAGGACAACAAGCTGCT
>JBJKRG010000095.1:0-24380 GCA_046704805.1 Gemmatimonadaceae bacterium
CCCGGCGATGCGGAGCCGCCGGGCGTCTCCGGCTGCGGCGCGCACCTGGTCGGCGACTTCGGCCACTGACCTCACGGGATCTCCCGCACTCGCCGGGCGGCAGGTGCCATCTGCCATTCGCGGCACCGGTGCACGGGCACGACCTTGCCCGGATTGATGCGCCGGGACGGATCGAAGACGTCGCGCAGATCGCACATGGCGCGCAGCGATGCCGGGGAGAAGATGGCGTCCATGTACGGGAGCTTGTCGATCCCGACCCCGTGCTCGCCCGTGATCGTACCCCCGGCGGCGATGCATGCGGCCATGATCTCGCGCATCGCGGTGTGGACCCGCGCCGTCTCGTCCGGATCGTCCGCATCGTAGGCGACGTTGGGGTGGACGTTCCCGTCGCCGGCATGAAACACGTTGCAGACGGTCACGCCGTGCCGTGCTGCGATCGCCTGGATCTCGCCCAGCACCTGTGGCAGCCGCGACCGCGGGACGACCGCATCCTGCACGACGAGGTGCGGCGACAGGCGGCCCATCGCCCCGAACGCCTTCTTGCGTCCCTGCCAGAGGCGCGCGCGCTCCGCCTCGTCGCGCGCGATGCGCACCGAGCGCGCCCCTTCCGCCCGACACAGCGCCTCGACGGACGCCACGTCCTGTTCCAATCCAGCCAGCGCGCCGTCGAGCTCGATGAGCAACACCGCTGCCGCGTCCACCGGATAACCGGCCGCGTAGATCGATGCCTCCACCATCCGGATGGTCGGTGCGTCGAGCATCTCGAGCGCTGCCGGCACGATGCCGCTCGCGATGATGGCCGATACCGCGCGCGCGGCAGCGTCGAGGCTGTCGAAGTCGGCGAGCAGCGTCCGGACGGCCTCGGGATTCGGCGTCAGGCGGACGGTGATGTCGAGGGCGACGCCGAAGCATCCCTCCGAGCCGACGAAGGCGCCCACGAGGTCGTAGCCGTCGGCCTCACCGTCGGCGCGGCCCAGCGAGACGACCTCGCCGTCGGGAAGGACCGCCGTGATGGCCACGACGTGATTCGTCGTGACCCCGTACTTCAGGCAGTGCGGCCCACCGGCGTTCTCGGCCACATTGCCGCCGATCGTGCAGGCCGCCTGGCTGGACGGGTCGGGGGCGTAGTGGAGGCCGTACGCACTCGCGGCCCGTGAGAGCGCCACGTTGACGACGCCGGGCTCGACGACGGCCAGCCGGCTGTCCGGATCGATGGAGAGGATGCGCGTGAGACGGTTCAGTCCGAGCAGGACGACGCCGTCGGCCAGTGCGCCGCCGGACAGTCCCGTACCGGCACCGCGCGGAACGAACGGCACGCCCGCTTCGGCGAGCGCGCGCACGACGGCCACGACCTCCTTTCGCGTTCCCGGAAACACGGCGCACGACGGTTGGCGCCGGTACGAGGGGAGTCCGTCGGAGCTGTACGCCACCAACTCGCTGGGGCGGAACAGCACCCGCCGTTCGCCGACGATGCGCGCCAGACGCGCCGCGAGTGCACGGTCCGCCGGGCGGGATTCAGCGGTGGCGGCCGTCGGCGGATGCTGGGGGTGCGGGTGGTCGGGAGTGTGTTCCATACCCTTCTATAGAATGGTATGCGCTGCAGCGGTGGGCGGCCAGCAAACGGGGCGCGCAAAAAAACCCCCGGCGGTGCGCGCCGGGGGCTCATCGTGGATCTGGAAGGCTCGACGGGTCAGGCCGCCCAGAACCCGCACAGCGCGCGGCCGTCCGGACTCTCGCGCAGCTTCTCGAATGCGCGCTCCCGGATCTGACGGATCCGCTCGCGAGTGACCCCCATCAGCGCGCCGATCTTCTCGAGCGTCATCGCCTCGCTGCCCTCTTCCAGCCCGTAGTACAGGTAGAGGATCTTCCGCTCGCGCGGCGTCAGGTACTTCTTGAACACCCGGTCGATGAACTCCCGCATCAGCTTGTAGTCCGTCACCTCTTCGATCTCGGACCCGTCCACGCCGGCGAACCGCTCACCGAGCGTGGAGGCTTCGCGATCCGACCGGTCGATCGGCGCGTCGAGCGACACCTCGGTCGCCGACATCTGCTTGGCGACGCGGATTGCTTCCGGGGACTCGTCGAGCAACCGGCCGATCTCGTTCTCCGTGGGATCGCGCTTCAGCACCTGTGCGAGCACGGTCTCGGCCCGGGCCAGCCGGATGAGCTGCGAATTCTGATTGAGGGGGATGCGCACCGACCGTGTCTGTTCGGCGAGCGCCTTCAGCACCGCCTGCCGGACCCACCACACGGCGTAGGAGATGAACTTCACGCCCTGGTCGGGATCGAATTTCCGCACGGCTTTGAGCAACCCCTCGTTGCCGATCGCCACGAGCTCGCTCAGGTCCAGGCCATGTCCCTGGTACTTCTTCACGTACGAGATGACGAACCGGAGATTCGCCGTGACCAATCGCTCCGCGGCCTTCTCGTCGCCTTTCTGCGCCCGGCGTGCCAGCCGTCGCTCTTCCTGAGGGTCTTCGATGAGGGGGAGTTTCTGGATGTCCTGCAGGTACTGGTCGAATGCCGAGGAGGGAGACGAGCGGAAGTATCCCTTGGACCTGGCTTCGGTCACTTGCTCCATACACGCCCCTGTCACGAAAGCGGGAAGGTAGGAACGAGCTAAAATGCTCGCGGCACGCCGGCGATACAGCAGGGACGGGCACGATAACGTCGCGTGGATGACGCGTCAACAGCGGCGCTCCGCCACTCCCGCTTGAAAACGTATGTATCAAATCCTAAGTGTCTATGTACCAGAATTTTGCATGTCGAAGCGAACCGTCCCTGAAAACATATTATTTCCGGTCACGATTTCCGAAAATTGCCCGAAGGGAGGACGGCTCCGCGGCGCGGGGTGGGCGAATGGCGAGTTCTGAGACACTGCTGCCTTCGTGGCGCTCAGGTGCCGGATCCCGACCCCCGATTGCGTCGCCTTTGTGACGCAGCGTACGCCAACAGGATGCCGAACGCGATGCCGACGCCCACTGCCACCACGAGCAGCGGGACGTCGAGCATGACCGCAGCGACGGCGGCCGCGATGATGATGCCGGCCACGAGCACGAGGATGACGGTGCTCAGTGACATCGGATCACTCGGCCGCACTCCGGCCGCGTCGGGCCTGAAGGCTGCGTCATCCGAGCACCTCGAGCACCAGCGCGTCGTCGACCGGGGCACTCCACCCGCGCTCGGAGAACGCCATCGCCCCGATGCGGGCCGGCAGGGCGTACTCGGCCCGGCCGCCCCGGCCCTTCTTGTCGCCGTGTGTCATCCGGATGATCGCGGCGGGATCGATCTCCTCCGGACGCGCGACCGGCAGTCGGGCGCCGGCGCACGCTGCACGGACATCGGCTGCGGTGCCGGCGGGCGCGATCCCGAGACGCTCGGCGAGCGCAGCTTCTCGAGACATCCCGATGGCCACCGCTTCGCCGTGGAGCAATCGGTAGCCACTCAGATGCTCCACGGCGTGCCCGATGGTGTGGCCGAAGTTGAGCGTCTTGCGCCGCCCCGCCTCCCGCGTGTCGGCCGCGACGACCTGCAACTTGATCTCGACACTGCGGGCGACGACCGCCGAAACTGCCCCGGGGTCCGGCCGGTGGTCGCCCAGTGCAGCAGCCGCTTCCGCGGCCGCCGCGAAGTGGGAGGCATCGGCGATCACCCCGTGCTTGATCGCTTCGGCGAATCCGGCGCGATAGTGTGGGATGGGCAGCGTGGCGAGCATGGTCGGATCGACGATCACCGCTGACGGTTGGTGGAACGCCCCCACGAGATTCTTGCCCGCGGCGGTGTCGACCCCCGTCTTGCCGCCGATCGACGCGTCGAGCATGGCCAGCAGGGTGGTGGGCACCTGCACGACGGGAATGCCGCGCATGAAGGTCGCCGCCACGAAGCCGGCGAGATCGCCCACCACGCCGCCCCCGAGCGCGATCACCGCGGAATCGCGGCCGAACCCGGACCCGAGCATGGCATCGGTGACACGGGCCCAGGTCTCACGGGTCTTGTGGACCTCGCCGGCGGGGATGGTGAACACCTCGACGGACAGACCGGAGAGCCCGGCGACGACTCGCCCGGCGTGGAGCGGTCCGACGTTGCTGTCGGTGATCAGCGCATAGCGGTGTGCCGGCGCCGCCGCGCCCACGATGCCGCCGATCGTGTCGGTGGCATCGGGCAGGAAGTGCACGTGGTACGACGGGTCGATCACGGCACGCCGTCTCCCGGGCGGGGGCTCACCAGGTGACCTCGCCCGCACCGGCGCGCCGATTCGCCACCCGTGCGAGCGTGAACAGCAGGTCGGACAGCCGGTTGAGATAGACGACGACGATATCGGGGACCTCGGCCGACCCGCGCAGCGCCACCACCCGGCGCTCGGCGCGGCGACACACTGTGCGGGCGAGGTGAAGGGCCGCCGCCTTCGGCGTCCCGCCGGGGATGATGAACGCCCGGAGCGGCTCCAACTCGGCGTCGCCGTCGTCGATGGCCCGCTCGAGCTGCGCGATGCGCTCGTCGTCGATCCGCGCCTTGGCGAGCTGCTGCTTCATCCGCTCGCGGTCCGGGGTCGCCAGCAGCGCCCCGATTGAGAACAGATCGCGCTGGATCGGCACCAACACCTCGTCGATCCGCGGCATGAGCTCACTGGCGCGCGCGAGGCCGATGGCGGCGTTCAGCTCGTCGACGTCTCCGTAGGCCTCCACCCGCGGGTCGTTCTTCGGCGTGCGCCCGCCGCCGAACAGGCCGGTATCTCCGGCGTCGCCCGTCCTCGTATAGATCTTCATGATGAGACCAATCTAAGACGCCGTGGGGCCGGACGACGCGGCCACTGCCGGTCGGCCGGGCCCGGTCACACGACCTCGCGGCTTCTCGCCGCTACCGGAACAGCCGCGCCAGGAGCGATCCCCGCTTCTTCCGGAACGCGGACGAGATGGCGGGTACCGCCGTGCGGTCGGCCTCGAAGCGAGCCTGGAACGTGGTCGGGAACATCTCGGCCAGATGCGCCTGCAGCCGGTCCGGCGATGCCCCGGCGCGGTCGCTCTGGTGCACGATCCACTCGTCGAGGAGGGCGCCGAGCTGCGCCGCGGTGGCCCGCTCGGCCGGATTGCGCTGCAGGGCCAGGTGCAGGATCTCGTCGAGCTCGGGGTCCAGATCCGTGATGCGCGACCGGAGATCGGGCAGCGGCCGCAGCACGACCTCCTCGACCGAGAGCGCTGTGTTGTCCTCGTGGAACAGGGGATTCAGCGCCAGCAGTTCATAGAGCACGACCCCCAGCGAGAAGACGTCGCTGCGCGCATCGACGATGGTGCCGAGGACCTGTTCGGGACTCATGTAGCGCTTCTTGCCCATCCGCACGCGCTGCTCCGACGCCGGGTCGATGGACGTGCGGGCCTTGGCGATCCCGAAATCACCCAGCTTGATGTGGCCGTCCCACGTGATCATCACATTCCCCGGCGACACGTCGCGATGCACGACGTCGAGCCGGCGGCCGTCGGGGCCCACCGCGTTGTGGGCGAAGTCGAGGGCGCGGCAGAGGCGGCTGCCGATGTACGCGACCATCGTGGCCGGGATCGGACGTCCCAGCTCGTTGTGCCGGTCGATCACGCTCCGCAGCGTCGGGCCCTGGATGAATTCCATGGCGATGAAGTACTGGTCGTTGACCTCGCCCAGCTGGTAGATCTGCACGATGTTGCCGTGCATCAGGTTCGCCGACAGCTTGGCCTCGTCGATGAACAACTGCAGGAATTCGCGGCGCTGGGCGAGCTGCGGATGGATGACCTTGAGCGCGATGCGCTTGGCGAACCCGGACGGCCCCAGCTGCTCCGCTTCATAGACGGTGGCCATACCACCGTCCGCCACCTTGCGGACGAGATGGAAGGAGCCCTGGTACTCGAGGTTGTCTTGCATGCGTGAGTCGGGGATACGCGATGCGGGGACGGCGGTATGGTGGAGACGCTCAGCGCAGATGCCGCCGATGCTTGTTTAACGGTAGATCGAGGGCGAACGTTAAGGAATGATTCACGACATTCGTGACCTGACCATCATCGGCGCGGGCCCCACGGGCCTCTTCGCGCTCTTCTATGCTGGCATGCGCGGTGCGACCGCGCAAATCGTGGACGCGCTTCCCGAAGCCGGCGGGCAGTTGACGGCGCTGTATCCGGAGAAGGACATCTTCGATGTCGCGGGCTTCCCCCGCATCGCCGCCAAGGAGCTCGTGCGGGCCCTGCAGGAGCAGGCTGCACAGTTCGGCCACCCGCTGCACTTCTCGCAGCGGGTCGTGGGGCTCGAGGAGAAGCAGGGCCACTTCGTGCTCGTCACCGATACGGACCGGTTCCCCACGCGCGCGATCCTCGTCGCCGCTGGCATCGGCGCGTTCGCGCCCCGCCGCCTGCCGCAGGCGGCCGCCGAGCCCTGGTACGGGCGCGGCATCCACGACGTCGTCACCGACCCGGAATCGTTCCGCGGCAAGAAGGTGGTGATCATCGGCGGCGGCGACTCGGCCTTCGACTGGGGAACGCAGCTCCTCGACCGCGCCGCCGCCGTCACCATCGTGCACCGCAGCGACCGCTTCCGGGCCCACGCCGCCACGGTCACCCAGTTCCGGAACGCCGTCGAGGCGGGGCGCGCATCGCTGCTGACCTTCCACGAGCTGCAGGATCTGGTGGCACCGGACGACGGCGACCGGTTCACGCACCTCGTGCTCAAGGACATCAAGGGGAAGACCTCGCGCGAGATCGAAGCGGACGTGGTGCTCCCCATGCTCGGCTTCGTGAGCGACATGGGCGCACTCGGCGAATGGGGGCTGAACATCGAGAAGGACGAGATCTGCGTGAACAGCCAGATGGAGACGGGGCGGGCCGGTATCTACGCGGCGGGCGACGTCGTCACCTATCCCGGAAAGCTCAAGCTGATCGCCACCGGATTCGGCGATGCCGCCACCGCCGTGAACCAGGCGGTCCACTGGATCTACCCCGAGAAGAAGGTCAATCCCGGGCACAGCTCGAACATGGCGCTCTTCGGGCAGAAGGACGACTGATTCCCGGTCGCCCTGCTGCCCGCCGCACGCCTCAGGGGCGCAGCCCGTCCGGGTAGCGCGCCCGCAGCTTCTCCAGATTGGCGGCGGCCACGTCGTCCAGCGTCATCCCGGCGCTGTCGGCCGCGATCGCCAGGCACCACAGTGCGTCGCCCAGCTCCTCGCGCAGGTGCCGGCCGTCCAGCGTCCGCCCCTGCATGCGGTGCTTCCGGACGATGCCCAGCGCCTCTCCCGCCTCCTCGGCCAGCCCCGCGACGGCGTCGAGGAGCCGGTCGTCGGTCGAGAGGGATTGGTTGATCGTGCGCCGGGCGGCGGACTGGTAATCGGAGAACGTCATCGGTCTGGGTGGGGGACTGGATGGAGGTGAGGTGCCCGGAAGACTGGATGATCCGCGTCGTCCCGGATCCGGGGTGCGGTCGGCGCCCTCGCCGCGGGCCTCAATAGGCCACCCGCGGGTCGGCCTTCGCATAGGCGAGGTCCGCGATCAGGTTCACGACCACGAAGACGACGCTCAGGAAGAGCACCGAGCCCTGAATGGCGGGCAGATCGCGCCGCGAGATCGCGTTCACGACGTACCGGCCCAGGCCCGGCCACGAGAACACCGTCTCGGTGAGGATGCTCCCGGTGAGGTATGAGCCGAAGTCGAGCCCGATGACGGTGATCACCGGAATCAAGGCGTTCCGCAAGGCGTGCCGCAGGGTCACCCGTCCTTCGCGGGCGCCCTTGGCGCGTGCCGTCCGCGTATAATCTGCCCCCAACGCGTCGAGCATCGACGACCGGGTGACCCGCGCCTGGAAGGCGATGGAGCGCATGCCGAGAGCGAGGGCCGGCAGGATGAGATAGCGCAGCCCGCCGGTGCCGGACGGCGGCAGCCAGCGCAACCCCACGGCGAAGACGAGTATCAGCAGCAGCCCCACCCAGTAGACGGGGAACGAGATGCCCAGGTAGGCCACGCCGAGGGCGAACCGATCCATCCATCCCCCGGGGTGCCGGGCGCTGAGCACGCCGAGCGAGATGCCGCACGTGGTGGCGAGGAGCATCGCGGCCAGCGCCAGCTCGAGCGTTTTCGGGAACCGCTCGGCGATGTCACGGCTGATCGGGCGGTCGGTGATGTACGAGCGGCCGAGCTGACCGTGCAGCACCTGGCCGACGTAGCGCACGAACTGCTCGGGGAGGGGATCGTTGAGATGCAGCTCGGCGCGGAGGCGGGCGATGGTGGCCGGGTCGGCGCGCTCACCGACCATGGCCGTTACCGGGTCCCCCGGGGCGACGTAGAGCAGCAGGAAGACCACCACCAGCACGCCGAACAGGGTCGGAACGGCCAGCAGGAGCCGGCGAGCGACGAAGCGCAGCATTCCCGCCGGCTACGGAGGGCCGCGGCGGATCCGGACGTCCGTCCACCGCTGCCCGTTGAAGATCGCCGGCGGTCGGAACCCTTCGATCCACGGTTGCACGGCGTACACCCGATGATAGAAGTACAGGTAGAGCATCGGTGCATCGACGAACGCCAGCGAGTCGGCGCGTTCGTAGAGCGTGTCGCGCTTGAACGGGTCGGGCTGGCCCCGCGCTTCCGCCATCAGGCGGTCGAATGCCGGGTTCCGGTAGAAGGACACGTTCCCGCCGACGCCCACGTTGGCGCTGCCGAGCAGGGGCTCCAGGAAATCCTCGGCGTCGGGGTAGTCGGCGTACCAGTCCTTGAGGAAGAGATCGGTCCGCCCCTGGCGCGCCGCTTCGCGGGCCGAGGCGGCGTCACGCTGCACGATCTTGGTCCGGATGCCGGCGGCGTCCAGATACGCCTGGATGGCTTCTGCCACCCGGATCATGAGCGGCGTCGTCCCGGTCCACAGCTCGACGTCGATGCCGTGGGGATAGCCGGCCGCCGTCAGGAGCGCCCGGGCGCGGGCCGGGTCGTACGGGTAGGGGGCCCGGCTGGTGTCGGCGCCCCCGAGTGAAGGCGGGATGACGCCGGCCGCGAGCCGACCCTCCCCGTGGACCAGCTGGGCGAGGATCGTCTTCGTGTCGACGGCGTCGTTGATGGCCTGCCGGACCCGGCGGTGCCGGAGAGCCCCCCGCGTGGTGTTGATGGCCACGTAGACGAGCTGCAGCGCCGGCGCCTGCATCAGCAGCCGTCGTTTGGCGGAGTCGGCCTCCCAGCTCTCGATCTCATCGGGCGGGATCTCGGCCACGTCCACGTTGCCGTCCTCGAACTCGGCCACGGCGGTACTGGGCTCGGCGATGATGCGCGCCTCGAGGGAGTCCTCTTTGGGAGAGCCGGCCCAGTAGGCTTCGTTCCGGGCGAACAGCAGATAATCGTCGTGCTTCCAGCGGACGAGCTTCCACGGGCCGGTCCCGATCGGATGATCGCCGATGATGGCGGGAGCGCCGGCGGGGAGCACGGACGCCACGGGCATCGCCAGCAGCTTGGGGAAGATCGCCAGTTGCTGGTTGAGGGTGATCACCACCGTGCTGTCGTTGGGAGCGGAGAGTCCGGAGATCGACGTGGCCTTGCCGGCCGCAAAGGCGGCGGCGCCGCGGATGTGCAGCAGGGGGTCCGGGTTGCCACCGTGGGTGGAGGGGGCGAGGGCCCGGGTGAACGAGTGCACGACGTCGCGGGCCGTGAGCGGCTGCCCGTTCTGGAACCGCACGCCGGGCCGGAGGTGGAAGGTGTAGGTGAGGCCGTCCGGCGAGATCTCCCACCGGTTGGCCAGTCCCGGGGCCAGCCGGCCGTCGGGGATGAACCGGGTGAGGCCGTCGAAGACGTAGCTGACGACCCGTCCCGTGGGGACGTCGGTGGACAGGGCAGGATCCAGCGATCGGGGGTCGTAGGTGTCGCGGGCGTCGATGAGCGTGTGGCGCGAGGTGGCCGACGGCTCGCCGCCGCGGCAGGCGGAGGCGGCGAGCAGGGCGACGAGGAGCGGCGCCCGGGCAAAACGCATTCGTGAAAGCGACACGGCGGTTGACACCTAGGAAAGCGGGCGAGAACTTACGTCACCCGCCGTAACGCGTCAATCATATGCGCCCGCCGGATTTACGCGCCGCGCGGGCGCGTCGTGTGTCGGCGTTCGTTCGCCACGACCCCGTCGTTCCGGAGTTCGCGCGGGTGTGCGGAGTCCGGAGGTACCGCTCCGAGGTTCGCATGTCCGACAAGCGGCATTCATCGCGCTCCGGCGGTTGATGCGCCCCTGGCTCCACACGGCGCTCGGAGCGCTCTGCGTGGCGCTGGCCGTCGCCGCGTCCCCGGCCCGCGCGCATGCGCAGGTCGACGCATGCGATCCCGGCGACCGCGAGGTCCAGTCACTCCAGTTTCGCGGCAACCAGGCCTTCAGCTCGTCCGATCTCGAATCCCGCATCGCGACGACCGAGTCCAGCTGGTTCCGTCGCCACTTCGGCTTTTTCGGGGCCCGGCACTGCCTGGACCACAGCGAACTGACGCTGGACGTCCTGCGCCTCCAGAAGTTCTACCACGACAACGGCTACTTCAACACCACCGTCGACACGCTGGTGCAGCCGATCGGCGCCCACGGTGTGAGTGTGCAATTCAGGATCGACGAGGGAAGGCCGATCCTCATCGATTCCCTGAGCATATCGGGACTCGATTCGGTGCCGAATCGGCCGCAGATCCTCAAGGGACTTCCGCTGCGGGACGGCGTGCCGTTCAACTTCAATCTGTTCGCAGCCGAGCTCGACACGATCGCCACGCGGATGAGGAACTCCGGCTACCCGGGCGTGACCGTCCTCAAGGACTATCAGCTGCGGTACGATTCACTGGACGCCACGATCTCGATCCATGTGCTGCCGGGGCCACGGACCTACATCGGGGCCATTCGCGTGCACGTCGTGCCGGTGGACAGCGCGCATTCGCAGCAGATCGGGGACGACGTGGTGCGCCGGCTGCTGGGAATTCACATCGGCGATCTCTACAGCGACCAGAAGCTCATCGATGCCCAGCGCAGCCTCTATCAGCTCGGGGCGTACCGCCACGTCGAGGTCGCACTCGATTCGGTCCAGCCGCCGGGGGATTCCCTCGTGACCCTGCTCGTCGACCTGCGTGAGGACTACATGCAGCAGCTCGACACGAAATACGGGTGGGCGACCCTCGACTGCTTCCGCACCAGCGCCCAGTACACGAACCGGAACTTCCTGCACCAGGCCCGGCACCTCGAGGTGGCGGCGCAGCTCTCGAAGATCGGCTACGGGTACCCGCTGGCGTCGTCGTCCACGCGCCACCTCTGCTATCAGGACGTGCTGCGGCGGGATCCGTTCAGCGACACGACCAACTACAGCATCTCGGCGACGCTGCAGCAGCCGGGCCTGTTCGGCTCCAACTGGGTCCCGTCGTACTCGCTCTACCGCGAGCGGCGCAGCGAGTATCTGGCCTACCTCCGCTCGACCCTCATCGGCGGTGAAGCCGCCGCCACGCGCGGCGTGGGGCCGGACGGAACGCTCCGCCTGGCCTACAGCCTCGAATACGGGCGCACCGACGCCCAGCCGGCGCTGCTCTGCGCGGTCTTCAACCGCTGCGACCAGCAGTCCGAGCAGATCTCGCGGATCGCCCAGCCGCTGGCCGTGGCGAGCACGCAGTACACGTATTCCAGCACCGACAATCCCCTGAATCCCAGTCGCGGGTTCGCCTTCCAGACCGAGGTGCGCAGCTCACTGCGCACCCTCGGCTCGTCTCCGGACCTGACGTTCAACAAGGGCACCTTCCGCGTCGCGTGGTACCATCCCGTGGGCGGCACCGGGGTCTTCGCGGCCCGCCTGCAGGCCGGCGTCGTCGTGGGCTCGAACCTGTCCCTCTCCGACCGGACCCGCTACATCCCGCCGGAAGAGCGCCTCTACGCCGGAGGCGCGAACAGCGTCCGCGGGTTCTACCAGAACGAGCTGGGCTCCCTGCTCTACATCGCCCAGAAGTACGACACGGTGGTCGTGAACGACAGCACGGCCTACCTCGAAGCCCCCAACAACGTCCGGCCCTTCCGCGTGGTGCCGGTGGGCGGCAACGCGCTCGTCGTCGCGAACTTCGAGTACCGGATCCCCGACGCCTTCTTCCCCCGGCTGCTGCAGTACACCCTGTTCACCGACGGTGGCGAGGTGTGGACCCGGGGCACCCAGGGAACGGGCCTGGCCCTCTCGCAGATCAAGTGGACGCCTGGCATCGGCATCCGCGTGTTTACCCCCGTGGGACCACTGCAGGTCAACGTCGGGTACAATCCCTACCCGCAGCCGCGTGGTCCGATCTACTACGATGCCAGCGTGAATCGCGAAACCGGCGCGGCGCCGCTCTACTGCGTCAGCCCTGGCAATTCGATTCCCGTGCACATCCTGACCAACAGCAGCACCGGTGCGACGAGCTACGTCCAGGAAGACCAGTCCTGTCCGGCCACGTTCGTCCCGCAGCAGTCCTCTGGCTTCTTCCACCGCCTGACCCTGACCTTCTCCATCGGGCCCGAGTTCTAGCCGATGCTCTCCCGTCGCCGCCTCGTGCTGTACGTGAGCCTCGGGCTCCTGATCACACTGGTCGGTGCCGTGGCGGGCGGCGTGCTCGTGCTCACCCGCACCGGGTGGGGGCAGGACAAGATCCGCGTTGCGGTGCAGGACTATCTGGCGTCGCGCGTGCACGGACACGTCTACGTGGGCCGCATCACCGGCAACTACCTGACGGGCGTCACCGTCGACTCCTTCGAGATCCGCGACGCCGAGGACTCGCTGTTCGTGGCGACGGGACCGGTGAGCGTCGACTACGATCCGCGCAACATCATGGACAAGCGGCTCCTGTTCACCCGCGTCACGATCGAGCATCCCACCATCTACCTGCGGCAGCACGAGAACTACGACTGGAACTTCCGCCGCATCTTCCGCAGCGGGCGCCGCGGAACGAAGGCCACCGGCCCGCAGTACGGCGACTTCGTGGTGCTCGATTCGGTGCGGCTGCGGAACGCGTCGTTCGAGGTGACCAACCCCTGGCATCCCGACGATTCCCTGCACGGGGCGCGGCGGGACAGCGCCATCGACGCGGCCCTGCACAACCCGAACGTGGAGATCCGCCGGGTGCGCGAGGGCCTGGCGCGCACCTGGCGGTGGACACACATCGACGCCATGCTGCCCCACGTTCGACTCAACGATCCGGACAGCGTCGGTCGCACTTTCGCGATCGACAGTCTGGCCGTCGATGAGGACGATCCGCCCTTCCGGTTCCGGAACATCGCGGGCTCGTTGCGCAGCCTCGGCGACTCGATCTGGCTCAACGTGTCGCAGTTCGTGCTCCCGGGCTCCCATGGATCCGGGCGCGGCAAGATCTGGTGGGGCAGCGACCTTCCCGTCCGCTACGACCTGCACGTCGTGGCCGACAGCGTCTCGCTGGCCGACGTGCACTGGGTGTATCCCACGCTGCCCACCACCGGCGGCGGCTCGACCGTCCTCGACATCCGGAACGAGCGGAATCTGCACGTGCTCGACTACAAGCTCACGAAGCTCGACGTCCGCAGCACCCGCTCGCGGCTGCGGGGGGCGATGACGTTCGCGGTGGGCGGCCCGGTGCTCCAGGTAAAGGACGTGGACCTGCAGGCTGAGCCGGTGAACTTCGACCTCCTGCGCACGCTGGCCGGCAAGCCGTTCCCGGTCGACTGGCAGGGCGACATCCGAGGCACCGTGCTGGCCCGGGGCGGGCCGCTGACGCACTTCGTCGTCGACACCGCGGTGCTCAGCTTCGCGGACGCCCACGTGCCTGGCGCCGTCTCGGCGCTCAGCGGCCGCGGGGAGTTGGACATTCTCGATCCGGGCCTCACCCGGTTCCACAACTTCGCGGTCGATGCCCAGACGCTCGACCTGCGCAGCATCGAGTACCTCTATCCCGCGTTTCCCCGGCTCAGGGGCTGGGTCTCGGGCACCGCGACGCTCGACTCGCTCTGGACGGACGTACGGTTCGTCGGCGCCCAACTGCAATACCATGACACGGGCGTGCCCACGTCGCAGGTCTTCGGCAGCGGGCGGCTGACCTTCGGCGACCAGTACACGACGTACGACGTGTCGCTGTTCGCCGACTCCCTGTCGCTGAACGCGCTCCGGCGGTCGTATTCCGGCCTGCCCGTCGTGGGCACGTACGCCGGACCGATCCGGGTCCAGGGGACGACGCAGCACCTGTTCGTCGATGCGACGCTGCGGGGCCCCACGGGGGCCGCCAGCTTCAACGGATACCTCGATACCGATCCCCCGACGTACGGCGTGCACGGGAGCGGCCGCCTCGTGGGCGTCAATCCGGCGCTGGCGCTGGCCGGCGACAGCCTCCCGTCGGGCTCGATCACCGGCGACTACGACCTGCAGGTGACCGGCGATTCCGTAGCCGACCTGCGCGGCACGGCCACGCTCTCGCTGGAGCGGTCGGAGCTGGACCGCGTGAGCCTGTTCACGTCGCTCGCCCACCTGCGGTTCGACGGCGGCCGCGCGTACGTGGATTCGACGCGGATCGAGACGTCGGCGGCCACCCTCACCGCGCGCGGCGCGCTCGGCCTGCACCCGGGTGTGGTCGACTCGATGAGCTATCACCTCAGCGTCGATTCCCTCGGCGGGCTCCGCCCCTTCCTGCAGACGGGCTCCGTGGGGCAGCGGGAGAAGCCCGACTCGCTCGCCGGCAGCTTCTACGTGGACGGTCAGCTCACCGGGAACCTGGACTCGCTCGACGTGAGCGGACATCTACACGGCAGCGGTCTCTACATCAACAAGGACCGCGGGGCGACCACCGAGGGCCAGTTCGCGTTCGCCGACGTCCTCCACGCGCCGCGCGGCACCGGATGGCTGCGACTCGACACGCTGGTGCTCGGCGGCGTCCGGGTGGACACCATCGGGTTCAGCGCCGAGCTCGCCAGGGTGAGCGGCCGGGGGGGACCCGGGATCCAGTTCGCCGGCACGTACGGCGTCGGGGTACTCAGCGACAACGGTCCCACCTTCAACATGGGCGGGACGATCTCGCACGTCGCCGACCGAACCGCGATGAGCGTGGACTCCGGCACCCTCGTGATCGGAGACGAGCGCTGGACGCTCGCGGCGCCGGGGAGCATCGACATCGACCCGACGCTGATCCGGACCGACACCCTGCGCATGCGGAACGGCGCCGGAGGGGTGGTCTCGGCGGCTGCCTATGTGCCGCTCAGGGACTCGGTCCGGATGTGGTTCCGCGCCGACAGCATTCCGGTGCGCGATGCGGCCACCCTGCTGCAGGTCGCGGACACGATGTCGGGGTGGGGGTCGGTGCATGCCGACGTCGGCGGGACCCGGGACGCCCCGCGCGCCACCGTCGCCATTGCCGCGCACGATCTGCGGTACGGGGGTATGCGGCTGGAGCGCGTCGACGCGCAGGGGACGTATGCGGACCGCCGGACCGTCGCCACGCTCGACATCTACCGGAACGGCGTGCCGACGCTGACCGCCTCGGCGTCTCTGCCCATGGCCCTGCAGCTGTTCAGCGCCAGCCTGCTCGATGATTCCCTGACCGGCGCCATCCGCGCCGACAGCGCCGATTTCGCGATCGTCGAAGCGTTCCTGCCCAGCGTCCGCAATGCGAAAGGGCGCATGTTCCTGGCGCTCGATGTGGGCGGCACCTGGGGGCACCCTACGCTCGGCGGCGTGGCCCAGATGAACGGCGCCGAACTCACGATCCCGGACCTCGGGATCACGCTGCACGATCTCAGCGCCGACCTCTTCGTCTCCAACCAGCGCGACAGCCTCGCCGTGCGTCGGCTCCGCGCCTGGAGCGGAGACTCACCCGCCAACAACGTGTCCGTGGGCGGCTTCGTGGATTTCGCCGACCGCAGCGACCCGCGCTTCCGCCTGACGCTCACGGCGCATGATTTCCGCATCGTGGACAAGCACACACTGGCGAGCCTCGACGTCTCCACCGCCAGGAACGACAGCATCCAGCTCTTCGGGCGGGAACGGGCGGACACCCTCACCGGCTCGGTCGACATCGTGCGCGGCACGATCTACCTGCCGGAGCGCGAACTGGCCAAGAAGCAGATGGTGCAGCTGAGCTACGCCGACCTCGAAGGGATCATCGACACCACCGACCTCGGCAACCGCATCAAACTGCCCAGTCCGCCGTCGGCGCTCCTGAAGGACATGGCCATCCGCGGTGTCCGGGTGACCCTCGGCGACGAGGTCTGGCTGCGCTCGCCGGAGGCGAACATCAAGCTGGGCGGCGCCCTGAACGTCCGCACGACGACACAACGCCCCTCGGCAACGGGTGCGTCCTTCTCGACCAACCCGAACGCGCAGGAGGAACCGACGTATCGGCTGGCGCTGGACGGCACGCTCACGGCGGAACGGGGCACCTACACGCTCTCACTCGGGATCCTGCAGCGCGAATTCCAGGTGGAGAGTGGCACGATCACCTTCTACGGCACGCCGGACCTGAACCCGAAGATCGACGTCACCGCGCTCTATACGGTCCGCCAGTACGACCGTCCCGACGTCATCGTCCGGGCCCGGCTCTCCGGCTACCTGTATCCGGGACCGTCGCTCGACCTGGAGAGCGGAGAGAGCTATGCCATCCCACAGTCCGATCTGGTGAGCTACCTCTGTTGCGGAGTGCCGAGCTTCGAGTTGGGCGCGAACCAGAGCTACCTGCGTACCGCGGCGCAGGTCCTGCTGCCGAGTGCGAGCAGCGTGCTCGCGCACACGCTCCGTGGTGAACTCGGGTCCACCTTCGACATCCTGCAGTTCCAGCCCGGCGCCACCGATCAGACGGCGACCGGCAGCCCGGCGCCGACGAGCGCCGCCCGCGAGTTCCTGGCCGGCGCCCGCCTCGGCGGCGAGAAACAGATCACCAACAATCTCTTCTTCAGCATCAGCACGGGGTTCTGTCAGTTCTACGCCAGTCAATCAGGCACCGGCTCCAGCGGCACGTTCGTCGAGCAACTCGAGAGCAAGCTCCAGTATCGCTTCTCGAGTACGCTGTCGGCCGAGCTCGGCCTCGAGCCGCCATCCAGCGCCCTCCTGTGTGGGCGCGCTCCTCGCGGGTTGGTACCGACGCCCCAGCAGTGGGGACTCTCGCTGTCGAAGACCTGGCGGTGGTGATCCACCGTGCGCTGTTGATCGTGAACCCCGCGTCGCGCCGCGGGGTGCGGGACCTGGGACGCGTCGAAACCGCCTTCGCGGCGCTCGACATCGCGTGCGATACGCGGCTCACGCAGGCGCCGGGCGACGCCGGATCCATGGCGCGCGATCTCGGCGGCGACTACGACGCTGTGTTCACGCTGGGCGGCGACGGCACGATCATGGAAGCGGTGGGCGGGCTGGTCGGAACGGAAACCCCGCTGGGCGCACTGGCCGGCGGGACCGGCAACCTGCTCGTGCGCGCGCTCGGCATCTCGCTCGATCCGGCGCGTGCCGTCCGCACGCTCTGTCGCGGCATCGTGCGGCCGATCGATCTCGCACAACTCTCACTCGGCGGGCACTTCGCCGTCGCGGCCGGCATCGGGGTGGACGTGGCGATGATCGAACGTACGCCAACGGCCCTCAAACGACGGATCGGCGTGGGGGCATACGTGCTCGCCGGGGCGGGCGCCGCCATCGGCGCGGCCGTCCACGGCGCGACGTTCCGCGCCCGCATCACGGTGGACGGGGTCGACCACGACGTCGAAGCGCTGTCGCTGCTCGTGGCGAACATCGGCGCCGTGCTGGACGGGCGGATCACCCTCGCGCCGGGCTCCGACGCCGAGGACGGGATGCTGGACGTCGCCGTCTATGCCGCGCGGAACCTGCCGCAGGCCGTCCGCGTGGCCTGGCGCATGCTCCGCGGCCGCTTCCCCGACGATTCCCTCACGCAGTTCTATCGCGGCCGTCACGTGCGTGTGGTCAGCGACCCACCTCGCCGCGCCGAAGCGGACGGCGAGCTGCTCCCGCCCGGCGAGCTGGAGGCGTGCGTCGTGCCAGGAGCCGGTCGCCTACTCGTGCCCGCCCGGGACTGACCGAGGGTTGCTCCCGACGTCTCCCGTGTTCATTCTCTGTACACCCCCGGTATTGCCGATTGGGGCAGAGCGAAACCCTCATCCCCGCGACCGGAATGCCCACCGTCCTCATCGTTGACGACGAACGCGACATCACTTCGTTCCTGGGTGCATTCTTCGAACGCGCCGGGCACCAGGTGCTGAAAGCGTACACGGGTGAGGAGGCGGTCACGCTCGTCAAGCAGCGGCGGCCCGACCTGGTGCTGCTCGACCTGCGGCTGCCGGACATCACCGGGTTCGAGGTCCTCGAGCGCGTGAAGGAGGAGAACCCGGTGATCATCATGATCACCGGCCACGGGGACGTGTCGCTCGCCGTGCGGGCGATGCAGGCGGGCGCGGAAAGCTTCCTCACGAAGCCCATCGAGCTGGCGCATCTCGGCGCGGCCGCCGAGCGTGCGTTCGAGAAGGCGCACCTGCGGCAGATGAACGTCTACCTCACCGAACGGCGGGGCCACGCGCTCGCCACGCCGATGCTCGGCTCGTCGCCGGCGATGCGCGAGTTGGCGGCGCAGATCGACCTCCTCGCCCGGAGCGATCGCACGACCGTGCTGCTCGTCGGGGAAGTGGGCACCGGGAAGGGAAGGGTGGCCGAGGCGATGCACCGGCAGAGTCCGCGGGCCGGACAGCGCTTCGTCGAGGTGAACTGCGCCGCGCTCACCGCGGCCTCGCTCGATTCGGAGTTGTTCGGCGTCGAGCAGGGGGGCGCGGCCGAGGCGGCGGTGCACCGGCCGGGACTGCTCGAGGTGGCGAGCGGCGGCACGCTCTTCCTCGACGAGATCGGCGATCTCGACGCCCACCTGCAGCCCAAGCTGCTCCGCGTGCTCGAAGGGAAGAGCTTCCGCCGGCAGGGCGGCACGCGCGAGGTGCAGGTGGACGTGCGCCTGATCGCCGCCACCAGCCGCGACCTGGTCGCCGAGGTCACGGCGGGCCGCTTCCGGGAGGACCTGTATTACCGGCTGAGCGTCATGCCGATCAACCTGCCACCGCTCCGGGCGCGCTCGCGCGAGGACCTCGTGGAGCTGATCGCCCATCTGCTCGACGAGCTGCGCGTCAACCTTCCCGAGGGCCCCACGGAACTCGAGGACGAAGCGCTGGAACACCTGCTCAAGTACTCCTGGCCCGGGAACATTCGGGAGATGCGGAACGTGCTGGAGCGGGCGATGATCATCGGCCGTGGCGCGCCGGCCATCGCCGCCTCGCACCTGGCGGCGGAAGTCCGCGATGCGTCGGGTGCGGGTGTGGAGCACCACATTCCGCGCACGCTCGCTGAAGTCGAGCGCCAGCACATCGATCGCACGCTCCGGGCCCACGACGGCAACCGGACGCGCGCGGCGAAGGAACTCGGCATCTCGCGGGCGACGTTGATCAAGAAGATCAAGGAATACGGCGTCGAGGCGCGACAGCCGATGCAATCCGGAGGGATGCGATGACGGCGGATCTGAAGGAACATGATGCGATGACCTGCCGCGCGTGCGGCAACGAGGAACGCGCATCGGAGGGATATCCGTGTGTGGACTGCGGCACGTTCATCTGCGTGATCTGCAACATGCGGGGCGTCACGCGCTGCCGGGATTGCCAGGCCAGGCACGACGCGGCCCATCCATCGCCGGCGCCGTGAATTGAGCGTCGACTTCTCGCGTGTCGGCCTGGCCGTCGGCCACGCCACCGATGGGGAGCATGGGACGGGGTGCACGGTCGTGCGCGGAATCGACGGCCCCCGGCGGGGCGGGGTGGCCGTGTTCGGCCGGGCCACCGGATCGCGTGAGCTGCACGCGCTCGGCGTGGACGCACTGGCCGACCGCGTGGACGCGGTCCTGCTCACCGGCGGCTCGGCCTACGGACTCGACGCGGCCGCCGGCGTGATGCGTTGGATGGAGGAGCGCAGGCGGGGCTTTCCCATTGCCGGCGGCGTGGTACCGATCGTCCCGGCGGCCGTCCTCTTCGATCTGGGCCCGATCGGCGGATTCAACGGCCGCCCCACGCCCGCCATGGCCTACGACGCGGCCGAGTCGGCCGTCTCGAGCGGCGTGGCCGAGGGCAGTGTCGGCGCCGGTACCGGTGCCACGGTCGGCAAGGCGGCCGGCGTCGCGCACGCCATGAAGGGAGGCCTGGGGTGCGCCCAGCGGGAGTCCGCCGGTGTGTGCGTGGCGGCCGTGGCGGTCGTCAACGCGTTTGGCGACGTGCGCGACGGCGAGGGCCGGATCGTCGCCGGCGCGCGCGGCGAGGGCGGGCGGTTCCTCGACGCGGCCCGCCTGCTCGCCGAAGAGCCGCACCGGATTGCCGCCATGGCCGCCGAGCAACGCCTGCGAAACACGACGCTCGCGGTCGTCGCCACCAATGCGGCACTCGAGCGGATCCAGTTGCAGCAGTTGGCCCGGGCAGCCGGCGCCGCCCTGTTCCACCGGATCACGCCTGCCGGCTCGTCCTTCGACGGCGACATCGTGTTCGCCCTCGGCGCGCCCACCGGCACCGGCGCCGATGCGTTACACGTGGAAGCGCTCGCGGTCGCCGCGCTCGAAGAGGCCATCGAACGCGGCGTGCGCGTCGCCAGGGGGCAGCCCGGCTTTCCCGGACTGGGGGATGGGGCGTGAAGACCGGGTGGCGCGCCGTGGTGCGGACGGCCGTGGCTCCGATGCTCGCCGAGCCGCGTGCCGCCAGCGTCCAGGTGTCGCAGCGGCTGGCCGGCCACATCGTGGAGGTGAGAGAGTCCGAGGGCGACTGGGTGCGCGCGCGCGGCGCCGACGGGTACGAGGGGTGGATGCACCAGGGATTCCTGTCTCGTGCGCCGGGTGTGTCGGCCCGGCAGAGCCGGGGCACGCGGCGCATCTCCCTGGGCTGCCGCACCCGGTCGACCGGTGGGGGCATTCGCGCCCTGCCGCTCGGGGCCTACCTCGGGCCCGAGGAGATCGTGGAATCGGGGGAGGTCGTGCTCGAGACCGAATTGACGGCGCGGTTTCCGAAGACGCCGGCGGCGATCGCCCGCTCGGCGCAGGAGTACTTCGACGGGACCAGCTACCTGTGGGGGGGCATCACGCCGTGGGGTGCCGACTGCTCCGGGTTCGTGCTGGCGCTGTTCTGGCTGCACGGGATCGCGCTGCCTCGCGACTCGTCACAGCAGGCCGAGGCCGGAACGGCCAGTCGCCGGGTGCTCACGGCCCTGCAGAGCAGCGAACTCGCCTTCTTCTCGGACCGGGATGACCTGGCGATCACGCACGTCGGGCTCGGGATCGGCGGCGGCCGCATGGCCCACGTGTCCATCGGCCGCGGTGGATTCGCGGTCGAGCGACTGTCGGACGGCCGCGATACCTACGTGCGCAAGCTGCGCGAGCAATTCCGGTTCGTGCGACAGATGCTCTGAGGCGCGCTCAGCTCACCAGTCCAGAGGGGGCGGCGATGGGCGCCCCCACCCGTACCTGCACCGGAACCTCCGCCCGCTCCTCGTCGTCCAGCGCGATGAGCATCGCATACGGTCCGGCGCCGTCGATCGGGAGGTCGATCTGTGCGATCAGCGGCACGTCCATCTCGCTGACGCCCGTCGGGAGCGGACCCACGTTCAGATCACCGGCGCTGCTCCACAACTCACTTCCCGTCGGATTCAACCAGCGCAGCGTCACGGTGTGCTGCCCGATGTCCATCGAGGTGCCCTTGAGGTGCACCACGAGGTTGGCGCGCGGATGCACGGCAGGGGAATTCCCGACCTGCAGCGCGTCGAACACCCCGAGGATGTTCAACTTCCCTTCCTGGGAGACGTTCGCGGCGTCGGCGAACAGAGCGAAGGCGACGTGCATGACAGGGAACATAGACTGGCGGTTTGCGCCCGTCTACGTTTCGTGGATGTCCTTTGCAGCGGACGACGCCGTGGCGCAGACGACCGCCCAGGCACCGGGCCGGGTGGCGATCCTCGTCACCGATGCCTCTCTGGTGCTGATGGCCCTCATCTGGGGGGTCAACTTCAGCGTCGTGAAGTACGGCACCGAGCTGTTGTCGCCGCTGGCGTTCAACGCCGCCCGCATCCTGCTCGCTGCCGTGGCGTTGGCGCTGGTCGCCTTCCTTCCGCGGCGCGCCCACATCAGCCGGCGCGATCTCGTCGGGCTGCTCCTGCTCGGCGTGCTCGGCAACGGGCTGTATCAGGTGTTGTTCATCGAGGGCGTGGCGCTCACCCGCGCCGGCGACGCGGCCCTCGTCATCGCGGCCTCGCCGGCGTTCATCGCGCTCATCGGCCGGATTCGCGGGGTCGAGCGCATCCGGGGGCGCGGCGCCGCCGGCATCGCCCTGTCCATCCTCGGGATCGGATTCGTGGTCTACAGCGGCACGCGCATGGCCGTGGAGGGCGCGTCGGTCGCCGGCGATCTGCTGGTCCTCGCCGGCTCGCTGAGCTGGGCCCTGTACACGGTGCTGCTGACGCCGTACACCCACCGCATCGACGGCCTCACCCTGTCCGCGTACACGATGATCGGCGGCGCCGTCGTGCTGGAGCTCATCGCCCTGCCGGCCGTCCTCAGCCTGTCGTGGCGTGCCGTGCCCGCCGCTGCGTGGCTGGCGGTGCTCTACAGCGGACTCGGCGCCCTGGTCATCGCGTATCTCTTCTGGTACCGCGGGGTACGGGTGATCGGCCCCACCCGGACCGCCATGTACGCGAACCTGCAGCCGGTCTTCGCGCTGATCGTCGCCTGGGCGATGCTCGCCGAGCGCCCCACGCCCTGGCAAGGCGTCGGCGCCGTCTGCATCATGTCGGGACTTCTGCTCACACGCGCGTGAAACTCGTGCTCTTCGACATCGACGGGACGCTGCTCACCAGCGATGGCGCGGGACGCCGCGCCATTCAGCGCGCCCTCGTGGAGGCGTTCGGCACGGCCGGCCCCGATGAACACTGGTTCGACGGGAAGACCGATCCCCAGATCGTCCACGAGTTGATGGCCCTGGCCGGGATCGAATCCTCGGTGGTCGACGCGCGGCTCGACGCGCTGTTCGAGCGTTACGTGGAGCTGCTGCCGGGCGAGCTGACGGCGCCGGGACACGCTGCCTCCGCGAACCCCGGCGTCCCGGAACTGCTCGACGCCCTGGAGATGCACGCCGAAGTGGTGCTCGGTCTGCTGACCGGGAACGTTCAGCCGGGGGCGCACGCCAAGCTCAGTGCGGTGGGGATCAATCCGGCACGATTCCGCATCGGTGCATTCGGCTCGGATCATGCCGTCCGGGCCGAACTCCCCGCGATCGCCCGGGCGCGGGCCGGCCGCGTGCTCGGGCGCGAGCTGCCCGGCGAGTCCATCGTCGTGGTGGGGGACACGCCGGCCGACCTCACGTGCGGGCGCGGCGTTCGCGCACGCGCCGTCGGGGTGGCGACCGGCCGGTATTCGACGGAACAGCTCGCGGCGTTCGAGCCGGCGGCGGTATTCCCCGACTTTCGCGACACCGACGCCGTGGTGGCGGCCATTCTCGCCGCATGACCGACGACGCACGGTCGGCCGCACCCCGCACCGGCGCGCTCCGCGAATTCGAGGTGCGTCTCGACACCGCCCGGGGAGCATCACTCGTGGTTCGGCTCGGAGCCGAGGAGCTGACGTCGACGGGCACCGACGGCAGCCCGGGACCGACGGTGCACCTCGACGACATCACCGACGTCCGGCGCGACGGTCGTCGCGTCACCGTCGTGCTCGCGGCGGGCGGGTCCCTGGTGCTGCACAGCGCCGATCCAGCACCGCTCGAAGCGGCCATCGTCGCGGCGTGCTGCACGATCCCGGAACTCACGCGAGCGCTCCGGTCGCTGGGGTCGTCCCGCACCCGGGCCAGCGCGTCGGCACAGCGAGAGTTCTTCGCTCCACTCCTCGAAGCCCGACGGCGCGCCGAGGAGTCGGTCGGGCGCGCCGCGATCGTCGCGGCGTTCGACCCCGATCGACTGGAGCGGGCGCTCGATGCGTATCTGGCGGGCCTCACCGAGCGAAGCCGCGATGCACGCCCCGCAGCGCGGAGGGCCTTCGCGGCCCATGCCGGAGAGGCGGCCGAGCCCTTGCGCGCGGCCATCGGCGAGTTGCGGCACACGGGACCGGCCGCCGCGGCCGCCGGGGCAGGCGCCGGGCTCGGCGACTGGAAACGTTGGCGCCAATCGCTGCAGACGCTGTTCGCGACGGCCGATCGGTGCTGGACCCGCCTGCAGCCGGTTGCGGGGCGCGAGCCCCGCGGGCGCGGCTGAATGCCGGTGCCGGAAACCCGGGGGCCAGGGTGGTACGGACCGTGCGATCCCGATACCTACTCCCGCCCATGACATTCGGACAGGTCGCCTCCCTCGCCGCCCTGGTGCTGGCGGCCGCGGCGGCAACGGTCGAGGCCCAGGAGCCCCCCGCACGCCGGATGGCGAACATCGTGAG